>JAEURK010000327.1 GCA_016789175.1 Anaerolineales bacterium
TCAGCCAGAGTCTTGCCGGCCATGACCTGCGCGGCCAGCTTTGCCAGGGGCGCGCCGGTGGCCTTGCTGACGAACGGCACCGTGCGCGAGGCCCGCGGATTGACTTCGATCACATAGACCTCGTCGTCTTTGATCGCGTATTGGATGTTCATCAGGCCCCGAACCCGCAGGGCGTTGCCCAGTCGCTCGGTGTAGTCTTCGATGATGCTGAGGTGATAGTTGCTGATCTTCCAGGGCGGCAAGACACAGGCGCTGTCGCCCGAGTGCACGCCGGCCTCCTCGATATGCTGCATGACGCCCGCGATCACCACACGCTCCGCATCGCACAGCGCGTCGACGTCGATCTCGTAAGCATCCTCGAGGTAGTGGTCGATCAGCACCGGCCCATCCGGCGCCGCCGCCGTGGCCGCGGCCAGGAAGTCGGCCAGCTGACGGTCGTCATACGCGATCTCCATCGCCCGGCCGCCCAGCACGTAGCTGGGCCGTACCAGCACCGGGTAGCCGATCCGCGCCGCGACGGTGCGGGCCGATTCGAGCGAGCGTGCGGTGCCCCATTCCGGATGCGGGATCTCCAGGTCGCGCAGGAGCTGGCCGAAACGCACCCGATCTTCAGCCAGGTCGATGTCGTCAGGCGCCGTCCCCCAGATCGGGGCGCCGGCCTCGGCCAACCCACGGGTCAGGTTGATCGGCGTTTGGCCGCCGAACTGGACGATCACGCCCTCGGGCTGCTCGTTGTCCAGGATGTTGCGCACGTCCTCCAGCGTGAGCGGCTCAAAGTACAGGCGGTCGGCTGTGTCGTAATCGGTGCTCACGGTTTCGGGGTTGCAGTTGACCATGATGGTCTCGAACCCCATTTCCTTGAGGGCGAAGCAGGCATGCACGCAGCAGTAGTCGAACTCGATCCCCTGACCGATCCGGTTCGGGCCACCACCCAGGATCACGACCTTACGCCGCTGGGTCGGCTCGGACTCGTCGTCACGTTCGTAGGTCGAATACAAGTACGGTGTGTGGGCCTCGAACTCGGCCGCGCAGGTGTCGACCCGATAGAAGTTCGACACGATGCCGTCGGAGATGCGGCGCTGGCGGACGGATTCGGGATGAGGACGGCGAAGCGACGAAGGTGAAGCGAGGAGGGCTGCGATCTGCAGGTCCGAGTAACCCATGCGTTTCGCAGCGCGCAGGAGATCCACCGGAAGGGACTCAAGCGAATATGCGGCCAGGTCGCGCTCGAGGTCGACCATCAAGCCCATCTGCGCCACGAACCAGGGGTCGTACGCGGTCACGGCGACCAGCTCTGCCTGGCTCATCCCGGCCCGCAGCGCGTCCAGCGCCTCGAAGATCCGTAACGCCGTCGGTCGCGCCAGCCCCCACTCCCTCCGTGCTGCTCCCTCCTCCCTGTTCCCTTTCCCCTTCCCTAGCTCCAACCCGCGCAGGGCCTTGTTGAGCGCCTCAGGGAACGTCCGTCCAATGGCCATCACCTCACCGACTGATTTCATCTGCGGTCCCAGGGTGTCCTCGGCGCCGACGAATTTCTCGAACGCGAAACGCGGGATCTTGACGACGCAGTAATCGATGCTGGGCTCGAATGAGGCCGGGGTCACGCGCGTGATGTCGTTCTTGATCTCATCCAGGGTATAGCCGACCGCGAGCAGGGCCGCGATCTTGGCGATCGGGAAGCCGGTCGCTTTCGACGCCAGGGCCGAACTGCGGCTGACACGCGGGTTCATCTCGATGATCAAGACCTCGCCGTCGATCGGGTTGACCGTGAACTGCACATTCGAGCCGCCGGTTTCGACCCCGACCGTGGCCATCACGGTCTTGGCCATATCGCGCAGGCGCTGATATTCGCGATCGGTCAGGGTCTGGGCCGGCGCGACCGTGATGCTGTCGCCGGTGTGCACGCCCATCGGGTCGAGGTTCTCAATCGAGCACACCACCACGAAGTTGTCGACCCGGTCGCGCATCACCTCGAGCTCATACTCCTTCCAACCCAACACCGACTTCTCGATCAGCACTTCGTGGACGGGTGACTCGCGCAGCCCATGTTCGACCTTGAGCCGGAATTCATCCAGGGTGTGCACCACGCCGGCGCCGGAGCCGCCCAACGTAAATGAGGGCCGGATCAGCACCGGCAACCCGATCTCGGCCGCCAGGGCCTCGGCCTCAGCCAGCGAACGCGCCAGGCCGGAATGCGGAACCTTGAGCCCGGCAGCCAACATGGCGTCGCGGAACTTGAGCCGATCTTCGGCCAGATCGATCGCCTCCGGCTGCGCGCCGATCAGGCGAACCCCGTGCCGCTCGAGCACGCCGGCCCGCCACAGATCCATGGCCAGGTTGAGGCCGGTCTGGCCGCCGACCGTCGGCAGCAACGCATCGGGTTTCTCAATCGCGATGATCTTCTCGAGCACATCGACAGTCAATGGCTCGATGTAGGTCGCGTCTGCGAACTCGGGGTCGGTCATGATCGTGGCCGGATTCGAGTTGACCAGGGCGACGCGATAACCCTCGCGTCGCAGTGCCTTGCAGGCCTGAACGCCGGAGTAGTCGAACTCGCAGGCCTGGCCGATCACGATCGGGCCGGAGCCGATGATCAGGATGGAGCGGATGTCGGTGCGCTTGGGCATGGGTTGCGATGGACCTCTTGGAGCAGGCGCAGGCGCTCGGCCGGCCCGCCAATCCCCGATTATCCGTCAACCACTGTCCGCCACTCCCGGCAGAGTGCCCGAACTTCGGCCGCGGTTTGTCTCTGCCCCAGGGCAAGAATCAGACGGGCGTATCATGGGGATTGTCCCCGCCATCCCCGGCTCCGGAGGCAGCGATGAACGACATCATCCCAGAACGCAACAAGAGACCCGGCGTCTGTTACGCCTGCACCGACGACGGCCTCGAGATCCCGGTCATTGATCTCACCCACCCGGCTTTCGCGCTCGATACCGACGCGATCAACCTGGATGCCATGATCAATGCTTTCGTTGCCAGCCTGGAGCGCAGTGCCAAAACGCCGGCCGCCCTGATGCGAGCAGCCGCTGCCAACTCGATCCTGGTGCGCGGCATGCTCGACTCATCCGACACGTACACCACCGGGATCATGACCTACCTGCACAAGCTCGGACCGGATAATCTCGGCGACGGGTACGCCGGCCCATTGGATCGGCAATGGGCCGCCGGATTGACTCCCCTGACTTTTCGGTGGCGCATGCGCGATATCGCGCGTCTGCTCGCCAAGCACCTGCGCCCGGATCTGGAACGGCTCCCGGGCCGGCCGGTCGACCTGATCAACATCGGCGGTGGTCCGGCGGCGGACAGCTGGAACGCGCTCCTGCTCCTGGCCAAAGCGGGTCCGACTCCATTGCGCGACCGGCGCATCCGGATCCATGTGCTCGACCTCGATCCACACGGGCCGTCGTTTGGGGCCCGCGCGGTTGAAGCTCTGCGGGCGCCTGGCGCCCCCCTGGCCGGCCTCGATGTGGCCCTGACGGGTATCACCTACGACTGGCAGGATCCGACTCCGCTGCGGCGGATCTTGACGGAGTTACGCTCGGAAGCCGGTCTCGTGGCCGTGTCTTCCGAGGGGGCCCTGTTCGAATACGCCGCCGATGGCGATATCTTCGCCAACCTCGCAGCCCTGGCGGACGGCGCGCCGCGCCAAACGGTGGTCGTCGGCCCGGTCGTGCGCGATTCCGCGACACTCGACCCGCGACTGCGGTTTTCGGAGCATGTTCCGGGGCGTCCAGCCATTCGCTACCTGGGCCTGGCGCACCTGTCCGACCTGGCGCACCAGGCGGGCTGGCGAGTCGCAACGACGCTCGATGGGCCCATGCACCAGGTCTTCCAACTCGTGCGGCAGGCCGGTTGAGTCGCTACTCCGTCAGCCCGTACAGCCGATTGTCTTCGACCCGGTAGAGCAAAGGGGCCACGAGGCAGCGCGGATACCGCAGACGCAGCCGCTTGGCCTCGCTCAGGACGAAGTCGATCTCGTTGCCAACCTCGAACATTGGGGCGAAGTGGTAGAAGTGCTCCTCCGCCCGTGCCCGCTCCCAGCCGGCGCGCTCGACCAGCCCATCCACGAATCGCTCCCGCCGCGCCATGAGGTTGACCATGCCGCATTGCGTGTGTCCGATCAAAGCGATGGCGCTCACGCCCCCGACCGCGATGGCGTAGGAGACCTTGAATTCGCTGTACCGCAGATTGGCGCCGCCGGCACGGATGATGAAGGCGAAGTTGTCAGGGATGTGCAAGTGCTTGCGATGATCCATACACATACCGATCAGGATCTGAGCTTGCGTGTAGGTTTCACTCGCCCGTCCCAGGTTGTGAAATTCGAGCAGTCGCCCGATGGCGGTTTCACGATACGGCTCGGGAATGTC
>JAEURK010000037.1 GCA_016789175.1 Anaerolineales bacterium
GGCAGGGTCCCGATCACGTTGAGCATGGCCGCCGGCCGCGGCACGTCGGTGGCCCCGAGGGGCCACCCGAGCACGGCTCGGATGTGGTTCTCGAATTGACTTGTGGTCGCGCCTTCGATGGTCCAGTGGCCGGAGTTGTGAACGCGCGGGGCTATCTCGTTTGCCATCAGCGTGTCGCCGACCTGAAAGAGCTCAATCGCCAGCACGCCCACATAACCGAGCGCATCCAGCACACGTCTGGCGATCGCTTCGGCTTTCTGTTGTAGCGCGATCGTCAGATCCGGGGCGGGCGCGATCGAAAGCCGTAGGATCCCGTCCCGGTGGTGGTTCTCGACCAACGGATAAAACCCCGTTTCTCCGTCCCGGCCGCGCACCGCGATGATCGAGAGCTCACGCGCGAACGGCACGTGGGCTTCGACGATCGCTGGGGCGGCGCCGATGGCCCGCCAGGCCGGCCCGAGATCCTCGAGGCCGCGCAAGACGGCCTGACCCTTGCCATCGTAGCCAAGGCGGCGGGTCTTGAGCACGGCCGGCAAGCCGATCGCGGCGACCGCGGATTGGAGGTCGCCCAGATCCGAGACGGCGCGCATCGCCGGGATGGCGATGGCCAGCGCTCGAAACAGCTTCTTCTCTTCAACCCGATCCTGCGCGGTCGCTAACGCCAGCGCCCCCGGGCAAACCGGGCAACGCTCGGAGAGCCAGGCCACCGCCTCGGCCGGCACGTTTTCGAACTCGAACGTGACGACGTCGATACCTTCCGCCAGACGGGCGAGGCCGTCTGGGTCGTCATAGTCCGCCTGCACTATTTCGGCGGCGACGGCGGCCGGCGGCGCGGCGCCTGGTTCGAGCACTCGGCAGCGCACACCGAGCGGGGCCGCGGCCAGTGCGAGCATGCGGCCGAGCTGACCGCCGCCGATGATGCCCAGCATCGTCATGCCGCAGGCCCCTGACGCGGGTCCGGCTGATCGAGCACCGATTGCGTCTGCCGATCGCGAAAAGCGGCCACCGCGGGCTTGAACTCGGGATGCGCATTGGCCACGATCGCGGCGGCGAGCAATGCGGCGTTGATCGCGCCGGCGCGCCCGATGGCGAGCGTGCCCACGGGCACGCCGGCCGGCATCTGCACGATCGAGAGCAGCGAGTCCAGGCCGTTGAGCGTCTTCGATTGCACCGGCACACCCAGTACGGGCAGGGCGGTTTTGGCCGCGCACATCCCGGGCAGGTGGGCGGCGCCGCCGGCCCCGGCGATGATCACCTCGAGCCCGCGCGCCTCGGCTGTGCTCGCGTACTCGAAGAGCAGGTCGGGCGTGCGGTGGGCCGAGACCACACGCACCTCATGCGGCACGCCGAGCGCCTCAAGCGTCGAGGCCGCATGCTGCATCGTCTCCCAGTCGGATTGCGAACCCATGATGATGCCGATGAGGGTCATGGTGTCTCACTCTTTTCAAGGCTGCTGGCCGTCTCGCTGGTCGGAATCAGGCCGCGGCGCAGGGCCAGCCGGGCGCCGACCAACAGCGAGACCGTCAGGATGATCGCCAGAACTGGCGCCGGCGATAGGCCTCCGAATGCGTTTCCTTCAGCCGAAAAACCCGGAAAACCAGTGGCTGCCCACAGGCCAAACGGAGTGAGAAAAATGATCGCCGCCAGGACCGAAAACAGGAGGCTTCTCACCAATAGCCGCGGGCGCCGGTCGCGGGCCTTGTGCATGGCATCGAGGGTCGCGATAGCCAAGGGAATCGCGATTACCGCCAGGATAATCTGCTGGACCTCAAGCTCGCTCAACAGCTTGGTGGGGGCCTCCCGTTCCGGCCATTGGCTGGCGGGATGGATGAAAAGCATGTTCAAGGCGAACGTGATGAGCACCGGCCAGTCGAACTTACGCATCCCCACGGACAAACCAAGGGTTGCGCGCCCGAGAGCATAAACCGACAACGGGACGAGCAAAATCGCAATGGTGATCGGGTAATTCAGCACAAACACAGAGTTGCTTTGAAAGTCGAAATCCCGGGAGTAGATCCCCAGCGACACCCAGGCGGGATCGCCACCTGGCGCGATGAGAAGAAGGCCGCGTCGTCCCATGGCGACGATCAGGTTGCCGCTGCTCGGCTCCACGATCGCGTCCAGTGGACCCGTGTCTTTTTCGCCGGCGTAGGCGCCGCTGATATCGTCGGCTTGCGAGTCATACACACGCGTCCACGCCTCGCTGATCCCTGATGAACGCTCGATAGCCTGACCGTACAGGATGCGATATTGCCACGGGGTTTCGGGCACGGCTAGGGTCTTTGGGCCTGATTGCCGATCTGCGTTCTCGCAAAGTTGGTCCTGACGATCCGTGACTTCGGTCCAGGTCCGCCCGCCATCGTCACTCCGGAAGACATCGTAAGGACCCGAGCCTCCAATGAAATCGGCCTCGGCTCTCAAAGCGCCATTTGCCAAACACACGCGCTGGATGCCCGTGGGGATCGTCGGAACCGACGTCGCCACAGTCGCCAACCAGGCCACGCCGAGGGCCGCCAGACCGAACGGGCGCAGGCCGTGCGAGCGCTCCAGCCGCAGCGGGTGCTCCCAGATCCACCAGGCCACGCCGAGCGCCGGCAGCGCGAGCAGGTCGGTCGGGTCGAGAATCAGGTGCGACGGCCGGCTCGTGAGCAGCGACGCCAGCGCATTGGTCGCGACGAGCACGTCGGGCACGGTCTTGCCCAGGATGAACCAGACGGCGACCACCGCGAGACCCGCCAGCCCGACCCGACGGAGGCCCTGCTGGCCGCGGATCGGAAGCACAAACGCGACCAGCGCCGCGAACAGAAGCGGCGCATAGATCAGCATCGTGACGTCGCCAAGTTTGCCCCAGATCGGGCTCGGGTCGACGCGCCGCAGGACGTGGTCGTTCAACAGCTGCACGCCGATCGCCAGCAGCGTGATCGGGTGTAACAGCACCTGGAAAGCATGATCGCGCACGGAATGCGTCAAGGTCTCTGCTCCATGTCGATCGGTCGCAATCACTGGTCACAGCTGGGCGAGCGTTGCCAGACGGGTCTCCGCCGGATAGGCCGCCGGCTCGAACGCGCGGCCGGTCAGGCGCTCGAAGATATCGATGTAACGCTGCGCGGCCGCGACCCAGAGCGTGTCGTCCATCATCGGCGGCTCGCCGTCGCCGCGATAACCGCGCGCGGCATACGCCAGACGCACGAACTCCTTGTCGTAGTTCTCGGGTTCCAGGCCGGCGGCAAAGCGCGTGGCGTAGCTGTCGGCCAGCCAGTAGCGCGACGAGTCGGGCGTGTGCACCTCGTCGATCAGGAGCAACCGGCCATCGGCGGCGCGCCCGAACTCGTACTTGGTGTCGACCAGGATCAGGCCCGCTTGCGCGGCCCGGGCCTGCCCACGTTTGAACACCGCCAGCGCCGCCGCCATCGTCGCTTCCCAGGTCGCGGCGTCGAGCAGCCCGTGCGACACGACCTCGGCGCAGGTCAATCGTTCGTCATGGCCGGTCGGCCCGCCCTTGGTGGTCGGCGTGACGATCGGCTCGGGCAGCGCCTGGTTCTTGCGCAGGCCCTCGCCAAAGCTGTGCCCATAGATCTCGCGCTCGCCGAGCTCGTACCGGCGCCAGAGCGCCGTGCCGGTGACGCCCGTGATGTAGCCGCGGACGATGACCTCAACCGGGAAGGGCGTAGCCGCCTCGACGATCGCGGCGTTGGGGTCGGGCAGGGCGATCAGATGATTGTCGACCAGATCCCGGGTCTGTTCGAACCACCAGCCCGAGAGCTGGTTGAGCACCTGCCCCTTGTATGGCACGGCCGCCAGGACGTGGTCAAAGGCCGAGAGCCGATCGGTGGTGACGATCAAGCGGCGCCCGCCCGCGAGCGTGTACCACTCGCGCACTTTGCCCTCGCCGCGCCCGGGCAGATCGAGATGGGTCTCGCGCAGGGCCAGTGGCAACGCCGCAGCGATCAGGTCAGGGGATAGCATAGTCGGGTCGTCCGGTAGTCGGGTAGTCAGGTAGTCGGGCTGTCGGGTAGTCGCGTTGTCGGCTAGTCGATCGGTCACCCATCGCTCCTCCCTCCTCCCTCCTCACACTATCGCCTTCACGCCGTTCTCGAAGAGTCTCAACCCCAGCCGGCCCGCAAAGCCGCGCGGGTGGTGCGGGTGTTGATAGAAGTGGATGTGGTTCTCGGGGTGCGGCATCAGGCCGAGCACGTTGCCGGCCGGGTTGCACACTCCGGCGATATCGGCGATCGAGCCGTTCGGGTTGTCCGGATAGCGCTCATCGGCCGGCCGACCGTCGGGCCGCGTGTACACGAGCGCGATCTGGTCGTCGACGTTCAGATCGGCCAGCAGAGATGGGTTGGCGAGCGTAAAGTTGCCCTCGCCGTGCGCGATCGGACAGTCGATCAACTCGTTCAGCCCGCGCGTCCACAGGCAATGGCGCGAGCGGGCGCGCAAGGTCACCCAGCGGCACTCGAAGTGGCCGCTGGCGTTGAAGGTCAGTGTGGCGTACGGCTTGCCGTGGTCGACGTTCAGACCCGGCAGGAACCCGCCCTTGACCAGGGTCTGAAAGCCGTTACAGATCCCGATCACGGGCTTGCCGCTTTCGATGAAGGCCGCCATCTCGTCGCCGAAGTAGGTGCGCAGGTCGAGGCCCATCAGGCGGCCGGCGCCGAGCGCATCGGCATAGGCAAAGCCGCCCGGCAACACGAGCATCTGGTAGTGCGACCAGGCCCGCCTGTCCTGGCGCAGCGTGTTGAGATGCGCGATCTCGGGCTCGGCGCCCGCAAGGCGCAGGGCCTCGGCGACGTCGCCGTCGCGGTTCGTGCCGTTGGCATGCAGGATCAATGCGCGTGGGGTCATAGCACCTTGGCCATCGTGATCTCGTCCACATACACACCGTCGACGCGGAGCGCATCGCGCAGCGTGCCCTCAATTTCGAATCCCATTTTCTTGTACAGCGCCAGCCCGGCGGCGTTGTGGGGCATCACAGTCAGCTCGATCCGATGCGCGCCCCAGGCTCGGGCCCAGGCTTCCATTTCCTTGAAGAGCGCCGTGCCGACGCCCTGGCCCTGGAACCCATCCCGGATGCCGATGAAGATCATGACTTTGTGCCGGTTGCGGTTGAACGTGCCGCCCATCGCACCCAGATACCCGATCGGCTCGCCGTCGACCTCGGCCAGGAACAGGGTCTGGTTGTCGGTCGCGTTCATGGCGCGGAAGCGCGCGGCCTGTTCTGCGACTGTGGTCTTCCGTTCGCCAGGCTCGAACATCATGAATCGGGTCTCGTCATCGATCCGACGCGCCAGCGCCAGCCACAGCGCGGCGTCGTCCTCGGTCACGCGGCGCACGACTAGGCGGGATGGGTCCATGCGCGCACCAGATCCTTCACGGCCAGGTCGATCAGGCCCGTTGTGCGGGTCGTGACCGAGAACCGGCCGGAACCCGACACTGCGCCGAGCGCCGTGCACGGCAACGCCGCGAACCGCGCCTCGAATTCGGCCGCACGTCCGGGCGCCACCTCGACCAGCAGCCGGCCGTTCGATTCGCTGAAGAGCTGCACCCACGGGTCGCCCTCGGGCAGCGTCAACGCCAGGCCCAGGCGGCCGCCGATGCACATCTCGGCCGCGGCTGCCGCCAGACCGCCCTCGCTCAGATCGTGGCAGCTCGCCACGAGCCCGGCCGCGATCGCGCCGTGCAGCGCGCGATAAAGCGCCGGAGCCTGCTCGACCGGCCCAGGCACCTCGGCCCGCCACGCGCCCTGCGCGCCTCGCCCTGCGCCCTTCGCCTCCACGGCCTGCCAGACATGCGCACCGCCCAATTCATCCCGCGTTTCGCCGAGCAAGTACAGGCGATTGCCCGCGCTCTTGAGGTCGCTGGTGACTGCCGCGCGCACGTCGTCGATCAGGCCGATGGCCGAGATCAGGAGCGTCGGCGGGATCGCGTGTCGCTGCCCGTCGGCGCCCAGGTACTCGTTGTTGAGCGAGTCCTTGCCCGAGATGAACGGTGTCCGGTAGTGCAGGGCGCCGTCGTGGCAGCCGCGCGCCGCCTCGAGCAGCGTGCCGAGCGTCTCAGGACGCTTCGGGTCGCCCCAGCAGAAGTTGTCGAGGATGGCGATCCGATCGGGATCAGCCCCGACCGCCACGGCATTCCGGACGGCTTCGTCGATGACGCTCCAGGCCATGCGGTAGGCGTCGTGTTTGCCGAATTCGGGGTTGAGCCCGTTGCTCAGCACGATGCCGCGCAAGCCGCGCGTGCCGACCGGTTTGATCACGGCCGCGTCCGACGGCCCGTCGTGCCTCACCCCGGTCAGCGGCTTGACGATCGTGCCGCCCAGGATCTCGTGATCGTAGACGCGGATCACGTCGGCCTTGGTCGCGATGTTGGGCAAGCGCAACAGGCTCACGACCAGGTCGTTCAGGATCGATCGGTTCGTGATCGCCGATCGATGGCGGGCGGTCGCCGCGGCCGGCGCGATCGTGGCCGACAACTGGCGCTGCGGGATGCCGTCGTGCAGGAAAGCGTTGGCGAGGTCCAGCACGGTCTTGGCGCCGTAGCTGACCCGCAGCCGGCCGCTGGCGTCGAAGGCGCCGATGTCGGTCAACTCGACATCGAACGTGGCACACAGCGCGCCGAGCGCATCCAACGCACCGGCCGGCACCGCGAGCACCATGCGTTCCTGCGCCTCCGAGAGCCAGATCTCCCACGGCGCGAGACCCGGGTACTTGAGACGCACCGTCGCCAGGTCGACGTCGGCGCCGCAGCCCGAGGCCATCTCGCCCACGGCCGACGAGAGGCCGCCGGCGCCGCA
>JAEURK010000333.1 GCA_016789175.1 Anaerolineales bacterium
GCCCCTCGCGCCGCCCCTTGCGCCTCGGGGCTGTGAAGGGTATCCTTAGCGTCTACCCGGGCGCGCCGATTGGCCGCCTGCCAGAAACTGACCCACGAGTCCTGACCCTATGATCAAAGAAGCGCTGCACGACGCCGAGGAGCGCATGAAGGGCGCGCTGACGTCCCTTGAACAGAACCTGGTCACGATCCGCACCGGCCGGGCCTCGCCGGCCCTAATAGAGCGCGTACAGGTCGAGTACTACGGCTCGGATACGGCCCTGATGCAGCTGGCCACGATCTCGGTACCCGAGCCGCGCCAACTGCTGATCAAGCCCTTTGATGGGTCGACCCTCAAGAGCATCGAGAAGGCGATTTTGGGCTCCGACCTGGGCCTGACGCCCAACAGCGACGGCAAGGTCATCCGCCTGAACCTTCCCCCGTTGACCGAGGAGCGCCGCCGCGACCTGGTCAAGGTCGTCCACAGTCGCCTCGAGGAGTCGCGCGTGGCCGTGCGCAACGTGCGCCGCGCCGCCCACGAGGATCTGCGGGAGTTCGAGAAGGAGAAAATGATCTCCGAAGACGAGCTCAAGCGCGGCGAGCAGGATCTGCAGAAGCTGACCGACAAGTACATCGAGCGCATCGAAGAGATCGGCAACCGCAAGGAAGCCGAGATCAAGGAGATTTAGGCAACGGGTCGCTCCCCGTTGCTTGTCCCATGGCCACTCCCTCGACCCAGCCCGCCTCGGCGACCGCGCCGGCGACCCTTAAGGTGCCCCGTCACATCGGTTTGATCATGGACGGCAACGGTCGCTGGGCGAAAAGCCGCAGCCTGCCGCGCGCCGCCGGGCATAAAGCCGGGGTCGAGAACCTGCGCCGGATCATCCGCGCCTGCGTCGAGCTGGGCATCCAGCACCTGACCATCTACGCCTTCAGCACCGAGAACTGGGCCCGACCGGTCGACGAGGTCAAGGGCCTGCTCTTCCTGCTCGATCAGGTGCTCGACAACGAGCTGCAGGAGCTGCACCGCGAAGGTGTTCAGATCCGGCATATCGGCCGGGTCGACGGTCTGGCCGACTCCACCCGGCGCAAGCTCGAATCGGCTGTGGCGATGACGCAAAACAACACCCGCCTGGTGCTGAACGTCGGGTTCAACTATGGCGGCCGGGCCGAGATCGTCAACGCCATCAAGCAGATGCTGGCCGATGGCGTCACCAGCGACGAGGTCAGCGAAGAACTGATCGACCGTTATCTTTACACGGCCGGCCAACCCGACCCGGATCTGATCATCCGCACCGCCGGCGAGCTGCGCGTTTCGAACTTCTTGCTCTGGCAGGGCGCATACTCCGAGTATTACGCCGCCGACGTGTACTGGCCAGATTTCGACAAGAACGAGCTGCTCAAGGCGCTCGAGCATTTCAATAGCCGCGAACGCCGCTTCGGTAAGACCTCTGAACAGCTCGTCTAAATCGCCGATCATCATCCGACAATCGTGATGGAGCCGCGCGGATCGATCGCCGCCGCTCCACAGGCAGACGCGTTCTTCCATGCTGATCGATCGCCTCGCCATGTCCATCGTCCTGGTGCCGGCCGCCGTCTGGGTGCTGGCGCTGGGCGGCCCGGCTTACACGATCCTGATCCTGCTGACTCTGAGCCTGGCGGCGCGGGAATACGTGCGTTTCTTTCGCGCCGGCGGCGGCCGCCCGGCCGAGTTCCTGATCCTGGCGGGCGTGCTGGCTTTGGGCGCGAACCGTTACTGGCACTGGGTCGATCAGGGCTTTGTCCTGAGCGCCTTTATCGTCGCGGGCCTGATCTGGCATTTGATGGATTACGAGCGCGGGGCTCACGCTTCGGGGACCGACTTCGTAGCGACCCTGGGCGGCGTGCTGTACATCGGTTGGATGGGCTCGTACTTGATCGCGCTCCGCCACTTCGGCGAAGACGGACTGTGGTGGTCGGCCGTAGCCCTGGGCACGACCTGGCTGGCCGACACGGGCGCTTATTTCTCTGGGCGCGCCTTTGGCAGGACCCCGATGGCCCCGCGGCTTAGCCCCAAGAAAACCTGGGAGGGGTTCATCGGTGGTGTGCTGTGGGCCTCCATCTCGGGCGGCCTGTTGGGCGGCCTGTGGACCCTGGCGGCAGCGCCCGGCAGCCAGATCGGCATCGTCACCGGGTTGGGATTGGGCGCTCTGGCCGGGCTGGCCGGCCCGACTGGCGATTTGGGCATTTCGATGCTCAAACGCCAGACCGGGCTGAAAGACGCCGGCGATCTGCTCGCCGGGCACGGGGGCGTGCTCGACCGGATCGACTCCTGGCTGGTCGCTGTGCCGGTCTGTTTCTACGCAATCATCTTGATCGAATGGTTCGCGCGCGGCTGAGGCCGCGCGTGCTGTTTGTCTCACTCTTGGTCATGGCCGGGCTCGCTGGGCGCGACTGACAGGCTGTGCCCACCCTCGAGGGGAGGACCGTATGACGGAAAAGCCGGAACGCAATATCGCGCTCGAGCTCGTGCGAGTCACCGAGGCCGCGGCGATGGCGGCGGCGCGCTTCATGGGCCGCGGTGACAAGGTTGCCGGGGACGGCGCGGCCGTCGACGCGATGCGCCTGGTACTCAACTCGATCGATATGGACGGCGTCATCGTGATCGGCGAGGGCGAAAAAGACGAAGCCCCGATGCTGTTCAACGGCGAGGTGCTTGGCACCGGCCGCGGGCCTAAAGTCGACATCGCCGTCGACCCGATCGACGGTACCCGGTTGCTCGCGCTCGGCCGCTCCAATGCGCTCGCGACAGTCGCACTGGCCGATCGCGGCACGATGTTCAACCCCGGCCCGATCTTCTACATGGACAAGATCGCGGTCGGCCCCGAGGCCCGCGGCGCGATCGACATCGAAGTCTCGCCGCTGGTCAACCTGCGCTCGATCGCGCGCTCGCTTGGCAAGGACATCCGCGATCTGACCGTGGTCGTGCTCGACCGCCCGCGCCACGAGAAGCTGATCGGCGAGATCCGCAAGGCTGGAGCGCGCATCCGCCAGATCACGGACGGCGACGTCGCCGGGGCGCTGATGACGGCCTGGCCCGAATCCGGCGTCGACGTGCTCATGGGCATCGGCGGCACGCCCGAAGGCGTCATCGCGGCCTGCGCCCTGCGCGCGATGGGTGGCGAAATCCAGGGCAAGCTGTATCCGCGTAACGAGGCCGAAGCCAATGCCGCGCGTGAGCAGGGCTACGACCTCAATCGGGTGCTGACGATCGACGACCTGGTCGCCTCCGAGAACGTGTTTTTCGCAGTCACCGGGATCACAGACGGCGAGTTGCTGGATGGCGTCAAGTATTCGCCGCACGGGCACGGCTCGCGCACGCATTCGCTGGTCATGCGCTCGAAATCCGGGACGGTGCGCGAGATCATCTCGCACCATCGTTTGGGCAAGCTCAAGGACTTGAGCAGCGTGGATTATTAGGCTCGGCTGAGGCGGGCCAACCCGGTGTCGGGTTGGCCCGTTTCTCGCCTTTCTGCGGCGTTCTCCGTCGTTTGATGGAGGCGCGTTGCCCAGGCTTACTGGTTGACAAAAGCCCTTCCGATGCTATACTCGAGCGCAATTAGCCCTCTGGCACAGCACCTCAGCTCAAATTCTCCAACCTGATACAGGTTCTTTGAAGGTTTTATTCCAAAAACCCGGCACGTGCTTACACCGTTCTTGGCCCCAGGGCAGGTCCCTGGAATAAGGCGTACCTGAGCGCAGCCCCGGCTGAAAAAGGACGAGCGAAAAGACCCCCATGGATATTGCTCAATTACAGACAAAGAGCCTGAACGAGTTGCGCACGCTCGCCAAGCAGATGGAGATCCCGCGCGGCTCGACCTTCAAGAAAGACGACCTGATCGTCCGATTACTCCGGGCGAATGCCGAGAAGAACGGGCTTGAGCTGCGCGGCGGCGTGCTCGACATTATCGATGATGGCGTGGGCTTCTTGCGCGCCGAACACTACCTGCCTGGGCCCGACGATATTTACGTCTCCCAATCCCAGATCCGGCGCTTCGGGCTGCGCACGGGCGATATGGTCATCGGGCAGGTGCGCCCGCCCAAAGACTCCGAAAAGTATTACGGCCTGTTGCGGGTCGAGACCGTCAACGGCATGGACCCCGAGTCGGCCAAGAAGCGCCCGACGTTCGAGTCGCTCACACCGATCTTTCCGGAAGTGCGATTCGACCTGGAGACGAGCAAGAACGTGCTCAGCACGCGTCTGCTCAACCTGATCGCGCCGGTCGGCAAGGGCCAGCGCGGTCTGATCGTCGCGCCGCCCAAGGCCGGTAAGACGACGGTGCTCAAAGAGGTCGCCAACGCGATCAGCATGAACTACCCTGAGGTCCACCTGATGGTCGGCCTGATCGGCGAGCGACCTGAAGAAGTGACCGACATGGATCGCTCGGTCGAAGCCGAGGTGATCGCGTCGACCTTCGACGAGCCCGTGACCTCGCACGTGCGTGTGGCCGAGATGGCGCTCGAGCGCGCCAAGCGCCTGGTCGAGGGCGGCCGCGACGTCGTGATCCTGCTCGACTCGCTCACCCGGCTCGCGCGCGCGTACAACCTGGTGGTCAACCCCTCCGGCCGCACGCTCTCCGGCGGTCTCGATCCGGCCGCGCTTTACCCGCCCAAGAAGATCTTCGGCGCGGCCCGTAACCTCGAAGAGGGCGGCTCGCTGACCATTCTGGCGACCTGCCTGGTCGACACCGGCTCACGCATGGACGACATGGTCTACGAAGAGTTCAAGGGCACGGGCAACATGGAGTTGCACCTGTCGCGCAAGCTGCAGGAGCGCCGCATCTTCCCGGCCTTCGACATCGAACGCTCGGCCACCCGCCGCGAGGAGCTGCTCCTCGGGCCGGACATCACCCAGCGCGTCTGGCTGATGCGCCGCATGTTCGGGCAGCTGGTCACCCCGCCGCCGAACGGCGCTGGCATGGACATCACCAACGCCACCGAGGCGATCGTCGAGCAGATGCGCCAGGCCGACAACAACCTCGACTTCCTCGAAAAGCTCGGCAAGAACAGCCGCGGACGCGGTTAAAACGAAAGAGGGAGGAGAGAGGGGGGGGGGGGGGGGGGGGGGGGGGGGGGGCCGGGGGCCGCGCGCCGGGC
>JAEURK010000063.1 GCA_016789175.1 Anaerolineales bacterium
GGTTACGCCGTGACCCAGCTACGCCTGGGTTACGCCGTGACCCAGCTACGCCTGGGTTACGCCGTGACTCAGCTACGCCTGGGTTACGCCGTGACCCGGTCGGCGCCAGTCGCCTGCCTGGTCACCGACCGGCCTCTCCCCACGGCTGCCAATTGACAAGTTCAGTCAACTTTTCGATAGCGCGCATTGTTAGGGTGTCTGGGTCAACCCCCAGGCGATCGGCTCGGCCCACGGAGGGCCCGGTCGCTTGGCATTCGGTGAGGTCGATCCGGAGATGCCCCTGATGATGAGAGACCCGCTTCGTTTTGTGCTTGTGACAGTCCTCGGCCTGAGCCTGTGGGCTCCGCCACCCGTGGCGCGCGCGACGCAGGTGCTATCCAAGAGCGCCCCGGCAGGTCTCTCACCGGCGCCCTGGCTCAACCTGGATGGCACCCTCACCGTTACGGAGCCGGCTTTCGGCGCCCTCGACCTGGCCGGCTACAACGTGACCGTGGACGCCAGCCGCGGTCCCATCTTCTCGCCTGAAACGGATTCCGCGGCAGCCGTCGCGCCTGGCCAGTGGGACACCATCGGCACTGGCCTCGGCGCCCTGACGGGTAAGGTCCTGGCGATCGCCGTCATGGGCACCACGGTTTTCGTGGGTGGTACGTTTCTCGACGCGGCCAACCTGCCGGCCGCAGACTACGTGGCCCGATGGGATGGGACCCAGTGGTCGGCATTGGGCGCCTCGTCCAACGGCGCTGGTTCGCTGAGTTCGGCCGTCTATGCCCTGGCCGTCCATGGAGCGGATCTCTACGCCGGCGGATCGTTTGGCGGGATATACGACGGCGCCGCCTATCTTGGCGCTGCGGCGCGGGTAGCGAAATGGGATGGCACGCACTGGTCAGCACTGGGGAGTAACGGCGCCAACGGACCGGCGCTTGGCGCGACAGTTCAATCCCTTGCTGTCGATGCGGCCGGAAACGTGTACGCGGGCGGCTGGTTCACGAACGTCAATAACAACGGCGTGGTCTTGCCCGAGGCCGACTACATCGCCCGCTGGAATGGAGCGAACTGGTCGGCCGTCGGCCACAATGGCGCCGGCGACGGCGCTCTGGGCAACGTCGTCTATGCCCTGCAGTTCAGCGGCAGCGACCTCTTCGTCGGCGGCGGCTTCACGAACGTCAACAACAACGGCGTATCTCTGCCGGCGGCGGACTACATCGCGCGCTGGGACGGCGCGACCTGGTCGGCCCTGGGCAGCAACGGCGCCGCCAATGGCGCGATCACCAACGTGGTCTGGTCCCTGACGCTGTTGGGCACCAATCTGATCGTCGGCGGTAGCTTTGTCAACGTCAACAACCAGGGCGTCACCCTTGGCGCGGCTGATTACCTCGCCCAATGGGACGGCTCCAACTGGTCGGCGCTGGGCAGCAACGGCGCCGGAAATGGCGCGCTCAACTCGGTCGTCTACAGCCTGACCGCCATTGGAAACACGTTGTACATCGGCGGCTGCTTTTCTAATGTCAATGACGCCGGAACCAGCCTGACCGCCGCCGACGGCATCGCGCGGTGGGATGGCTCGCACTGGACCGCGCTCGGCAGCAACGGCAGCGGCGATGGCGCCATCCCGGCCGTCGGTAGCTGTCAACAGGGTGTCGTGTCGGCGCTGGCGTCCCGCAATGGTCAAATCATCGCCGGCGGAAACTTCGTTGACGTCAACAATAGCGGATCACCGCTCCCCGCGGCAGATATGCTGGCGATCTGGGATGGCACAGATTGGTCTGCGGTGGGCGCCGTTCCCAATGGGTCGCTCAACAGCCTGGTTCAGGCCGTGGTTGTGGTCGGAACGGACCTCTACGTCGGTGGCGGGTTCACCGACGTCAGTGATCAAGGCGCCAACCTTCCGGCCGCCGATTACGTTGCCCGCTGGGAT
Source organism: Anaerolineales bacterium (assembly GCA_016789175.1). Lineage (GTDB taxonomy): Bacteria > Chloroflexota > Anaerolineae > Anaerolineales > UBA6663 > UBA6663. Next base: position 1,916 of record JAEURK010000063.1, read on the forward strand.
GGCTCCAACTGGTCGGCGCTGGGCAGCAACGGCGCGGGAAATGGCGCGCTCAACGGGTTGGTCTATGCGTTGGCAGTGGACGCCCAAGGAAACCTCTATGCGGGCGGTGGTTTCACAAATGTCAACGACAACGGGGCCGCGCTGCCGGCGGCCGACTACCTGGCCCGCTGGGATGGCACGCACTGGTCGGCCCTCGGCGACAACGGCGCCGGCAACGGCGCGTTGAACGGATCGGTGACGGCGCTGGCCTTTTCCGGTTCCGATCTGATAGTCGGCGGGATCTTCACAAACGCCAGTAACCACGGCGTCTCCGATCCGGCCGCCGACTACCTGGCAGTGTGGGATGGGACGACCTGGTCGGCATTGGGCAGCAACGGCGCCGGTGACGGTTCGCTCAACAACTTTGTGGCCGCGCTCGCGGTCAGCGGCACCGATCTCTACGTCGGCGGCTGGTTCACCGACGTCAACAACAACGGCACGCTGCTGACGGCCGCCGATTGCATCGCGCGCTGGGATGGCACCGATTGGTCGGCCCTGGGCGGCGACGGCGCCGGTGGCGGCTCGATCAACGACGACCCGGGCTCGAACGGCGTCCGCGCCATCCTGGTGGACGGATCGGACGTTTACGTGGGGGGCTACTTCAACAACCTCAATAATCAGGGCGTCGTCCTGACGGCCGCAGACAGCATCGCGCGTTGGGATGGGTCCAACTGGTCGGCCCTTGGGAACAACGGTTCGGGGAACGGCGCGCTTTTCGGCGGCGAGGTCCGCGCGATCGTCAAGCACGGCTCGACGCTCTATGTCGGCGGCACACATTCCGCCGTCAACAGCTCGTTCGCAGCGGGGCGCGTGGCGCAATGGAATGGCGTCACCTGGTCCTCGCTGTCGAGCAACGGCTCAGGCGGAAGCCCGATCAACCACTGGGTGTATGCCCTGGCCGTCTCAGGTGAAGACCTCATCGTCGCCGGCGCCTTCGATGACGTCACCCAAAACGCCGTCGCCGTCGCCGCGGCCGACTTCCTGGCCGCCTACGGGATTGGCACCGACATGACAGAGCCCCAGATCCAGGCCGTCACCCGGCTCAACCCCGATCCCACCTACGCCGGAAACGTCAACTTCGCTGTCGCGTTCTCGGAAAATGTGACAGGCGTGTCGGCTGCGGACTTCGCGCTCCAGGCCTCAGGCCTGACCGGCGCCCAGATCCTGTATGTCACGGGCACCAACGCCGACTATGTCGTCCATATCGCCACGGGTTCCGGTGATGGATCGGTGCGGCTGGATGTGCCGGGCACGGCGACGATCACTGACTTCGCCGGCAACCCGCTTGCGGGCTTGCCGTACACGGTCGGCCCGACCTACACCGTCATCGGGCAGACCGCGCTATTTCTGCCCAGCCTGGCGAAGTGATCACGCGCTGCTGACGGACCGTGCCAATGCCCAAGGCGCGAAGAAGGGAGTGTCCTTCTTCGTGCCTTGAACGGATCTCCGCCTGTCAGGCCATCAAGAGCGCCGGGTTAAGCATGCCGAAGATCATGGCGATGTGCGCTACGACCAGGAAAAGGCCGACCAGGCCGGCGTGGATCTTGAGCTTGCCGAGGTCATCCTGTCCGCGGCCGAGCAGGCCCAGCTCCAGCAACGCGATGCTGCCCAGGGGCACGATGCCCAGGAGATAGAACCCGACGGCGATGACGTCGGCGATGCCGCGCCAGGCGCCGGTCTGCGTGATGGGCAGGACGGCGTTGACCAACAGGTAGAGGAAGATGCCTGTGAAATACACGCCCACGGCGATGCCGGCCCAGCGGTTGAGCCGGCGTACCAGGCCGTTGAAGTCGCGCGTGAACAGGATGTAGAGCTCGCTCACGGCGATGAACTCGGCCAGGATGACCGGGATGGCCATGAACAGGATCAGGTTCCAGGGCTGGTTGGTGGCCAGCAGTTCCATGTAGTGCGTCATTGGGGCGTCATGCATGGTGAATGTCCTCTCGAGTTTTCGTTGTGCAGGTGCCTTTAGTATAGAGAGCGAGAGGGGGCGCCCCAACCGTCGGTTGGCGCGACGGGGGATCAGCCGTTCAGCCGATCACAAGCCTCATGTTTGGCGTGTGACGTTTGGCGCCGCTCTACAGCGCCAGGCGCACCGCCACGCGCGTGCCCTGGCCGGGCGCCGAGACGATGTCGAGCCGGGCACCAACCAGTTCTGCGCGCTCCTGCATCCCCATCAGGCCGAAGTGCCCGGCCGCCATTTGCACGTGGGCCCGCTCGGGTACCGAGAACCCGCAGCCGTCATCGATCACTTCGACGCCGACGCCGTCGGGCGCGAAGCTCACGGTCACGGCGATCGACCGGGAAGCTGCATGACGCGCGGCGTTGTGCAAGGCTTCCTGCACGATCCGGTACAGGCCGATCTCCTGGGCCGATGACAGCCGCCGGACCGTCCCGTTGACCAGGAACGTCGCGCCGATGTCGCGCGCCAGCATCTCGATCGCGGGCAACAGCCCAAGGTCCTCCAGGTAGATCGGGCGCAAGGCGCGGATGACGCGTCGCAGATCGTCGATCAGGCTGGAGGTCAGGGCGCGCAGCTCCGATAGCCGCTCGCGGGCTGCCGGAGCCGCATCGACCGCGGCGCGTTGGGCCATCTGGGTGCGCTGATCGAGCGCGATCAGAGCCTGGACTGTGTCATCATGGAGTTCGCGGGCCAGCCGGCGGCGTTCCTCTTCCTGGCCGGCCGTCATGGCGCCGAGGTACCCGCGCAGCGACTCCTGAGCGCTCTTAACCTTTCCAGCCATGCGCCCTAACTCGGTCTGGAGCCGCTGGATCTCGACGATGCCACCGACCGGTTGTTCGATGGCCGCGAAGTCGCCCTGGCCGAGTTCACCCGCCTGGCGCTCGAGCGCCCGCAGCGGCAGCACGATCTGGCGCAGACCGAAGCCCAGCACCAACAAGGCCAGGAGGACGGCCGGCACCAGGATCAGCGGGGCCAGCAAGGTGCTTCGGAGCAAAGGGCCCTCGACCTCATCCCACGGCTCTTCACTGATGAGGGCCCAGCCGGCCGGTGCCACGGCGCTGAAGGCCACCACGTGTTCCTGACCGTCCGATCCGGCCATGAAGCGCGTGCCGGTTTCGCCGCGCAACGCCTCGGCCACGCCGGGATGATCCGGGCCGGGGGCCGAAGTGTGCAAGCTGCCCACCTCAAACAAGAGCCGGCCGTCACCATCCAGGAGCGCCCAGGTCACGCCGGCGGCATGGTCGTCACCGGCGCCGATCAGGACCCGCTGGGCCAATGTCGTTGGTGCCAGGGCACCGACAACGAAGCGTCCGTCGCCGGTGGGGGCCGCGAGCAGGACACGCAGCCGACCGTCGCCGTCTTCGAAGGCCGGCGAGAAGTGGGCGCTTGTGGCCCGACCGATCGCGGTCAGAAATTCGGCGACCGGCCGAGCCCTCCACGGCTCCTGCGCCCCGATAGTGCTGAGCAGGTCACCGTTATCTCGAAAGAGGGCGAGCCCGCCGTCAAATCCCCCCGCGACAAAGTCATAGACGGCAAGCCCGTCGTCGGCGGCCGACGCCTCGGCCAGATGCCCGGCCACGCCCTCGACGGCCCGGCTGCGCTCGGCCAGCTGTTCGCCGATCGCGAGGGCCGCGGCCCGGATCGCCAGCGCATCGCGCTCGGCCACCATCGTGCGCATGGCCTGCTGATGCAGATATTGGCTGCCGAGCGCGACGACGATGAGGGCCACCGTGAGCGGTAGGATCACGACGACGAAGAATTGGGTGGTCAACCCGCGTTGCAGATCCAGCCAACGTCGCATCGCGCTTATGCCGTGGGTTGGGCGCCGAGGGTCGGGGGCAGCCAGCCCAACGAGACGGCCCGCATCACCGCTTCTGTGCGGCTGGCTGCCTGGAGCTTGCCGTAGGTGTTGGCCAGATGGGCCTGCACGGTGCGGTCGCTGATCTCGAGCGCGGCGCCGATGGCCTTGTTGGTCAGTCCACGGGCCGCCAGGCGCAGCACGTCGAGCTCGCGCTCGGTCAGGGGTTCGACCTCACTGCGACCGAAGCCCGCCGGCGTGAACTGCTGGATCAGGGTCTGCGAGATCTGGGGCGAGAGCACCGATTGGCCTTCGTGCACGGCCTTGACAGCGTCGACGATGTCCTGCGCCTCGGCCGTCTTCAGCACATAGCCGTTCGCGCCGGTGGCCAGCACCGCCTTGATGTATGGCAGGTCGTCAAAGGCGGTCAGGATCAGGATCCCGATCGGCTGGCCCTCGGCCCGCAGCGCCCGCGCCACCTCGATCCCCGACAGGCCCGGCATTTGAATGTCGAGCACGGCGACCGCCGGACGCTGCTCGCGCGCGAGGCGCAGGGCGGCATCGCCGCTGCCGGCCTCAGCGACGACCTGGATCGTGCCTTCCATCTCCAGAAACTCGCGGATCCCTTTACGCACGACGGCATGGTCGTCGGCCAGGAGCACACGGATCGGGGCATCGGGCTCAGTCATGGTTGCGTCGCTCGGTGCGGTCGGTCAGCGACCGGCTGCGGTAACCGAGATCCACCACTGGTATTCGCGCTCTTCGCGGCCCCAATGGCTCTTGATGAAGTCGAAGATGGTGGACATCTGGTCCACCGTCAGGATCGTCGAAAAACCAGGCATAGTTCCATTATAGGCAGGGTCGCCGCCGTTGGCCGTGATCTGCAGTAACTGCGCGTCGGGATGATGCCAGGTGTGGCCCGAGGTGTCGTGGGGCGGAGGCGGGTATGACCCGGTCGGCAATGGTTGTTTCCAGTTCGGGGCGCCTTCGAGCTGTGCCCCGTGACAGGCGGCGCAATACTGCGTGTACAGCTTCTCGCCGGCGGCCACCCGCTCGACGACCAACGCCGGCACCGGCGGAACGGCGGTGCCGTTGATCACCACCGGCTCGTTTGATTCGCCGTAGGTTGTGCCGGGCTTGAGGGTCCAGGCAGCCAGGGCGAACAGCGCCAGGCTGCCCAGGGCCAGCCCGACGATCACAGGCAGGTTTCGGTTGGGTGTCGCCAGGGGCTTGCGCCCGGCTTTGCTCACGGCGCTCTCCTATTCGTGCACATCGGCATCGTCAGCCGGGTGCTTGACCTGGCCGGCCATGAAGGCGTCCGGCTCGGCCTCAAAGGCCCGCCGGCAGGCCCGGTTGCAGAAGTACACGACCCGGCCGCGATAGGATGCCGACGGGAACCGGGTCGGATCGGTCAGTGTTCCGCCACAGGCGGTCTCGACAGGTTGTGACGTTTGACTGAGCGTCATGCCTGGACCTCGTAGTTGCGCATCATGCCCGCATCGGCATGCTCGAGATTGTGACAGTGATAGACAAACCGGCCCGGCTGCTCCGGTAGGCGCAACAGCAGCCGCACGGTCTCGCCCGGCATCACCAGCACCGTGTCTTTCCAGCCCGTGTCGATGAAACCTTCATTGACCGAGGCATAGCCCGGGGCGAGCTCCGGATAGTCGTCCCGCAGCGTGCGCGCGATCACCTGAAACTGCACGCCATGGATATGGAACGGGTGGGCCATGCCGAGCGGGTCCATCATCTCGCCCGGGTTGACGTCGTTGACGATGTCCCAGAGCTCCAACGTCCCGGCCATGACCCGTTCATCGTCGGCGACGGCGTCCATCTCGAAACCGCGGCCGTTCAACTTCCACTGCATGCGCTGTTGCGTGATCGTGATGATCCGCGGTTGCGCGGCGTTCACGGCTTCGGTGGGGTCCAGTCGAGCCAACGGTGTCAGGGTCGCGGGCAGGCTGAGGGTGTCGGCCTCCTGGCGCTCGACCCGCAGAGTCAACAGATCCTGAGCCGCGCCCACGCCCGGCGCATATGTGGCGCCGCCCATTATGTGCCCACCCATCATGCCTCCGCCTCCGACGTTCTCGGCGCCCGAGAACGCCTGACTGACCAGTTTCACCTCGTCGCCCGTTTTTCGGCCGCTGAAGTCGACCCAGAGCTCGATCCGTTCACCGGGGGCCAACATGACGTAGGACCGTTCGATCGGAGCCTCGAGCAGCCCGCCGTCGGTGGCCAGCACGATCAACGGCGTCGCATCGCTCCAGGCCAGTTTGTAGATCCGGGCGTTGCTGCCGTTAAGGATGCGAAAGCGATAGGCGCGCGTCGCCAAACCCAGGCTCTCGTGGGCGCGGCCGTTGATCAGGACGGTATCGCCCAGGAAGCCCATCATGGCGGTCATCATGTCGATGCCGTACACGAACTGATTGTCGGCGTCGAAGACCCGGTCCTGGATCACCAGCGCCACGTCTTGATCGCCCGCGGGAAGGGCGGTCGCGTCGCCCTCGTCGTCCGAGACGATCAACAGACCGGCCAGCCCGGCGTTGACTTGCGTCGCCGTCAGCCCATGCGGGTGCGGATGAAACCAATAGGTGCCGGCTCGATCGGTGACCTCGAATTCGTAGACAAAGGTGTGCCCCGGCCCGACCGCATCGCGTGGATGACCGTCCATGGCGGCTGGCACTTGCAGACCGTGCCAGTGGATGATCGACTCCTGTTCCGAGCCCGGCAAGTCGTTGGCGAACGTGATTCGGACTTTCTGACCTCGACGCAGGCGCAGGATCGGCCCCAAATAGGAGTTCGGGATCGTCATGAGGCTGGTCGGATCGCCGCTGACCACCTCCCCGCGATAGGTCCAGACTTTCGTGGCCGTGCCCGGCAGGATTGCGGCCTCCGCGGTCGTGGCCGTGAGGGTCACCTCGAGATCCGGTTTGAAGTTCGGGTCTGCGGTCGGCGCGCTCAGAGCGTGCCCGCCGGGGCTACAGGCCGCGAGGAGCGGGCCGCCCAGCAGGGCGGCGGTGGCGACACCGGTCGTCTTGAGGAAGTGGCGGCGCAGGATCGGCTTCGGCATGGGTGATGGACACTCCAAGGGGCCGCGGGTCACGAGAAAACGGCCGCAATCACCCACGATAGACGGACCCGGGTTGAGGCACCAGCGTTGATCGGCCGAGGCGCGGACTAAGCCATCTGGCCTACCGCCAGCACGGCGCGCGCCGGCCGCGCCTTCGTGCTGGATTCCGGCTGAAACAGAACGGGCCCCCATTTCTGGGAGCCCGTTTCATGTGTGTCGGGGCGGAGCGATTTGAACGCTCGACCTCTCAGTCCCGAACCGAGTGCTCTAGCCAAACTGAGCCACGCCCCGTGACAGCCTGATGAGTATAGCATAGTGGGATGAGCGGTGCAAATCGCTTGCTGTTTCTGTTCAGATGCGAATCCCCTTGGTCGCTCCACGCGCCACGTCGCACGCTCCACGTTATAATGTCACCCTGTCTGTTACCCCATGCCGTCACCCCGACGGCGCACTCTGGAGGAGTGAGTGGCCAAGAAAACGAGCAAAAAAGTCCGAGTCGCCATCATCGGCGTCGGCAACTGCGCCTCGTCTCTGGTGCAGGGCGTCGAATTCTATCGTAACGCCAAAGAGAATGATCGCGTCCCCGGTTTGATGCACGTCAATCTCGGCGGCTATCACATCCGCGACATCGAATTCTCGGCGGCCTTCGATGTGGTCGACACCAAGGTCGGCCGGGACCTGAGCGAAGCCATCTTCGCCCATCCGAACAACACCATCAAGTTCTCGGATGTGCCCAAGCTAGGGATCCCCGTCCAGCGCGGCATGACCCACGACGGCATCGGCAAGTACCTGTCGCAGATGGTCAAGAAAGCGCCCGGCCCGACGGCCGACATCGTGCGCATCCTCAAGGAGACCAAGACCGACGTCGTGGTCAGCTACCTCCCGGTCGGCTCCGAGATGGCGACCAAGTGGTACGTCGAGCAGATCCTCGAAGCCGGCTGCGGCTTTGTGAACTGCATCCCGGTCTTCATCGCCTCGTCGCCATACTGGTCCAAGCGCTTCGTCGAGGCTGGTGTGCCGATCGTGGGCGACGATATCAAGAGCCAGGTCGGCGCCACGATCACGCACCGCGTGCTGGCCAACCTGTTCAAGGACCGCGGCGTCAAACTCGACCGCACCTATCAACTCAACTTCGGCGGCAACACCGATTTCTTCAATATGCTCGAGCGCGAGCGCCTCGAGTCGAAGAAGATCTCCAAGACCCAGGCCGTCACGTCACAGCTCGACTTCGAGATCGACGACGACAAGATCCACGTCGGCCCGTCGGACTATGTGCCGTGGTTGACCGACCGCAAGTGGGCGTATATCCGTCTCGAGGGCACGACCTTCGGCAACGTCCCGCTCAACGTCGAGCTCAAGCTCGAGGTGTGGGATAGCCCGAACTCGGCCGGCGTGGTGATCGATGCCGTGCGCTGCGCCAAGCTCGCCCTCGATCGGGGCGTCGGCGGCCCGATCAAGGCTCCGTCCAGCTATTTCATGAAGTCTCCGCCGGAGCAATACTCCGACGAGATCGCAAAGCGCAAGCTCGAAGACTTTATCTCGGGCAAGTAAGCCGATAGATAGCGCCAGAGGTTGTGCCCAAAGCGCGACCTCTGGCGCGTCACAGCGCGAGACTTGCGAGCTTCAAAGGCAGGCGTATGCAGACCGAAAAGCCCCGCCCGCAGGCGCAATCCGTCACCGATTGGTTTCGGGTGACGTTCAAGGGCGTGGTGGATCCGGCGGCCGATTTCTTCAATCGGCTTGGGATCCACCCGAATTACATGACCGGCGCCGGCCTGGTGCTCAACGCGATCGGCGCGCTCTTCATCTCGCAAGGCGCCATGACATTGGGTGGCGTCTTCATCTTGATCGGCGGCCCGTTCGATGCGCTCGACGGTACGATGGCCCGACGCCTCAACCAGCCGACCCGGTTTGGGGCCTTCGTCGATTCCGTGACGGATCGCTGGTCCGAGATGTTGATCCTGCTCGGCCTGGCCTATTTCTACGTCACGGGTGACGACCCTAACGGCTGGCTGAATGTGCTGCTGGTCTTTCTGGCGACGATGGGCAGCGTGATGGTGTCGTACACCAAATCGCGGGCCGAATCGTTGGGCTTCACCGCCAACGTCGGTGTGATGACCCGGCTGGAGCGCTATCTGATCATGGCGCCCTGTCTGGTCTTCGGCATCCCGTGGGTGGCCTTATGGATCCTGGCGATCTTCGCCAACTTCACGGCACTGCAACGCACCTGGCACGTCCGCAAGCAGGCCTATTCCAAGCAAGAGGAGTGAGGCGTCGGGTTTACCCCGTCGGTCGGCGTCCGACGACGACGCTGCGCCGCGCCCGACGCCGGATACGCGACTATGGGCATCGATCAAACCGGCATTCACCTCGGGCCGATCTTTTTTCACTTCTACGGCCTGATCCTGGTCTCGGGCGCGTTCGTCGCCGGCTGGCTGGCGGCCCGTGAAGCGGCCCGCAACGGCCACGACCCCGAACCGATTTGGGACGCGCTGCTCTGGGCCTTGCTCGGCGGCATCGTCGGCGCCCGCATCTGGCACATCTTCACGCCGCCGCCCAGCCAGGGTGTCGACGTCTGGTACTACCTGAACCTCACGAACCTCCTGCCGGTCTTTCAGTGGGGCGACTTCGTGCTGAAGCTCCCGGCAGCCCTGGCGATCAACAACGGCGGTCTCGGCATCCCCGGCGGTGTGATCGGCGGTGTGTTGGCCGTCTGGGTCTTCTGTCGCCGGCGCAACATCCCCTTCGCCAAGTTCGTGGACTGGGCCGCACCCGGGCTGGTGCTGGCGCAGGCGATCGGGCGCTGGGGCAACTTCATCAATCAGGAATTGTATGGCGCGCCGACGACGCTGCCCTGGGGCCTCGACATCGATGCCGCCCATCGCATCCTCGGGTACACCGACCCGGCGCTGCGTTTTCATCCGCTCTTCCTTTACGAGAGCCTGGGCAACCTCTTGATCTGTCTCGGCCTGCTGTATCTCGCCCGTCGCGCCGGCGCGTGGCTCAAGGACGGCGACTTGTTCGTGATCTACCTCATCGCCTACCCGTTGCTGCGCTTCTTGCTGGATTTCCTCCGGCTGGATAACAACCAGGTGCTCGGCCTGAACACCAACCAGACGATCATGCTCTTCGTCGCGATCGCGGCCGGTCTCGTCCTGGCGCAACGCCACCGCCGCCCGCGGCGCCACGAGCTCAAGGCGCAGCAACAGCCGTAAAGCCGGGCGCGCCCACGGTTATCATGTTTCTAGAGACAGCCGGGATCCATATCGGCGGGATCTTCATCCACTTCTATGGCCTGATCCTGGTTTCCGGCGCCTTCGTGGGCGCCTGGCTGACGGCCCGCGAGGCGGCCCGCAACGGCCACAACCCCGAGCCCATCTGGGACGCTTTGCTGTGGGCCCTGTTCGGAGGCATCGTCGGTGCGCGCCTCTGGCACATCCTCACGCCGCCACCCAGCATGGGCGTCGATGCGGGGTATTACTTCGACCTCACGAACACCCTCCCGGTCTTCCAGTGGGGCACGTTCGTGGTGCGCCTGCCGGCGGCATTGGCGATCAACAACGGCGGGCTCGGCATCCCGGGCGGCGTCATCGGCGGGGCGTTGGCGGTCTGGGTCTTTTGCCGCCGCCGCAACCTTCCCTTCGCCCGGGTCGTCGATTGGGCCGCGCCCGGCCTCGCCCTCGGGCAGTTCATCGCGCGCTGGGGGAATCTCGTCAATCAGGAGCTGTACGGCGCGCCGACGACACTCCCATGGGGCCTCGACATCGACGCCGCGCATCGCATCCTGGGCTTTACAGATCCAGCCCTCCGCTTCCACCCGCTTTTCCTGTATGAGAGCCTTGGCTCTGGGCTGATCTGTCTGGGCTTGCTTTACATCGCGCGCCGGCATGTGGCCCGGCTCCGAGACGGCGACCTGTTCGTGATCTACCTCATAGCGTATCCGACGCTGCGGTTCTTTCTCGACTTCCTCCGATTGGACAACAACCAGACGCTGGGTATCAACACCAACCAGTCGATCATGCTCGTCGTCGCGGTTGCCGCCGGCCTCTATCTGGCCTATCGCCATCGGCACCGGCGCCAGCATCCGACATAACACACTGTCGACTGGTACATGTGTCGCGTTGGGTTTGGGGCACCCGCGGCATATAATCCTTCTTGCGATGATCGTCGCCCACCAACTGACAAAGCAATTCGATACGTTTACGGCCGTCCGTGAGATCTCGCTCGAGGTCTCGGCCGGGTCGGTGCTCGCCTTGTTGGGTCCGAACGGCGCCGGCAAGACCACCACGATTCGGATGTTGACGTCGATCTTGCGCCCGACATCCGGCTGGGCCCGGATCGCGGACCTGGATGTGGTGACCCAGGCCGAGGAAGTCCGGCGGCGGGTTGGCGTGCTGACGGAACATCACGGACTGTATGCGCGCATGCGCTCCGAGGAATACCTCACGTTCTTCGGCGAGTTGTACGGCCTGTCGGGCGATGTGATCCGACGCCGCTCTGGAGAACTTCTCGAGCAGTTCGGCCTGGCTGACGCGCGTGACAAGCGGCTGGGCGAGTACTCCAAGGGCATGCGCCAGAAGCTCGCCCTGATCCGGGTCATGCTGCACGACCCCGACGTGCTCGTCCTGGATGAGCCCACCTCGGCCATGGACCCGGTCTCGGTGCGGGCCGTGCGCGACGCCATCGCCGCGCTGCGCAACGAGCGCCGCACGATCCTGTTGTGCACCCACAATCTGCATGAGGCCGAGCAACTGGCCGATCAGATCGCCATCATTCGGCGCGGCGCCATCATCGAGCGCGGCTCGCCGGCCGAGCTCAAACGCAAACTGCTCGGCCCGACGATCTATGAACTGCGCCTGGCCGAGCCGCTCAACGGCCTGGCCGCGGGGTTGGCCGAACGCCTCGACCTGATCGGGCAGGGCGCTGATTGGGTGCGCTATCGCACCGATCAGCCGGCCGTCGTCAACCCGGCCACAATCGCGTGGCTGGCCGAGCAGCGCGCGCCCGTCCTGGCGTTGTCCGAGGTTGAACGCAGTCTCGAAGACGTCTATCTTCAAGTGGTGGAGGCGACCGATGCACACTAAGCTCAGGCGCCTGATGTTGAGTGCACGACGGGTGGCCATCGTCATCCGGCGCGAAGTCCGCGATCAGCTTCGGGATTGGCGAATCCTGACCCCGATCATCATCCTGACCCTGGTCTTCCCCTCGCTCATGACGTTTACGGCCGAGCGCATGATCGCCTACGTCAACTCGACCGGCGGCGCCCTGGATGGGGAACGCTTGACTCCGTTCCTGATGATGGTGGTCGGCTTCTTCCCGATCGCGGTCTCGCTGGTGTTGGCGCTTGAGAGTTTTGTGGGAGAAAAGGAACGGCTGACGCTCGAGCCGTTGCTGGCGACGCCGCTTTCAGATACCGAGCTGTTCGTCGGGAAGTCGCTGGCCTCGATGCTGACGCCGATCGTGTCGAGCCAGCTCGGGATCGCCGTATACGTGTCCGGCGTGTTCTTGCAGACCGGCTGGCTTCCGAGCCCCGGGCTCTATGCCCAGATCGGACTGATGGCGGTGTTGCAGGCGGCCGTGATGGTGTCGGCCGCGGTCGTGATCTCGTCGCAGGTCACATCCGTGCGGGCGGCCAACCTGCTGGCGAGCTTCGTGATCATCCCGTTTGCCATGCTCATCCAGGGCCTGACGGTGCTCATGCTCTGGGGCGAGCTCGACCTGTTGTGGTGGATCATGCTCGGTCTGGCGACCGTGTTGACCGGGCTGTGGCGGATGGGCGTGCGCCTGTTCCGGCGCGAAGAGTTGCTGGGGCGCGAGCTCGATCGGCTCGACCTGGCCGCGGCCTGGCGCTTCTTTGCTCGGGCGTTCATCGGCGAACGGCGCAGCGGCGAGGGCCTGTGGCGCTGGTACCGGCGCGAGGTGATCGGTGCGGTGGTCCGCACAGCGCTGCCCATCGCGGTGGTGGGCATCGCGCTTCTGAGCGGCATCAGCCTCGGCTATGCCGAGGCGGGCCAATTCCGCCTGCCCGAAGAGATCACGCGCGACGTGGCTTTTGGCGACGTCGCTTCGCGTTTTGACGAGACCGGCATCTCGAGCTTGAACGGCGCGCTCTGGATCTTCCTCAACAACGTCCGCGCCATCGGGCTGGCCTCGCTGGCGGGCATGGCGTCGTGGGGAGTCCTGGCCCTGCTGTTGTTGATGATGCCGCTGGGGATCGCGGGCTTCCTCTCGGGCCAGCTGGCGTCCTTTGGGATCAGCGGGGCGACGTTTTTCGGGGCCTTTGTCCTGCCCCACGGCGTCTTCGAGATCCCGGCCGCTTTGATCGCGGGGGGCGCGATCCTGCGCATGAGCGTCAGCTTCCTGGCGCCGCCGCCCGGCCGAACCGTCGGCGAAGCCTGGCTGCTCTCGGTCGCCGATTGGGCCCGGATCTACCTGCTGGCGGTCGTGCCGCTCCTGGCTGTTGCCGCCCTGTGCGAGGCCTACGTCACCCCGCAGGTGGTCGTGGCCGTCTTGGGTCGCTAAGGAAGGTCGGAGGAGAGAGGAGGGAGGAGGAAAGAGACTCTCCTCGCTCCTCCCTCCCCCCTCTTCCCTCCTCCCTCTTCCCTCTTCCCTCTTCCCTTTTACCGTCCTCTACGGCATCAGATCATCGCCCTCATCCCGCCCGGCCAGGATGGCGGGCACAAAGTCGCGCCGCTTCTCCATCTCGGCGACGGCCCGCCCCTTCTCGAACAGGGCGCCGGTCGGGCAGACCTGCACGCACTTGCCGCAGCTCGTGCACGACTTCGCCAATCCCCAGGGCGTTCGGAGCTCGGCCGTGATCAGCGTGCCCGAGCCACGACCCATCATGTCCCACACATGCGCGCCTTCGACCTCGGCACAGACCCGCACACAGCGCCCACACAGGACACAGCGATTGGGATCCATGCCGTAGCGGGGATGGGTGGTATCGACCTGCAAACGCGGGTACTGGTACGGGAAGCGAATGTGGTCGATGCCGTGTTCGGTCGCGAGCGCCTGCAACTGGCAATGCCCGTTCGACACGCAAACCGAGCAGATGTGGTTGCGCTCGGCGAACAGGAGCTCGAGCGTCATCCGCCGCAGCTCTTTGATCTCGGGTGTCTGTGTGCGCACCTCCATGCCTTCGGAGACCTTGGTCACGCAGGCGGGCAGCAGTTTGTTGCTGCCGACCACCTCAACCAGGCACATCCGGCAGGCGCCGGCCGGCATCAGGCCTTCGAGGTGGCAGAGCGTCGGGATGCGGATGCCGTGCTCGCGCGCGACCTCCAGGATCGTCTGATCGCCGGTGGCGCCGACGTCGCGGTCGTCAATGACGAGCGTTTTGACACTGGCATCTGGGCTCATCGGATCACCTCCCCCTCCGCCGCGATCTTGCAAACCCCGGCCGGGCAGCGATGGTCGACCACATGCGCGAGGTACTCATCGCGGAAATAACGTAGCGTGCTCAAGACCGGGTTGGGCGCCGACTGGCCGAGCCCGCATAGGCTCGAACGTTTAACCATCGTGCTCAGAGTCTCGAGGCGATCGAGATCCTCGAGCCCGGCTTCGCCGCGCGCGATCTTGGTCAGCAGGCCGTGGATCTGCACCGTCCCGGCCCGACACGGCACGCACTTGCCGCACGATTCGGTCATGCAGAACTCCATGAAGAATCGGGCCACGTCGACCATGCAGGCCGAGTCGTCGATGACGATCATGCCGCCCGACCCCATGATCGAGCCGAGCTTGTTGAGCGTCTCGTAATCGACCGGCTGATCGATGAACTCCGCCGGGATGCAGCCGCCTGACGGGCCGCCGGTTTGGACGGCCTTCAGGGTGCGGTCACCCGGGATGCCCCCGCCGATGTCGTAAACGATCTCGCGCAGCGTGATTCCCATCGGCACTTCGACCAGGCCCGTGTTGCGGATCGCGCCGGCGAGCGCAAAGACCTTGGTGCCCTTGCTCTTTTCGGTGCCGATCGACGCGAACCACTCGGCGCCCTTGCGCAGGATCGTCGGGATGTTGGCGAAGGTCTCGACGTTGTTGATCAGGGTCGGGCTGTGCCACAGGCCGCGTTCGGCCGGGAAGGGCGGGCGTGGTCGTGGATTGCCGCGGCCGCCCTGGATCGAGGCGATCAGTGCGGTTTCCTCGCCGCAGACAAAGGCGCCGGCGCCCAGCCGCACTTCGACGTGGAAGTCGAAGCCCGTCTCGAGGATATTGCGGCCCAGCACGCCCAGGCGCTCGGCCTGTTTGATGGCGAGCTTGAGACGCTTGACCGCCAGCGGGTATTCGGCCCGCACGTACAGGTAGCCTTCGTGAGCGCCGACCGCAAAGGCCGCGATCGCCATGCCCTCCAGCACGCGATGCGGATCGCTCTCCAAAACGCTGCGATCCATAAACGCGCCAGGGTCGCCCTCGTCGGCGTTGCAGACCACGAACTTGCGCGGGCCTGCGGCTTTCGCCACGGTCGCCCACTTGACGCCGGTCGGGAAGCCGGCGCCACCCCGACCGCGCAAGCCGCTGGCCGTGACGCGCTTGATCACGAGCGAGGGCGTCAGGTCGGACAATGCTTCGGCCAGAGCCTTGTAGCCTCCGGCGGCCACATACTCCTCGATCCGCTCGGCATCGATCGAGCCCGAGTTCTCGAGCACGATCTTCTCCTGGCGCTTGAAAAAGGCCTGGTCGGCGTCCAGCGCGAGGCGTTCGGTCGGCGGTTCGCCCAGATGAGCGATCATCTCAGCTGCATCGGTCGGGGTGACGAACTTGTGCAGGTGGCCCGACGGCTCGGCCGCCACGAGCGGACCGGCCTGGCACATGCCCAGGCAGCCGACGCCCTTCACCTGACAGGCCACGCCGCGCGCCTTGGCCTCGGCCTTGAGCGCCTTGAGCACCTCGTCGGCGCCCGAGGACACACAGCCGGCGGCCGTGCAGACCTGCAGGCTGTGTGGAGTTGAGCTGGCCCGTTCCTTCTCGGCGACTTGAGTGAGGCTCTCTGGGGTCATGCTGTTACGGCCTCCTCTGCCTCGGTTTCGATCCGAACGTGCGCCCGTTGCGACATGCGCTCCACGTCGGTCAGCAGCGCGGGTGGCGTGATCTTGGCTTCGACTGTGCCGTCCAACACGGCCGCCGGGGCCAGGCCACACGAGCCGAGGCAACGCGCCGTGAGAAGTGAGACCTTGCCATCCGGCGTCGTCTCGCCGGGCTTGATGCCCCACCGGTCTTCCATCGCCTCGAGGAGGTGCGCCGCGCCCTTGATGTAGCAGGCCGTGCCCATGCACACCACACACGTGTGCTCACCCGGCGGCTTGAGTTGGAAGAAGTGGTAAAACGTGGCCACGCCGTAGACCCGGCTGAGCGGCACCCGCAGGCTCTCGGCGACAAAGCGCATGGCGACTTCGTCCTGATACCCGAAGGTCGACTGCACGGTGTGCAGGGTCTCGATCAGCGCGTGCTGTGCAAACCCGTACCGCCGCATGGTGGCGATGACGGGCTTCCAGCGCAGATCGTCAGTCGGTGGTTCGGGGTGGATTGACCGAGCAAGCATAGAGGCCTCCTGAATCGAAAAAGCCGACACGTCGTCTGCGCCACAAAGGCGAGAACGATGTGTCGGCCTACAGGGCAACCCGTCGTCTTGGAAATCGCGACGACGCTTCGCTTTGTCCGCCGAATAGCTGAATGCGGTCACCGCGCCAACCTGACGCGCGCAACCGACCAAGATCAAACCACAGGCACTATACGATCTGGGTGGCCCAAACAGCTAGTGAAGGAAATCACAAATACGGCTGCGGATCGGACTGCGCACGTCAGTGCCAGCCGTAGCGCTCATCGAGCCGTTCATTGAGGACGAAGACGAAGACGCACTCGGCGGTGTTCACGTCGATATCGCTGAGGATGCTGTTGACATGGCACCCGGTGGCGCCCTGAACGATGCTCTCGAGGCGGCGCCGTGAGCCTTCCAACAGCTCACGCCGGATCTGGCGCACCAGCTCCGGGCCGCGCGGCACCGTGGCGAGCGCGGTCTCCTCGGGAGTGAGGACACCGCGCGCCATGATCACAATCAGGTTCTCGATTAAAAAGGCGCGCGTTTCGACCGGACCACGACCAAGTTGGTCCTTTTCGAAGCGCAAGAGCGCATTGGCGAGTATGGCCTCGAGTTCGCCGCGGGAGAGTCGACTCATACGCCTTCCGACCCATCAGCGTCTGCCACAGGCAACTGGCGCGTACGTGCCGGAAGACGCAACTGAAGACTCATTTAGGGTACATCTTTTGGGTGATTTTGTATAACATTCAAGCTGGCCGAGTTGGTCCGTTTTTGGGTAAGGGGCGCAAAGTCGGCGGTATCGGGGAAAGACACCGTTGCGCTGCTTCGCACGAAGTCGTGACTTCGGAGGCGTCCGGGACGCCACGGAATACGGGGTGAGCCCCGCCCCTGGCTCGCTCCCTTCGGTTTTCGCCCTTCATCTCCCGATTGGGCTGAACAGTGACAGCAACTCGTGAAAGACGCGGCCAAGAACCCGGTCCTCGCGAATAAGACGCGATAGCCCTGGTGGCGTGCTGCATCGGCCACCCGTCGTGCTAGAATCCAAGGATATGGACGACGTCACTTTCACCCGGGTCATCCTGACACGGTTGGAGCCGGGCACGACCTGGCAGGTCTCCCCGCAACGCCAGACGTGGCGGCCTCCGACCGACGTCTATGAAACCGAAACCGATTTTGTGATCGAGATGGATGTCGCCGGCATGCGGCGCGAAGACATCCAAATCGCATTGCAGGGCCGGCGCTTGCATGTGCTCGGCGTCAGACGCGCGCCGCGCGGCGAACTGCGCGCGTATCATCAGATGGAGATCAACATGGGCGAATTTAGGGCCGTGTTTGATTTGCCCGACGCCATCGAAGCCGGTGAAGCCACCGCCACGTATGAGGCCGGTGCCCTGCGCGTCGTCATTGCCAAGGGCCGTCCACGCCGCGTTGAAGTGCGCTGAGCTTCACGCCACGCCTCACTATGATCAATCCAAAACGTTCGACCCCGGGCCATCGGCCCATCCTGGCCACGTCCCGTGAGCACTTCGAATTGGGACCGCAGGCCCTGATGCTGCTCGCTTTGCCGCCGACCGATGTCGAGCCGGCGTACACCGATGCGGAGTCGGCGCCTGAGGCGCCGCCGATGCCGCCCGTGCCTCCGGCCGTGGACACGGCCGTCGATGTCGGTGACACCCCCGCGCCGGGCTCCGACAGCAATGAGCTGACGCTGCCGGAGACGCTGTCGATTCTGCCCTTGCGCGGAACGGTCGTGTATCCGTTGACTGCAGTGCCCTTGACGGTCGGGCAGCCACGCTCGATCAAGTTGATCGACGACGCGTCGGTTGGCCAACGCATGATCGGCCTGGTTGCGTCCAAAGTCCCGGAGAAGGAAGAGCCCGCGGCCGAGGATCTGCATACGGTCGGGACAGCGGCGGCCGTGCTGCGCATGTTCCGGGCGCCGGACGGCACGGTTCGGTTGTTGGTGCAGGGCGTTGGGCGTTTTCGAGTGACGGGCTATGTGGCCCGGGAGCCTTACCTCAAGGCCCAGGTGCAACTCGCGCCTGAGGCGGTCGAGGAAGGGCTCGAGATGGATGCTCTGGTGCGCAGCGTGCGGGATCAGTTTGCGACGGTCGCCGAACTGGTGCCCTCGATGCCGGGCGAGTTGAGCTCGGCAGTGGCCAACATCGACGACGCGCGCCAGTTGATCTATACCATCGCGACCTATCAGCGCATGGAACTCGGCGAAGCCCAGCGTCTGCTCGAGCTCGACTCGGTGGCCGAAAAACTCAAGCGGCTGCTGGGGTTGCTCAACAACGAGATTGAGGTGTTGACGCTCGGACGCAAGATCCAATCCGAGGCCCAGTCGAACATCGAGAAGGTTCAGCGCGAGTATTTCCTGCGCGAGCAGCTCAAGGCGATCCAACGCGAGCTGGGCGAGCATGACGAGCAGCAGGTCGAGGCCGAGGAATTCAAGGCCAAGATCGAGTCGGCCGGGATGCCGGAAGAAGCCCGCAAGGAGGCAGAACGTGAGCTCAGCCGACTGGCCAAGCTCCCGACCGCGGCAGCCGAGTATGGTGTGATCCGCACCTACCTGGATTGGATGACCAGCTTGCCGTGGAGCAAGAACACGGTCGACGATCTCGACATCGGCCATGCCCGCACGGTGCTTGACGAGGACCATTACGGCCTGCAGGACATCAAGGAGCGTATCCTGGAGTTCCTGGCCGTGCGCAAGCGCAAGGCCGAGCGGGCTGCTGCGCCACCGGCGGGGGAGGCTGCTCCGGTCAGCGACCCGGTCCGGCGCGAGCGCGAGGGCGCGATCCTGTGCTTTGTCGGGCCGCCGGGCGTCGGCAAGACCTCGTTGGGTCTGTCGATCGCGCGGGCGATGGGGCGCAAGTTCATCCGGCTGGCCCTGGGTGGCGTCCGCGACGA
>JAEURK010000083.1 GCA_016789175.1 Anaerolineales bacterium
CTGCCGGCCACACCCACAGAGGCGTTGCTGAGCCACACGATCGCCCCCGGTGAAACGCTCTTCAATATCGCCACGCGCTATGGCATCACAGTCGATGCCCTGCGCGCCGCCAACGGCCTGAGCGGGGACCTGATCTACGCCGGTCAAGTGCTGGTCATCCCGGCCGGAGCGCCGACGCTCGCCACCTCGACCCCGGCGGTGAGCGTCGGCGGCCAGCCGCTGCCGATGGGCGGGCCCCGGCGTATCAGCCTTGTGCAAAGCGCCGGCGCGACGCTGGCCGGCTCGCGCTGGCTGCTGGCGGGGCTTGCCGGTGGTTACGTCGTGAGAGACTCGGGGTTGACGTTGGCGTTCACGCCGGAGGCTTTCTCGGGCACCAGCGCCTGCGCCCGCTTCAGCGCAACCTATCGCGTGATTACAGCCGGTGTGCTCGAGGTCGGCCCGGCCGCGATCACGGAGCAGGCCTGTAACGAGTTTCAACGTCTCGACGCGATCGGGTTCTTCGACGCTCTGGCCGGCGCGACGACGTGGGTCCAGGACGCGAGTTACCTATACCTGAGCGACGGCTACGGCACCCCACTGGCCACCCTGGCTCGGCCCGACGCAGCCCTGCCGGCCATCACGGCGCTGAAGGTCAATGCCTCGGTGCCGGCCGTCGACAGCCCGCTGACGATCGAATGGGCCACGGCCAACGCCTCATCGACGAAACTGCAGGTCATCCACGGCGACGATAGCGTTGCCCAGTGGAGCTTCGCCATCGAACAGCCGGCTAACGGCCAAACCGTGCTGACCGACATCCCCGCGCACAACGGTGGGACCACGAAGGTCATCCTCGAGGCGTACGGGCCTAGCGGCCTGTACACAGTTCAGACGGCGACTGTGCAGCTGCCCTGTCGTCACGCATCCCCCTTCGCGCCGACGTATCCACACGGTTGTCCGTCGGGGCCGGCCACGGGGATCCAACTCACCGAGCAGCGCTTCGAGCACGGCTGGATGCTGTGGCTCTCCGATCCGGCCTGGGGGGAGGGAGGCAGCGTCGAGATCCTGGTCCTGAACGACGACGGTACGCTGCTGCACTACCTCGATACCTGGCGAACGGGCGACCCGGATCCCGTGGATGTCGCGCCGCCGGGGTTGTTCGTGCCGCAACGCGGTTTCGGTGCGGTGTGGGCCACCTGGAACTTGCGCCAGAGCCTGGGCTGGGCCGTCGAGCCCGAGCGGGCCGTTGCCGGCGCGCTGATCCAGCGCTTCGGAGGCTACCGACAGCCGATGTTGCACCTGCGGCTGAGCGATGGACGCGTGATCTACCTGTCGGCAGAGTCATCGGGCCTGCAAGTCTGGGTGTTCGACTGATCGATATCGGGGCACATCGGGAGATACCGGGAGTATCCCGATGTATCCCGATGTCAGCCTGACCTGCTATCATCGGCGGCGATGACCACAGCGCATCGGGATCACCCGCTCTTCCGTCGTTACCCGCTGGACGGCGAAGTCCAGCTGTCGACTGGCCCGGCGCCGACGCCCTATCACGTCTACGCCGGGTATGGCGCCTTCATCGGCGGGCACGCGGACGCCGCAGGTGTGGCGGATGTGCTGCGCCCTGAATCGATCCGGCCGCTGCTCGACACGCAAGGGCGCGCTCTGATGGGAGTCTGGGCCCTGGATTTCACGGAAGCCAGCCTCGGACCGCACCAGGAGGTCCAGGTCTCGTTCTTCGTCACCCGCGGCCACGCGCAGCCCGTGCGCGCCGGGCGGATGGCGGCCACCGAGGCCTTTTTCAAGATCCCCAACGCACGGTTGTTTTGCCACGGCCTGTGGAACAGCACGACCCGGGTCGTCGCCTACAACCGCGAGCACCTCGGGCTGAACGCCCGCCTCGCCGAGCACGCCGTCTCGCGCGCCAACGGTCGGTTGCGGGTAGAGGTCCCGGCCGGCGCAGACACGCCGGGCGTGCGCGGTGACCTGCTGGTCGGCCGGGCATCGCTGCGGGCGAGCTTCGAGTTTGCGAACCGGCTCGGATTCGGCGAGGCCCAGCGGCTGGCTGCCCGCCCCTGGGTTGAGATGAAGGTCGTCAACCCGATCGGTCTGCGCCCGCACAACGACGCCGCGCTGACCGGCACCCACAACGCCGTCAACGTGTTACGCGGGTTCGATCCCCGGCGCGAATCCCTGACCCTCAGCGGCCCCGGTTACGCCGGCCTCGACTTCCGACCAACCTATGTTCAGCAGATGGAAGGCTTCTTGTTCGTGTACCTGGATCCTGCCGAGGATCCCTGACAGTGGTTGACCGGCGCGATGCGACTACAATTCAGCCTTATATGACGCGCCCCAACCACGCTCACGAGTTTGCGGTCATCGGACTGGGTCGTTTCGGCGGCAGCCTTGCACACGCGCTAAATACTCTCGGTTTCGAAGTGCTGGGGATCGACCGGGACCCGGAGGTCGTCCAAAGCATCTCAGACGATATCACCCGCGCGGTCAGCCTGGACGCTACCGATGAAGATGCGTTGCAGGCTGTCGACATCACAGCCTTCGACACGGTTGTGGTAGCGATCGGCACGGATTTCGAATCCAACCTGCTGGTCGCCTCGGCGCTCAAGGCGCTGGGCGTGCGGCGCGTGATCGCCAAAGCCGTGACCCAGCGTCAACGGACGATCCTCGAGCGGGTTGGCGTTGACCAGGTCGTGCTGCCCGAGATCGAGGCCGGACGACGTCTGGCGCTCGAACTCGCCGAGCCGCACGTGCTCCAACGCTTCGACTTTGGCGAGGGCCATCGCGTGCTCGAGCTCCGGCTGCCCGAGACCCTGGCAGGCAAGGCGGTCCATCACAAAGATCTGACCGAGCGCTACGGCCTGACGGTGCTGGCCGTCGAGCGCGATCAGAAACTCCAGATCGCGCCACCTCCGGATTTCGCTTTCACCGCCACGGATCTGCTGGTCGCCCTCGGCACCCGCGAACAGGTCGACCGTTTTTTCTCCGCGTTCTGAGCCACCCATGCCCCTCCCGGCAGCGCTCCCTCCGCTCTCGCGCGTGGTCCTGGGCCTGATCGTGCTGCTGGCAGCCGGAACCGGAGCGCTGCTGCTGCCTGGCATGGCCACAGGCG
>JAEURK010000096.1 GCA_016789175.1 Anaerolineales bacterium
CCAACGGCACAAAGACCAACACGGTCGTCAACGGGTTCGAGGCCATCCCGTGGGTTGAGCAGCGATAGGGATCCTGGCCGGCCAACAGCCGGCCGGCCGCACAATGTGGGATCTCGATGTCATTGGCGACCGGATAGCTGACGTGAATGAGGTAGTTCACCAGCGCGACGGCAATCCCGACCACGATCGACATGAACAAGCGGCGTCGATAAAACATCCTGGCCAGCGTTCAAGGCAAGCGGTTGGCACCCTGGCGGTTGGCTCTGCCCGTGCCGGCACGAGGCGCTCCACCTGCACCTACACAAAAGTAAAGGGTCCGGGGCTGATCCCCGGACCCTGAAGTGTTCGTTGGTTGCGACCTAGAACAGGCCTTTAACCTTGCCAGACACGAGATCGAGATCGACATCGAAGAACGACGGCCGGGTCGACAGGCCCGGCATGGTGCGCATCGAGCCCACCAACGGGTACAGGAACCCGGATCCGATCGAGGCGCGGATATCGCGGATCGGGATACGGAAGCCGGTCGGCGCGTTCTTGAGGTTCGGATCGGCCGAGAAGCTCAGGTGCGTCTTGGCCATGCAAATCGGCAGGTTGGTATAGCCCGCCTGGGTGAAGCGCTCGATCTTGGCCTCGGCCTCGGGCTCGTAATCCACGCCATCAGCGCCGTAAAACTTCGCGATCGCCTCGATCTTGTCCTTGATCGGCGCATCCAGCGGATACAGGAACTTGAAATCCTTGGGTTTGTGGGTCGCCTTGATGACGGCCTCGCCCAGGGCCTTGGTGCCCTTGCCGCCGTCGGCCCAGTGCGAACACTTGACCGCATCCTCGGCGCCGGCCGCGAGCGCGGCCTCACGGATCAGATTGATCTCGGCCTCGGTGTCGGTCGAGAACGAGTTGACGGCCACCACTACCGGCACGCCGTAACCGCGCGCGTTCTGAATGTGGCGCAGCAGGTTCGGCAGGCCGGCCTGCAGCAGGTCGAGGTTCTCGTCGGTGTAGGCCTTGTCAAGCGGCTTGCCGGGCGTCACCTTCGGCCCGCCGCCGTGCATCTTCAGCGCACGCACCGTGGCCACCAGCACCACGCAGTCGGGCGTCAGGCCCGAGTAGCGGCACTTGATGTCCATGAATTTCTCCATGCCGATGTCCGCGCCGAAGCCCGACTCGGTGATGACATAGCCGTCAGGCCCGACCAGCTTGAGCGCGATCTGGTCGGCCAGGATCGACGACTGCCCGTGGGCGATGTTGGCGAACGGCCCGGCGTGGACAAAAGCCGGAGTGCCCTCGAGGGTCTGCATCAGATTCGGCATGATCGCGTCCTTCATCAGGACCGTGATCGCGCCGGCCACTCCAAGGTCATCGGCCGTGAGCGGCTCGCCCGACTTCGAGGTCGCAAAAACCATGCGTCCGAAGCGCTCGCGCATGTCCTCGAGCGAGGTCGTCAGGGCCAGGATCGCCATGATCTCGCTGGCGACTGTGATGTCATAACCCGTCGTGCGCGTGCGGCCCTTCTCCTCGGGCCCCTGCCCAACCGTGATCTGGCGCAGCATGCGGTCATTGATATCGACCACGCGATTCCACTGGATCGTAGCCGGGTCGATGTCGAGCCGGAAGAGCTTGCGCTTCTCGTCGGTTGTCAGGTCGTCGGGCGTGGCGGCCGTGATGCCGAGCTTCTTCATGCGGCGAATGTGGCATTCGGCGAAACGACGTGAGCCATCCTTGGCCTTCGGGCAGAAGGCGTTCAACAGCTTCTCGTCGTCGGGCTGATCGGTCTCGTGGAACATGCGCGCGTCGATCGCGGCGGCCATCAGGTTGTGGCTGGCCGTGATGGCGTGGATGTCGCCGGTCAGGTGGAGGTTGAACTCCTCCATCGGGATGACCTGCGAGTAACCGCCGCCGGCCGCGCCGCCCTTGATGCCGAAGGTCGGGCCCATGCTGGGCTGGCGAATGCAGGTGAAGACCTTCTTGCCCAGATGTGCGCCGAGCGCCTGCGACAGGCCGACCGTTGTGGTGGTCTTGCCCTCGCCAAGCGGGGTTGGTGTGATAGCCGTCACGTCGACGTACTTGCCGTTCTTGGCGCGCGCCAGGCGCTTGAGCACCGTCAGACGGACCTTGGCCTTGTCGGTGCCATAGGACACGAGCTCGTTGGGCTTCAAGCCGGCTTCCTCAGCAACCAGGGCGATCGGCTTGAGCTTGGCCGCCTGCGCGATGTCGATATCGCTGGGCACCGGCCGGACCAACTTGAGCTTGGTCGGCTGGAAGGCAGGGGCCGCGGGCTTCGCGGGCTTCTTCGCCGCCGGGCGCCTGGCGGCTTTGCGTACGGCTAGTTTTTTTTGAGCGGATGCCATGAAAGATCCTCCCCACACACAACCGCGATGCGTGTCATCGCGGCGGATTGCCTGTTTCGTAACCGCCGGGCGCCCGTGCCCTCCGCGCGGCGGCCCATCGCATCAGGCGATGCGGCTGCCCAGCTCAGCGCCCGGGTCGGGCGTCAAAAGGATCACACTGTCGTCGGGCTGAATGGCGCCCAATACCAATACTTCAGAGACAAACGGCCCGATCCGCTTGGGCGGGAAATTCACAACCGCCACGATCAGGCGACCCGCCAGCTCTTCGAGCCGATAGTTTGTGATCTGCGCGGACGAACGCTTGAGACCGTAAGGGCCGAAGTCGATCGTCAGCTTGTAGGCCGGCTTGCGCGCCTCCGGGAACGTCTCGACCTCGACGATCCGGCCGACCCGCATATCCACCCGTTCGAAGTCCGACCAGGCCAGCGCCATGCCGTTCAGTTCTCCCCGCCACTGCGCCTGGCTGCGCGGCGCGCCTCACGGGCCGCGCGCTCAGCTGAGACGTCGCGCCCGCTTTCGGGCTGGGCCGGAGCCGCCGCGGCGGGGGCGCCCGCCGGGGCCGCTGACGGCAACGAGCGGGCGTATTTCAACCAGTTCGCGCAGTTCTCGTCGTGGCCCATCATCACGTCGCCGGCCAGGATCATGGTCTTGATGTCGGCCTCGAGCGGATTGGTGATCGCGCACGACATGCCGGCCGCCATCGCCATCGCCAGGAAGGCGCCGTTCAGGTGCTGGCGCCCGGGCAATCCGAACGAAATGTTCGACGCGCCGCAACAGGTGTTGACGCCCAGTTCCTCGCGACAGCGTCGCACGAGCGTGAACAACGATTGCCCGGCCATCCGCACGGCCCCGATCGGCATCGCCAGCGGATCGATCAAGACGTCATCACGCGGAATGCCGTACGACTCGGCCCGTTCGACGATCTTCTTGGCGATCGTGAAACGTACAGCCGGGTCCTCGGAGATCCCGGTCTCGTCGTTCGAGATCCCGATCACCGCGCACTTGTACTTCGCCACCAGTGGCAACACGACTTCGAGCCGCTCCTCTTCGCCGGTGACCGAGTTCAGCAATGGTTTGCCCTGATAAGCCGCCAGCCCGCTCTCCAGAGCCTTGATCACGGACGAGTCGATGCACAACGGCACATCGGTCAGCGCCTGCACGATGCGAATCGCCTCGGCCAGGATCGCGGGCTCATCGGCCATCGGTATGCCCGCATTGACGTCGAGCATGTGCGCACCGGCCGTCACCTGCGCCAGCGCGTCCTTTCGGACGCGGTCGTAGTTGCCGGCGGCCATCTCCGCTGCCAGCAGTTTCCGGCCGGTGGGATTGATGCGCTCGCCGATGATCACAAACGGGTGATCCGGACCAATTCGAACTGATTTGGTCGGGGAAGTCAGAACAGTTTCCATATCAGACAGTTTCCCTAGGGAAGATGATAAGCAAAGCAGGTGGGGTGTCAGGTGACAGGTGTCACCCCTTCGGGTAGTCTGGTAGTCCAGTAGTCCGGTAGTCGACCGGCCGGTCCCCAGAGTCGCACTGGTGGATCAACCGGCTGAACGACTAACTGACCAGCCGACTACTCAACAAACCCGATTCTTCGACGATTTCGGCCACAAGTTCCTCCTGGCGATAGGCCATGACGTGCACGCCCGAGACCCCCGGAATCTCGCGTACTTGCTGGATGAGCTCGATACACAATCGTTTCCCCTCCCGGCCAGGTTTTTCGGCCTTGCGCAAACGCTCGACGACGGCATCCGGCACATGCACGCCCGGGACGTTGGCGCGCATCCACTCCGCCACCTTGGCGGAACGCAACGGCCCCACGCCGACCAGGATGAACAGCTTTTCGTGCAGGCCCAGGTCCCGGACCTGGGTCATGAAGGCCTGTAAACGCGGGATGTCAAAGCAATACTGAGTCTGGATAAACTCCGCCCCGGCCTGCCATTTCTTGAGCAATCGCTTCGGGCGAAAGTCGAACGGCGGCGCGAACGGGTTCTCGGCCGCCCCGACGAACAGGCGCGGTGGGATGTCCAGCTTGCGCCCGCTCAGAAAGCGCCCCTCGTCGCGCATGATCCGCACCGTGCGCAGAAGGGTGAGCGAGTCGAGGTCGAAGACGGGCTTGGCTTCGGGCTGGTCACCGGCCTGCACGCCGTCTCCGGTCAGGCAGAGTACATTGCGCACACCCATCGCCGCCGCACCCAGCACATCGCCCTGAATCGCGATGCGGTTGCGGTCCCGGCACGAGATCTGATAAACCGGCTCGTACCCGGCCCGTGTCAGTAGCGCGCAGATGCCGACGCTGCTCATGTGGCAGTTCGCGCCGGAGGCGTCGGTAGCGTTGATGCCGTCGCAGACCGAGGCCAGCACCAACGCGCGCTCATAGACGGCCTGCGGATCGGCGCTGTCGGGCGCGTTCAGCTCGGCCGTCACCGCAAAGCGGCCCGACCGCAACACCCGCTCCAGCCGGGAACCCGAACTGAAAGCCGTTTGCGCCGTCATCCGGACACCTCCGGGGCATCCACCCACCCCGCCGGGTTCTTCAGCCCGACCCCGGTCGACTCGTTGATCCAGGCGGCCGTGCCCTGCAGGCTGCGGTTCACGGGCGGGAGCACGTTCAACAACTCATGGCCGTAGCGCGGCATAGCCTGCGAGCGCTCCCAGGCCTGGACCCAGACGCAGGGCATCTCGGGCTTCACCTCGCAATGCCCGTTCGCGCGCACACCACCGCATGGACCGTTGCGCAGGTTCTTGGGACAGTTCATCGGGCAGGTCATGCCGGTGCTGTGCAGCACGCACTGGCCGCACATCTGGCAATTGAAGATTGCGCCCTTGGAGACGCGCTCCAGCGGGATGACGAGTCGCTCGACCAAACCGCCCGGCTTGAGCCAGCGCCGGCCCAAAGGCAGGAGCCGGACGACGACCGCATAGGCCTCTTCGAGGAAACGGGGATGGCTCTGGAGAAAACGCACGGCTCCCCCTCACCCGTGCCGCCCAGCGGTCGCGGGCCTTGACGTCGAACGCGAACCTGTCCGCCCAGGCATCACCTTAAGCGTGGGCCGAGCGCTGCCTAGCTGGCCTCACGGCCGCCGTTGGCGATCAACGCGCGCAGCCGTTCGTCGGAGTAGGCGGCTTCGAGTTCGGCGGCGGCCGTCTGCGCCACCGCGTCCGGTGCACCCTCGCGCTCGAGGCCGTCGCCGGTGCGCCACTCGGCCAGGTAATCGTCGGTGCCGATCAGGCCCGCCCGCATCGCGGCGGCGTCAATGGCATCCTGAAAGCGCTGGCTGCATTGCGCGGCGCCGCGTTCACGCCCCGCCCTCACCTTGACCTGCGCCGGGATGTCGCGCCAGTACACGATCTGCAGGGTAGCCATGATCCCTCTCTAGATTCCTGATTGTCGATTGCTGATTGCTGATTGCAAACCCATCAGCACTCAACAACCAACAGTGCTTCGATTCGTCTCTCAAGCTCCCCATAGCCGGTCTGACGGATCTCGAGCGGAAGACCGATCTGCGCCGCACACCAGATTGCCTTCTCGCGCAGCACATCAGACTCGGTCTGGGCCAGATAGACGCAGCGCCTGTAGTTGCCGAAGTAGTCGCCGCGCAGCTCGGGATGACGATCGAGCCCCAGCCCTTCAATGACCAGATGCTCGAACGACCGCACCATGTAATCGGTGAGAAAGAAGGTGCCGAGCTCCGCGGCCATGAGTGTTGCGAAACTGTCGGCGCCGGCATACATTTCGTAGCAATGCGGGCCGCTGATACGCTCAACGCCCTCGGCGGCCAGCAAGCGGTCGAGCTCGCCGCCTGTGCCGCAATCGCCGTACACGACCACGACCCGCGCGTAGCGGTCCCGAGCTTCGCGGATGCGCTTGTGGACCGCATCCGGGATGCGCCCGGGCGTATTGTGCAGCAGAGCGGGCACGCCCAATACGTCCGCGTCCCAGCCGTGGCGTTCGCGCAGGGCGAGCACCTCGCGCGCCAGGGCGCCGCAGACGATCAGGGCTGTGGTCATCGCGCCGATGACGACTCCCGTGCTTGGCGAGCCGCTCGGCGAGCGGCTCGTTCGTCGGTGGCCGCCGTTGCGGCGTGGGCAGTTTCCGCGGGCGCCGGTTCGGACCTGGGTTTTGCCGCGAGACCGGCCGGGTTTGCGCGCAAGGCTTCGGCCATCGCCGCGATATGCGCCGGCGAACTGCCACAGCACGCCCCGATGATGCTGGCGCCTTCGGCCCGCACGCTCAAGGCGTACTCGGCCATCTCCGCCGGCGTGGCATCGTAGTGCGCCTTACCCGCGACGAGACGCGGCATGCCGGCGTTGGACTTCGCCACGATCGGCACACTCGGGCCGGTCGCCAGCATGCGCTGGACGGCCGCGAACAGCTCGTCAGTGCCGTTGCCGCAGTTGGCGCCGACCCCGGCCGCGCCCAACTCGGTCATGGCCTGCAGCGCCTGCTCGGGCGTGACGCCCATCATCGTCCGGCCATGCGTGTCAAACGAAAGCGTGGTGATGATCGGGATGTCGGCCGAAGCCCGGCGCGCGCCGGCAAAGGCCGCGCGCACCTCGTCGAGCGACGACATCGTCTCGATCCAGATCACGTCAGCCCCGGCCGCGACCAGCGCCCGGGCCTGTTCCTCGAAACCGGCCACCGCGTCCTCGAAGCTCAACTGTCCCAACGGCTGCAGGATCTCACCGCTCGGGCCGATGTCGCCGGCGACCAGCACGTCGTCGCGGCCCGAGGCCTCGACCTCGGCGCGCAGCAGCGCCACAGCGGCCTGGTTGAACTCGGTTACGCGGCTCTGCAGGTTATGCATCGCCAGCCGGAAACGCGTGCCGCCAAAGGTGTTGGTCAGCACGATGTTGGACCCGGCCTGGATGTACTGGCGCTGGATGGTGCGGACCGCATCGGGATGCGTGACGTTCCAGGTCTCCGGGGCATCGCCGTATTGCAGGCCGGCCTGGAAGAGCATGGTGCCCATCGCGCCATCGGCCAGCAATGGCCCACCTCGCTGGAGTAGATCGTGAAACTTGCTCATCATGCTGGCGGCAGCCGTCCTCCCCTCTCTTTCGTCGCTTCCGATCGAACGGCTCAGTGCCCGCGTCGGATCGCAATCAGCTTCTTGGCCGTCTCGACCGCCACGGCCGCGTCACGGCAATAGGCGTCGGCCTCGATTTCCTCGGCGAAAGCCGCGTTGAGCGGCGCCCCGCCGACGAGGACGATGACCTTGTCGCGCAGGCCCTCTTCCTTGAAGCGCTTGATCACTGTGTCCATATACGGCATCGTGGTCGTCAGCAACGCCGACATGCCCAGGATTTCGGGCTGATGCTCGCGGTAAGCTTCGAGGAACTTGTCGGCGTCGCAGTTGATGCCGAGGTTGACCACCTTGAAGCCCGCGCCTTCCATCATCATCGCCACCAGGTTCTTGCCGATGTCGTGGATGTCGCCCTTGACCGTGCCGATGATCATGGTGCCGATCTGCTCCGCGCCGGTGTTGGCCAGCAGCGGGCGCAGGATCTCCATGCCGGACTTCATGGCCTTGGCCGCCATCAGCACTTCGGGCACAAACAAGATGCCGTCGCGGAAGTCGACGCCGACGATGTCCATCCCGCCCACCAGGGCCTGGTTCATGACCTCGGAAGGCGTCAGGCCCCGGCGCAGCAGCTCGTTCGTGCCGGCCGCAACACCATCCACGACTCCGTCGTAGAGGTCGTCGTGCATGTTCTGGATCAACTCATCGGTCGGAATACCACTCAAATCTTCACTCATGCCGCATGTGCTCCCTGATCGTGACGTGACACGCTAGTTTACCGTGTCCACTCGTTGGTGTATAGGATGCCGGGCGGCGGACCGGCGTCTGTGGCTCTGACGCGCTCTTCGCCCACTCAACCTGTCATCCAGAGGGCCCGAGGCATCTCGGGTCCGGCGACTCGGTCTTGGGCCCGAAGGATCTCCCTTCGGACTCGGCGGCCACTCAGGCGCGCCCCTCGAACTGTCATCCAGAGGGCCCGAAGGATCTCGCTTCGGACTCGCGTGCCACCTCACTATCGCCTCCGCGGCCGGTGCGCCTGAACGGAGATTCTGCGCGCCCTCACCGCGCCCCCATCGTCCGTGTCATCCAGAGGGCCCGAGGCATTTCGGGTCCGGCGACTCGGTCTTGGGCCCGAAGGATCTCCCTTCGGACTCGGCGGCCACTCAGGCACATCGCGCCGGATCAATCAGGCGCCCGTTACTCGGCGGCCGGCCGCGCACGCCGCCGGGCACTGCGGCGCTCAATCGGATCCGCTGAAGGCGCCGGCAGGATCCCTTCGAGATGCGGGAACGCATCACCGGCATGCGGGATGGCGATCGCGCCCACGAACTCGGTCTGGAAATTCGGGTTCACGGCCGTCTGAACGTGCGTGTTCTCACGCGCGATCTGCCCGGCCTCGAGCCGCGCCAACCGGTTCAGCAACGCGATCCGGGCGCCGTCACCGGCGGCGTTGCCGACCGCCACGACCCGGTCCAGCGCACAATCCGGGATCAGACCCAACACCATGGCATGGCGCGGGTCGATGTAACTCCCAAAGGCTCCCGCCAACACGATGCGATCGACGGCGGCCACGCCGCGCGCCTGCATCAAAAGCTTGACGCCCGCGTATAGGGCAGCTTTGCCAAGCTGGATCGCGCGCACATCGGCCTGCGTGACAGTGATCGGCTGGCCGGTGGCCGACTGCTCGGCGTCGGCCAACACGTACACGGCGGTGCGGCCGACATACGCCACACGCGATGAACGCGCCGCAGCCGCCTCACGGAACAACCCATCGGCAGTGATCACACCGGCCAGGAACAACTCGGCCACCGCCTCGATGATGCCGCTGCCGCAGATGCCCGTGGCGCGGGCCGACACATCGCCAGGCGCCAGCCAATCCGGGTGGCCGATCACCTTCCAACGCGGTTCGAGCGTGAGCGGATCGATCCGCACCCGTTCGATCGCGCCCGTTGCGGCGCGCTGGCCGTGCGTGATCTGCGCGCCTTCGAAGGCCGGCCCGGTCGGGCTCGAACAGCACAGCACCCCGCCCCGGTCGCCCAGCACGATCTCGGCATTGGTACCGACGTCGACGATCAACATCAATTCGGCGCTGTGGTGCGGGGCCTCGGCCAGCTGCACAGCAACATTGTCGGCGCCGACATGCCCGGCAATACACGGCAGGACGTGGACCCGCGCAGCCGGGTTGAGGCGCAGACCCACTTCGCGCGCCTTGAGATCGATCGAGTCGCTGACCGCCAGCGCAAATGGCGTCCCGCCCAGTTCGACCGGGCTGAGCCCCAACAGCAGATGGTGCATGACGGTGTTGCCGACCAGCACAACGTCGACGATATCGTCTAGCGTGATCCCGGTCGCCTGCGCCGCCTGCTCGGCCAGCGTCTGCAACGTGGCGATCACGGCGGCATGCATCTTCTCGGTGCCATCCGGGTGCATCATGACGTAGCTCACCCGGCTCATCAGGTCCTCGCCGTGCCGCACCTGCGGATTCATCGCCGACTCGGTCGCGCGCACGGCGCCGGTGCGCAAATCGCAGAGATGGACGACAACCGTGGTCGAGCCGACATCAACCGCCAGGCCGAAGGCGCCTTCGGCGTAGCCCGGTTGCACGCGCAGCACCTCGCGCTCCTGCCAGACCGTCACGGTTACCGCCTGCTTGCCGGCCGCCAGAGCCGGTTGAAGCCCAAGCAGAGCCAGCGGATCGATGGTCAGCGCGTTCAGGCCCCATTGCGCCTGCAGAGCCGCCTGCAGCCGCTCCCAATCGCCCCCATGTGACTCGAGCGTGGCCGACTGCACCTCAACGTAGACCTGACGCACCGCCGGCAGCACGTCGATTTCCCGATCGGTGGCCGCCTTGGCCACGATTTGTTTGCGGGCCTGGCTCTCCTCCGGCACAACGATCAGCAGGTCGCCCTGCACTTCGCAGGCACAGGCCAGGCGCCGACCCGCCGCCAGAGGATGCTTGTCGAGATACTTGGCCTCGCGCCCGTCGGGGGTGCTCAGGTGCTCGGGCGCCGACGTCAAAGCGAGCTTCGGATAATGCCCGGCTTCGACCAGGATCTGACACTTGCCACAGGTCTGTCGGCCGGCGCAGATCGATTCGAGCTCAACTCCCAGCTGCCGCGCCGCCTCCAGAAGGTTGGTGCCACGCGCGACCTGGCCCTGTCGGCCGGACGGCATCAGCGCGATTGTGCAGGCATCCTCAGAGAAATCGGACATCACGGATCTATCACCTCTCTAAGTCATTATATCTAAGCCAAATCCGAAATGCATGTCCCTGTCGAACTCGTGCACACGTTCACAAATTGGGCGCGCAACACAAAGCCGCCGTGCCCAGCCCGAAGTCGAGGTTTCGAAACTAACGCGGGTTTTATCCGTCATTGTGATCGCGTTTACTGCGTACGACGTCCGTACCCACTACGCTCAGACCGCTCACGACAGGTACGTCCAGGGTTTCAGGCTCATGGGATGAGTCGCCGACCGCGACACCGCCATTCCGCGCGGGTTCGCGGAAGCATCCATGAAGCGGCACCCGTCGAGGTATCAGGCACGCCTAATGCACCGTGGATCATCTGGCCCGACATCGGTGCGACCCGCCCCGGTCGCGCCATGGTTTGGGTCCGAAAGGACGACTGCCTTTGTTCGTAGCGCACCATCCCGGCTGTCAACTCTTGAACGCGGCGCCCTTGGAACCCAATAACGTGGAGTAAGCGGATGTCGATGACGACTGTTCGAAAGCACATGACTCGCCGGAGATTCCTGATCGGCGCGGGCGCTGTGGCCGGCGCTTCGCTCCTTCCGGCGGCCTGGTCGGCGCTTCGCAGCGCGCCCTTCTTCACTCGGCCACTTTCGCTGAAGGCCGGCTTGCTCATCCCACAGGCCGGTAGTTACCCGGCTCTGGCCGAGCGGATCAACGCCGGGCTGCAGGCTGCCCACCACCCGGCTCTGGAGGCTCTGTCGCTCGTGCCGGCCGCCATCGACGTCGGGTACGGCGCCGCGGCGCAGCAATCCCAGAAACTCTTGACCGAGGGCGAGGTCGACCTCGTGATCGCCTTCGTGAACTCACAGGTCGCAGATCGCTTGCGCCCGATTTTCGAGTCTCAGCGGCGTCCGCTGATCGTGCTCGACAGCGGCGCCAACGTGGTCCGCCCCGCTCAGCGCAGCCCCTACGTCTTTTACAACTCGCTCGGCCACTGGCAGGCGGGCTACGCCGCCGCCCATCACCTGGTCGAGCAACACGGCCCGCGGGTGTTCATCGCCACAGGTCTGTTCGACAGCGGATACGACAGCCTGAATGCCGTCCAGCAGGGCGTACGCGCGGCCGGAGGCGAGGTCGTCGACACGTTTGTGACTCACATCGATCCGCGGCGACCGGGCGTCGCTGACGCGATCGAGGCCATCCGTTCAGCGCGGCCCGACTCGGTCTACGCCTTGTACGCGGGCGCGCCGGCTGCCGACTTCGTGCAGGCTTACCTCGACGCCGGTCTCGGAAGCACCCTGCCCCTGGCAGGCAGCGGATTCCTGATCGAAGGCTCGGCGCAGGATGCGCTGGGTGAGCGTGCGGCCGGCATCGCGACGACCCTGGGTTGGGCCGCGGATCCGACGCACCCGGTCGAAGTCGCGCGCGACGACTCGTTCGCGACGCTCGGGTATGACACCGTGCAGTTCATCGGCGCGGCCGTGCAGGCCGCCGGCGAGCCGCACCACTGGGGCGAACAGGATCTGGCGCTCACGGTGACGGGTGCCCGGAATGGTCTCACCTTCGACCCAACCGACCAGTCCTTGACCGGGCCGATCTTCGCGCGTGAAGCGCGGCCGGTGCATGGCACGCTCGCCAACCTGGCCGTCGAAACGCTCCCGCTCACGCCGGCCCCAACCGTGCCCGAGACCGCGGCCGGTTGGCTCAATCCCTATCTCTGCGGTTGATGCGAGGCAAGCATGGCTGAACCCTTTCTGAGCGAGATCCGGATGATGTCGTTTGTCTTTCCACCCAAGGGCTGGGCCCTGTGCGACGGGCAGCTCCTGCCCATCAACCAGAACCAGGCCCTCTTCTCGTTGTTGGGCACGACCTTTGGCGGCGATGGGCGGGTGAATTTCGCCCTGCCCGACCTGCGCGGCCGGGTGCCGATCCATGTCGGGAGCGCGCACACCCTGGGGGAGCGGGGCGGCGAACAGGCGCATACGCTCTCGATCAGCGAGCTGCCCACGCACACCCACGTCGTTTACGCCAGCGCTTCGGGCGGCAACCAGACCCTGCCCACGAACAACGTGCTGGCGCGCAGCGAGTCGCCCCGCTTTGCGCCGGCCGACTCGCTCGTAGCCGCCGGCGCGTCGGCCATCACCAACGTCGGCGGAAGCCAGGCCCACCTCAATATGCAGCCGTTCCTGGTCGTGAGCTTCTGCATCGCGCTGCAGGGCATCTTCCCCTCGGCGACCTAAGGAGGACCGCATGGCACAACCCTACGTCGGCGAGCTGCGCATGTTCGCCGGGAACTTCGCCCCGGCC
Organism: Anaerolineales bacterium; assembly: GCA_016789175.1. Classification (GTDB taxonomy): domain Bacteria; phylum Chloroflexota; class Anaerolineae; order Anaerolineales; family UBA6663; genus UBA6663. Next base: position 12,873 of record JAEURK010000096.1, read on the forward strand.
GGCTGGATGTTTTGCGAGGGTCAACTGCTGCCGATCTCGGAGTACGAGACGCTGTTTCAATTGATCGGCACGACCTACGGCGGCGACGGCGAGTCGACCTTCAGTCTGCCGGATCTGCGCGGCCGCATCCCGATCCACCAGGGCAACGGCTTCATCCTGGCCGAGACCGGCGGCGCCGAGGAGATCACGCTGACGGTCAACCAGATCGCGGCGCACGCACACGCCCTGCTGGCCAGCAGCCGGGTCGCGGTCGAGCCCAACCCGGGCGGGGGCGTGCTGGCGGATTCGTCCTGGAATGACGCCTATTCGCCGGATTCCGCGACGGTCAACCTGGCCGCGACCTCGATCGGCTCCGTCGGCGGCAGCCAACCGCACACGAACTTCCAGCCCTATCTGTGCGTCGATTTCATCATCTCGTTGTTCGGGATCTTCCCGTCGCCGACCTGAGCCCAACCATGACCACATCTTTGGAGCGTCAACATGGCTGATCCCTTTGTCGCCGAGATCCGCATCTTTCCCTTCAACTTCCCGCCGAAGGGCTGGGCCTGGTGCGACGGCCAACTGTTGCCGTTGAGCCAGAACACGGCCCTGTTCTCGTTGCTCGGCACGACCTATGGCGGCAACGGCGCGAGCAACTTCGCACTGCCCGATCTGCAGGGCCGGGCGCCGATGCATCCGGGCCAGGGCCCCGGCCTGAGCCTGCACGACCTCGGCGAGACCGGCGGGTCGGAGACCGTGTCGCTGCTCGAGAGCGAGATCCCGTCGCACGCGCATACCATGCGAGCCGACTCCGACCCGGCCACCCGCTCTGCGCCCGGCGGGCACATCCTGGCGCGATCGATCGGGACCTCGGGCTACCAGAGCACGACCAACGCGAACCTGACCATGCTCTCGGACAATGCCCTGACCCCGGCCGGCGGGGATGCACCGCATAACAACCTGCAGCCGTATCTGACGTTCTACTTCTGCATCGCCCTGCAGGGCGTCTTCCCACCGCGCACATGAACCCACCCGACACGCTCACCCTTCGCCCGGTCAATGCCGACGACCACGCCTTCCTGTATCGCGTGTATGCCAGCACGCGCGTCGACGAGCTGGCGCCGCTCGGCTGGTCGCAGGCGCAGTTCGATGCCTTTGTGACTCAACAGTTCGCGGCCCAAAGCGCCCACTACTGGGAGCACTACAACACCGGCCGCTTCTGCGTGATCGAGAACGCCGGCGAGCCGGTCGGGCGCCTGTATGTCGACCGCTGGGCCGATCAGATCCGCATCGTCGATATCGCCCTGCTGCCCGAGTACCGCAACCGCGGTTGGGGCACGGCGCTGCTGGCCAAGGTGCTGGCCGAGGGCGAGCGGGATGGGCTGCCGGTGACCATCCACGTCGAAAGCTTCAACCCGGCCCAACGCCTGTATCAGCGCCTCGGTTTTCGGCGCATCAGCGGCGATGACGTCTACTGGCTGCTCGAGCGAGCGCCTGTCGGGAGCCTGCAACATGCTTGCTGAACTGACCCATACCGACTTCGAGTCGCAGTTGGGCTCGACCTTCAACCTCCAGTTGAACGCCACCGAGCAACTGCCACTCGCGCTGACCCAGGTCCAGGCCGCGGGGCAGGTCACGCCGGTCACCCAGCGGCGGAGCTTCTCGCTGATCTTTCGCAGCAGCCTGCCCGGCCATCTGCCGCAAGGCACGTATCGGCTGACGCAGGCCGCCTTCGGCGATCTGGAACTGTTCCTCGTGCCGATCGGCCCTGCGGCCGGCGGGATGCAATACCAGGCGGTTTTTGGTTGAGCTGCTAGCGCACGCCCACTGCCCATGAAAATACTTCTTCAGACGACGGTACGTTTGACAACGGCAGCGGCCCTGGCCTTCTCGTCGGTGAGCCCGGCCGCCGTTCGCGCACAGGCCGCGACGCCGAACCTGTCGGCAACCCAGACGGCGCTGTTGATTGACGACGTCGACCACGACGGGCTAGTCGATCCCGGCGACACCTTGCGCTACACGGTCGTCGTCAGCAACACGGGATCGGGGTCGGCCGAGGGCGTGTCGTTCGCCGAGACGCTCGACGCCAACACCACGCCCACCGGCTTCCTGGAAGCGACACCGCTCGCACACGCCGATGTCTACACCGCGACGAACGCCGCGGACCTGGTCGTTACGTCGGGCGGTCTGTTGAGCAACGACTTCGGCCTGCCGAGCCTGGCGGCCACGCCCCGCACCCTGGCGGCGACCGCCGAGGGCGGCGCGGTGACCATCGACGCCGCCGGCACGTTCACGTACACGGCCGCCGGCGGATTCACGGGCACCGACGCCTTCACGTATACGGTCAGCAGTGCGGCCGGAAGCGACTCGGGCCTGGCCACGGTCAACGTGTTCGCTCTGCCGGTCGCGCTGGACGAGGCCTACACCGCCCTGCTCGATACGCCGCTCACCGTGGCGGCCGGCAGCGGCGTGCTCACCAACGACACCCTCGCCGCCGGGTCGGGGGCGGCGTTTGCCGCGAGCAGCGCCCAGGGCGGCAACGTGTCGCTCAACGGCGACGGCAGCTTCGTCTACACACCGCCGACGGGTTTCATCAGCCCGCCGGTCGACACCTTCACCTACACGCTCGAAAACCCGGTCGGATCCAGCACCGCCACGGTCTCGATCACGGTCGACGTGCCCGGCCCGCCGGTGGCGGCCTCCGATAGCTACACCACGACCGCCAATACGCCCCTCACGGTCCCGCCGGCCGGCGTGTTCGCCAACGATACCCGCAACGGCGCCGTCATCGACGCCTTCGCCGCCGTGACGGCTCAAGGCGCCAGCGTGGCGCTGGCTGCCGATGGGGGCTTCGTCTACACGCCGACCGTGGATTTCGTCAGCCCGCCGACCGACACCTTCACCTACACGCTGCGCAACAGCCTTGGTGCCAGCACGGCGACCGTCTCGGTCACGGTCCTGCCCGTCGGGGCCCCGGTCGCGGTCGCCGACGCCTTCACGGCCACGGCCAACCTGACCCTGACTGTAACGGCCGGCGGCGGCCTGTTCGCCAACGACACCCGCCACCTGGCGGACCTGGCGGATTTCGCAGCCACGACCGCCCGCGGCGGCTCGGTCAGCGTCGACGTCGACGGCGGCTTCACCTACGTGCCGCCGGTCGATACAATCAGCCCGCCGACTGACAGCTTTACCTACACGCTCGCCAACCTGCTTGGCGCCAGCACCGCAACCGTCACCCTGACGATCAACCCGCCGGCCGAGCCGGCCACCACCGACGACGCCTACACCGCCACGGCCGACACCGATCGGGTCGTCTCCGCCGGCACCGGTGTGCTCGCCAACGACACCCTCCATTTCGGATCGATCCTGGATTTCTCGGCCGTGACCACGCGCGGCGGCAGCGTGGTGCTCGCCCCCAGTGGCGCCTTCACCTACACGCCGCCGGCCGGCACCGTCAGCCCGCCGATCGACACCTTCACCTACACGGTCGGCAACGCCCTCGGCCAGGACACGGCCACGGTGCGGATCACGATCAACCCGCCCGGCACGCCGCTCACGGTCAGCGACAGCTACACGACCACGGTCAACACCGACCTGGTCGTGACAACCGGCTCGGGCGTGCTCGCCAACGACACGCTGCGGTTCGGCACGCTCAGCGCCTACGCCGCCAGCACCGCGCGCGGCGGCAGCGTCGTGCTGGCCGCCAGCGGCGCCTTCACGTACACGCCGCCGGCCGATACCGTCAGCCTGCCGACCGATAGCTTCACCTACACGGTGAGCAATACGCTCGGCGACAGCACCGCAACCGTCACGCTCACCCTCGCGCCGCCCGGCGCGCCCACCGCCACGGCCGATGCCTACACGGCCACGGCCAACACGCAACTCATCGTCAACGCCGCGGCCGGCCTGTTCGACAACGACACTGTCCACTATGCCACGCTGAGCGATTATGCCGCCGTCACCAGCCGCGGCGGGAGCGTGCTGGTCGCGCCGACCGGGGCCTTCACCTACACGCCGCCGGCCGATACCATCAGCCCGCCGACCGACAGCTTCACTTACACGCTCGACAACCTGTTGGGCACGAGCACGGCCACCGTCACGCTCACGATCGACCCACCCGCCCCGCCGACGGCGGTCGGCGAAAGCTACACGGCGACGGTCAACGTGCCGCTGCTGATTGCGGCCCCGGGCGTGCTCGCCAACGATACGCTTCACTTCGGAGCGATCACGGCCCACGATTCGGCGACGACCCAGGGCGGCACGCTGATCCTGGCCGCGAACGGCGCGTTCACCTACACCTCGGCCTTCAACACGCTTGGGGTCGACACCGCCACCTACACCCTCGGCAACGCGTTGGGCACCAGCACCGCGACCCTGACGGTCACCGTCCTGCCTCCGCCCCCGGTCGCGGTTGACGACACCTATACGACCACCGGCAACGTCGACCTGAGCGTAGCCGCTGACAACGGCGTGCTCGACAACGACACCCTGAACTGGGGCGCCCTGACCGGCTCGGCGACGACCAGCGCCCAGGGCGGGGCCGTGGCGGTCAACGCCAACGGCAGCTTCACGTACAACCCGCCGACCGGCTTCACGGGCACCGACACGTTCACGTACACGGTCAGCAATGCCCTGACGAGCGATACCGCGACGGTCTCCATCACCGTCAGCGAGCGGGTCTGGTTCGTGGACAACACGGCCGCGGCCGGCGGCACCGGCCGACATAGCGCGCCGTTCGACACGCTGGCCGAGGCCGAGGCGGCTTCGAGCGCCAACGACTACATTTACGTCTACTACGGTGACGGCACCAGCACCGGCCAGAACGCCGGCATCACGCTCAAAGCCGGCCAGCGGTTGCTCGGTCAGGCCGACGCACTGACCGTCAACTACACTACGATCGAGCCGGGCCTGCCCGGCAATAGGCCGCTGATCGTCGCGGGCAGCGGCAACGCCGTCACGGCCCCGACGGCCACCGGCGTCGAGGTGCGCGGCGTGCGGCTGACCAGTGGGCCATCGGGTGACGCGCTTGGCCTGACCACCAGTGGTTCAGCCAACGTCGGATTGACGCTCAGCAATAACGTCTTCAGCGCGCCGTCCAACTCGGGCGCCGACATCGTCCACAACGGCTCCGGCACGCTGACCCTCAGCCTGGGCAACAACAGCTTCACCGGCGGCGCGCCGGCGTTGCGCATCACACGGAACGCCGGAACGGTCACCATCACGGGTTTCTCCAACATGGTGGTGGATAGCACGGCAACCGAGGGCATACAACTCTCGAATGTGATCTTCGATGCGACGCCGGGCGGCTCCTACGATGTCGTCAGCGGCGGCACCACCGTGCTCGGAGCCTCTGGCAACCCCGTCCACGGCCCCGGCCTGACCCTCACCAACGTCAGCGGGGACGTGGCTTTCACCGATCTTGACATCTATGCCGACGGCGCCGCCCTGAGCGGTTCAGGCTCTGGCTCGTTTGCCACGACTTCCGGCTTCCGCCTGACAACCGGCGCCGGGGTCTCGACCCTGTCGGCGAGCGGCGGCCCGGCCGTCGCTCTCTCCGCGGCGACGCTCGACCTGCGGCTGTTAACCCTGACCAGCACCGGAAGCTCGACCACCGGCGTGGCGCTGACGAACACCGACGGCACGTTCACGGCCGGCGCGGGGAGCACGATCACGGGCGCGGCCGGCACCGACTTCTTCGTGGACGGCGGTTCGGGCACCGTGACCTATAACGGCACAATCACCAATACGGCCGGGCGGTCGGTGGTGGTGAGCAATCGCACCGGCGGCACGCACGCTTTCACCGGCGCGATCAGCGACACCGGCACCGGGATCCAGCTCACGAACAACACCGGCGCCACGATCAACTTCTCGGGTGGCCTGACGCTCAACACCGCGGTCAACGGCGCCTTTTCCGCCACCGGCGGCGGCACCGTCACGGTCACGGGCGCGACCAACACGCTCCAGACCACGACCGGCACGGCCCTCAACGTCGTCAACACCACCATCGGCGCAGGCGGCCTGACCTTCCGCAGCGTCAGCAGCAACGGCGCCGCCAGCGGCATCGTGCTCAACACCACCGGCGCGTCCGGCGGCCTGACCGTCAGCGGCACCGGCAGCGCGGGCAGCGGTGGGACGATCCAGAACACGACGGGCGCCGGGATCTCGCTCACCAACGTCACTGGCGTCAGCCTGGCGCACCTGAACATCACAACCGGCGGCGACGACGGCATCTATGGCTCGGGCGTGACCAACTTCACGCTCACCCAATCGACGCTGACCAACAACGGCAATAGCGTCACCGACGAGGGCCTGGAACTCGACAACGTGGCCGGCACGTTGACTTTGAACACCGTGGTCATCACGGGCTCGGCCCACAACAACGTCTGGGTCGATAACGCCAGCGGCACTTTGTCGACGTTCACCGTGACAAACGGGTCATACCAGAACACCTCGTCGACCACGGGCGCGCACGGCATCCTGCTGACCGCGCGCGGGACCGCGTCCATCGGGTCGGTCGCGATCACGGGCGCCGCCTTCACGAGCAATTTCAGCTCCGGCGTCTTTGTGGACGTCTCCGGTACGGCTCAGATCACCGATGCCCTGGTACAAGGCGCGACGTTCACATCCAACGCCAACGCCCTCACGTTCTCGCAGTCCGGGTCCGCAAGCCAGAACTTCCGCGCCCTCAGCAACACGCTGACCGGCGCACAGAGCCACGCGATCAACGTGTTCTCATCCGGCACCGCGACCGGCGGCTCGCTCAACGGCCGGATCGTGGGGAACACGATCGGCACCGCCGGCGTCACAAACTCCGGGTCCGCGACCGGTGACGGCATCCGCGCCCGGATCCAGGCGCAAACCAACGGCCTGCTGCTGATCGACACGAACGTCATCCGTCAGACGCCGAACGGCCGGGGCATCGAGGTCGTGGGCGGCTCGGATAGCCTGGACGTCACGATCACGAACAATGACGTCAACCCGCAGGCCGCGCCGGGCGCGTCGCTGGCCGCGATCCTGGTCAACGCCAGCAACCCGACCGGAGGCCAATTCGGCTTTGTCCGCAGCGACGTCCGCACCAACACCGTGCCGAGCCAGGCCGACAGCCTCGACGCCCTGAACGGCGAATACCTCGTGCTCGATGAGGACTCGTCCACGACCCTACAGCTGGTCAACACGTCCGGCGCGGCCAACGCCAGCACGCAGCTCGACAACACCAACACGGGCAGCGCCGCGGCGTACTCCTCCGGCGCCGTGGATCTGATCGCGGGCCCGATCGGCCTGCCGCCGCTGCAGGCCGCCAACGGCCAGGGGCCCGGCGCCGACGCCACCCCAACCGAGCCGCTCGAGGCTCTGCTGGCGCACGCGATCGACCTGTGGGCCGCGAACGGTCGGGATGTGGCAGGTCTGGCGGGCACGCGCCTGGCCGTGATCGACCTGCCCGACGGGCAACTGGCCGAAGCCGACGCGGGCACGCACCTGATCACGCTCGATACCGATGCGGCCGGCTGGGGCTGGTCGTTTACCGCAACCCCGGCCCCGGGTCGGATCGATGCCCTGACCGTGATCGCCCACGAGGTAGGCCACCTGCTGGGCTTCGCGCACGCCGATAGCGGTGTGATGGCCGAGGCGCTGGCGCGCGGCCAACGCGCCCTGCCGGCACCGGTGCTCGACGGCAGCGCGGGCGGGTCATTGACGATCCCGATCGGCAACGTGCCGGCCGGGCGCTCGGTCACGCTCACCTTCGACGCGATCGTCAGCAACCCGGTAGCCGGCGGCGCCTACGTCGTCAGCAATCAGGGCACGCTCACGGGAGCCAATGTCGCAGCGGTCGTCACAGACGACCCGGCCACCCCGGCCCTGAACGATGCAACCGTCTCGTCTTTGGATGTCGTCCGCGCCCTCTTCCTGCCGGCGCTCATGCGCGGCTACATGGCTCGGGCGGATCTGACGGTCAGCGTCAGCCTCAGCCCGAATGTATCCAGTTTCGCTTCTGAGGAGCCAGTGCTGATCACGGTCGTGGTCACCAACATCGGCAATGCGCCGGCCGACGACTTCTGGGTGGACGCCTATCTCAACCCGAACGCCCCGCCCACGGTCGGCAACCAGGTCTGGAACGAGCGCTGCGGCCTGCAGCCCTGTTACGGATTGGCCTGGTACGTGACGGAGCCGCTCCTGCCAGGCGCCAGTGTCACGTTGACCTCTGGCCCGGGCGGCCCGTACGCCGACAACACCATCTGGCCCGGACACTTCGCACCGGGCACGACCGACCTGTACATCTACGTCGATAGCTACAGTGACGACGGTGGCCCGGAGGCTTTGATCCACGAACACAACGAAACCAACAACCGGGCCGAGTTGCACGGTCTGGTGGTTGCCGGGATCACAGCTCAGGACGACCTGACGCTACCGGCCGAGGCCCTGCCGGCCCGCTAACGCCCATGGACGAGCCGGTCGATCCAAGATCGGCCGGCTCGCCGCACTGGAGAACACGCATGAAACGACCCTACTCGCCCTGGAGCCTGCTGGTGATCGCGGTCCTCGTCGTCGGCGTGGCAGCCGGCTGGGTGACCGCCGCACAGGCGCAAACCGACTTCCCGGCCGGGCGTCCGCCCGTGTTCACCGCGACCCCGGAGCCCACCCGCGTCTCCCTGTCGGCCATCCGCCTCTCCGGCGCCGGTGCGCCGGCCACGGCCTGGACCGTGATGCAGTGGCAGGACGGCCTTGGCGGCTGGCACGACGTCGAGGGCTGGCGCGGGGAGTTCGATCCGGATGGGTTCAAGACCTGGCGCTTCCCGGAGCAGCACTTCGGCACCGGGCCGTTCCGTTGGCAGGTCTTTGACCGCCGTGATGGGGCCCTGTGGGGTGTCAGCCAGCCGTTCAGACTGCCCGACGGGCGCGATCAGATGCTCGACCTCACCATCACGCCCCCTTGACCGGCTTGACAGGGTCGTGGGAGAAACGCGCGGACGACGCATAGCGAGGGCAGAGCCCTGGCCCTGCGTCGTCCGCGCGGTTCAGTCAGGCACACAGGGGGCAGCTCAGGCCCGGCTCTGCGGAATGATCTTAGGAACCGGGCAGGCTCCGCTTGAGGTGGAAGGCTTTGACGGCGGCGTGCAGGTTCAGGCGCGTCAGCGCATCCTTCAGGTCGACGCTCAGGGCCTGCTCGATCTTGTCGACCCGATAGAGCAGCGTGTTGCGGTGCACGCCCAACAGGTCCGACGCCTGCCCCAACGCGCCGCCGTGATCGAGATAGGCCTCGAGCGTAGCCACCAGCTCGCCGTGACCGCGCTGATCCAGCCGATCGAGGGCGGCGACGTGCTCGAAGAATGGATTGGCGCTCACGACCGACTCGGGCAGGTGATCGAGCCAGTGCAACAGGCCGAGGCCCCAAAACGGCTCGACATGGGGCGAGGCCTTCAGCCGCAGCCCGATCGCTGCAGCATCGCGCGCCTCGGCATAGGCATGGCCCAACTGGCCGTCATCGGTGACACCGCGCCCCACGCCGATCACCAGTAACTGACCCGGCGGATTGAGGGCCTCGAGCAGCTTGGCCGCCACGTCGGTGCCCACGCCGTCTTCGTCCGACTCCAGCAGCACCGCCAGACCTGTATCGCGGATCGTGACCAGGCCGGTCAAGCCCTCCCGCTTCAGCCAGGCATCCACACGGCCGGCCAGATAAGTCCAACCGCCCTCCTCGCCGGCCCGCCCCAGCAGATACAGAAATTGGTGGCGCTCCCCGAACCGATAGCCGAGGCGGTGGCCGAGCTCGCTCAAGGCACTGTCACGCAGGCCGCCGGGCTCGGCGCCCGCACGCAGAAGCTGCGCCAGGAAATCGCCGCGTAAGGTCTGTTGGGTCTCCTGCACGGCGCGCTCTTTGAGCAGCGCCAACGCTGCAACAGTCGCGGCCGTCTCGATCGCGCGCTCATCCAGCCGGGTCAACGGGCGGTTGCCCGAGAGGATCCAGATGTAGCCGTACACCTCGCGCCCGACGATGATCGGAGCGACCACGCGTTCCATGGTCATCCCGATCTCGGGGATCGGCTCGAGATGCAGCGGGCGCATCCCCGAGCGCAACTCAGCGTACACACCGCGGTCAATCAGGGCCGTGATTGTCTGACGCGGCGTGCGTCCGGCCCCTTCCGCATCCTCGCGCATCGCATCGACCGGGCCGCGCCGGGCGGCGGCCAGGACCGTGTTGCTCGCGTCCTCCACCAGCACCGAGCGCTCGAGGATATCGGCTAGCGTTCCGGCGAGCGCGTCGAGCCCGCGCCCCTCGAGCACCAGCCGGGTCAGTTTGCCATGGACCTCGTCGACGCGTTTGTCGAGCGCGAACTGATCATTGAGCAGATCGACGTACAGGCGCTCCAGGACGGCGATGAAGCTGGTCTGGGGCGGCACTGCGATGACCGGCAGGTTTTGCTCATCGGCCGCCTGACGGATCACGTCCGGCACCTCGTCGAAGTACCAGCCGGTGGCGAAGACCACGCCGGCCACGCCCTGACGCACCAGCGAGGGCACGAACTCGGCCTGCAGCGTGCGGTTGTGGCGCATGCCGTAACCGGCGGTGAGCAACAGCAAACCGCTGGCCCAATCCCCGAAGTCGGTGCCGGGCATATCGACCACGTGAGCGCGTTGAATGATGCGCTCGAGCCCGCTGGCCCCGCCCACGACGCGAGCGGTCTCCAGGATCGGCAACTGCAGAGCGGCACGCACGGTCAACATGATGGTTACCCCTCCCCCCCGGTGGGCCATGGCGTGCGCGGTAGCCGCGCGCGCAGTTCATGCCGACGATGGGCCACGAAAGCCTCGAGTTGCTCGCGCAACGCGGGATCGATCGGCGGCGCTTCGTAGGCCTTGAGCATCTCTTTGTAGAGCCCGTTGGCACGGCGATAGGCGTCGACCGAGCCTTCGGCCTCCCATTTCTCGTAATTGTCCATCGTAAAAGCCTTGTGGTTGAAGAAGGCCGTGTCGTAGTGGCGCAGCGTGTGTTGCGCGCCCAGGAAGTGGCCACCCGGCGGGATCTCGGCGTAGGCGTCCCAGGCGAAGTCTTCCTCGGTGAGGCTGATGCCCTCGACCTGGCGCGCCATCATCGCGCACATCTCGAGGTCGAGCACGAACTTTTCATAGCCCGCGATCAGCCCGCCCTCGAGCCATCCCGCCGCGTGCAGCACGAAGTTGACGTTGGCGGCCAGCGTCGCGCCAAAGGTCGCGGCCGACTCGTAACCGGCCTGAGCATCGGGGATACGCGCTGCGGTGAAGTTGCCGCCGGAGCGGTACGGCAGGTTGTAACGCCGCGCCATCTGCGCGCCGGCGAGCAGGGCCAGGTTGTCTTCGGGCGTGCCGAAGCACGGCGCCCCGCTCTTCATGTCAATGTTGGCCAGGAATGAGCCGTAGATCACGGGCGTGCCGGGGTTGAGCATCTGAGCGTAAGCGATGCCGAACAAGGCCTCGGCGTTCTGCTGGGCGAGCGTCGCCGCCAGCGTGCTCGGCGACATCGCGCCGGCAATGATGAAGGGCGTGACCAGCACCGCCTGGCGGGCCCGCGCGTACACCTCCAGCGCGCCGAACATGCGGTCGTCGAACCGTAGCGGGCTCGAGGCGTTGATCAGCGAGAGCACGGCCGGCTGTTCGCGGATGCGCTCGGCGCCGAAGACCAGCTCGGCCATCGCCACCGTGTCGCGGGCGTTGTCGGCGTGGGTGACCGAACCCATGAAGGCTTTGTCGCTGAGCGTGAGGTGCGCCAGCAGCATGTCGAGGTGACGCTCGCGCACGTCGACGTCGTTGGGCTCGACCAGGGTGCCGCCGTTGTGATGCAGGTGCTCGGCCAAATAGGTCAGCTTGGCGAAGTTGTGGAAATCCTCGAGTGTGGCCTGGCGCCGACCGAAATCCAACCCGCCGACAAAAGGCGGGCCGTACACCGGTGCGAAGATGACGTGTCGACCGCCGATCTCGAGGTTCTTGGCGGGATCGCGGGCCAATTGAATGAAGGTCGCCGGCGCCTGGCTGATGAAGTGCAGGAGCGTCTCGGCCTCGATGCGCACTAGCTCACCCTCAACGGTGGCGCCGTTCCGGCGAAAGGTCTCGAGCGCTGCCGGGTAGTCGAGGACCAGGATGCCGGTGTCGCGCAGCAGACGCATCGAGGCCTGGTGGATCAGCTCGACGCCTTCCTCGGAGAGCACGGTCGTGATCGGGAGCCGGTTGAGGAGGCCTTGAACGGTGCGGTGGCGATGGGAGGCTCCCGGGCGCTGGGCCTCGCGGCGTTCCCGGCGTCGGGTGGCGCGGTCCTGTGCCATCGTCATCGTGACCTCCTCCGTTGGGTGAGAGCCGGCAGAGGCCGACCGGTTTTGGGCTGGCAGTCCAAAGTGTAGCCCCCCGAATAACGGATCGTCAAGGTCAGAATTGGATTCTCGAGGAAATTCTAAGCCTGAATCCCGGAAAGGCTAGTTTTGCATAACCCGTTGTGTGCAGCGCACAAGACCGATCGAGCCCAGGCACCGGAAAACGATCGGGCCGGAGCAAGGCTCCGGCCCGGATATGCTTTCACGTTTGGAAAGGCCGATGTCAGTGGGTGGGCATGCGCTCGGCGGCGTGGCGCAGGATCTTGGCGATCGCCATGCCGTAGTCGTAGCCGGCGGCGCGGCAGGAGCGGGCGAAGCCGCCCTCCATCGTGATGTCGGGATTGGCGTTGACGTCGAGGACATACGGCACGCCATTGCGGACGCGCATGTCGACCCGGCCGTAGTCGCGCATCTTGAGCGCCTTCCAGGTCGCCAGAGCCACACGCTTGATGCGGCGCTCGAGCGTCTTCTCGATCGGGGCCGGGCACTGGACCGCGATCAGACGGTAGGCGTCCGACTCAGGGTTCCACTTGGCGTCGAATGTGCACAGCCGGTCGTGGTAGTCGGTGAAAATGCCGTACTCCATCATGCTCAGCGGCAGGACCTCGGCATCTTCGCCGTTGCCCCAGACCGAGACGTTGAACTCGGCGCCGTCGATGAAGTCTTCGACCAGGGCCGGGCTCTTCCAGGTGTCAACCACGTACTGGATGCGGTCCTTGAGTTGCTGGGCGTTGTCGACCACCGAGTCGCGCGAAATGCCAAACGAACAGTGCTCGGTCGCGGGCTTGACCAGCGCCGGGTAGCGGCGCCAGCCGTTGAGCACCGGGCGATCGTAGATCTTGGAGACCGGGGTCGGGATGCCGTGCTCGAGGAGCAGGGTCTTGGTCTGGCCCTTGTCCTGCGACACACCGAGCGACCAGGCGTCCGCACCGGTGTAGGCGAAGCCGAGTTCTTCCAGCACGGGCGGCACGGCGTCGTACGCGTTTGGCGCGCCGTCGATGCCCTCGCACCAGTTGAAGATCACGGTCTCGCGCGGGTCGTATTTCTTGAGGGGGCCGGCGATATCACGCTTGATCTGCACGATGTCGGCGTTCAGACCGACCACGCTCAGGCTGCGCTTCATGCGCGTCAGGCATTCTTCCGAAAGCGCGGTGTCGTCAGGAGTCCAATCGCTGAAGGTGCTGTTCAGGATGACGACTTGGAAGTTTTTGGCAACGTGAGCGGGGGAAGCAACATCAACGCGGCGGTTAGTTTTGATCTTCAGTGCCATCTCCTACCTCATGCCGGCCCTCGCATCGCCGTCCACATCTGGCAGGTCGCGCGAGTTTCGGTCCCACATTTAGTCGTATAACGTTGTGCATCCTAGCACAATCATTAACAGAGTCAACTTAAAAGTTAAGTAAAAGTAACTCATTTGCGATTGGTGACGAGCGATTGCCACATGACGTTGAGGCATTACAAATCGCAAATCACCAATGATCTCTCACTCGATCCTCTTGACATAGACGCACAGGTCTTCGCCGCGCGCATAGAAGTCCGTGATCTGAGTCTGCAGGGCGCATCCCATCCTCAGATAGAAACGGCGCGCGGGCGCGTACTCGGACCGACTACTGGTCCAGATGACGATCAACCAGCGGCCGATCGCGCGCACGGCCTCTTCAACGGCGGCGAAGAGCGCGGCGGCCACGCCCCTGCCCTGCGCACCCTGCGCCGTGCAAATCCAGTACAGGTCCGTGGCACCCTGCGAGAGCGCGGTCGGCCCCCAGCACGCGAAGCCCAAGAGCGTTGCGCCATCCCTGCAACTCAAGAAGTTGTAGCCGCTGACGGCAGGATCCTTGAGATAGCCCTGAAAAAGCTCGTCGACGGTGCGCACTTCTTCGTCGTTGAAGACGCCGACCGAGCGCGTCGCCTCAAGGATCGCGGGCAAATCGTCGGGAAGCGAACGAGCGACCATCAGGGTATTCATGCCGGGGTCGGCCCGCCGGCGTACGAAGTGTAGACGCTCGGCCGCAGATCATGGCGGTCGATGGCGGCGTTGAGGATCATGTTGATCAATTCAGTGTAGCCGATCCCAGCCGCGGCCGCCTCGAGCACCAGGTCGCTCAACCCCGGCGCCAGGCCGGGCAGCGGGTTGATCTCGAGGATGTACGGGCGATCGTTATCACTCGAATCCAGTCGGAAGTCGATGCGCGAGACGTCGTAACAGCCCAGCACGCGGAAGACCGCGGCAGTCAGCCAGTTGAGCTCCTGCACCTGCTCGGGCCGCAGCGGCGCCGGGCACAGCAGCTCGACCTTGTCGGCCAGGTCGGTCTTGAGCGTGTTGGTGTAGACGGCCTCGCTCTCGCGGTACGGCTCGAGGTTGACCTCGAGCGGCGGAAGAAACGTGATGCCGCCCGCCCGGATCGCGGCCAACCCGGCCTCTGAGTAATCCCGGGTACGTTCGCCGAAGTAGTAACGCGCCGGCAATCGGCGGCTGGCCGGGCCGGAGAAGTTGCCGACCAGGCCGACCGTGACCTCCCGGCCCGAGATGTAGCGCTCGACCAGCGCGGTCTGCTTGTACTTGTCAAGCGTGTAGGCGACCCGCTCGCGCAGCTCGGCCTCGTTGTTGACGATCGACTGCGCCGTCACGCCCATACCGGTGCCTTCACGGGCCGGCTTTACGAACAGCGGGAAGAGCATGTCGTCGTCCAGCGGCTCATCGGCGCGCTCGAAGGTCTGAAAGGCCGGGGTCGGCAAGGTGTGCCAGTTGAGCACGCGCTTGGTCATCGGCTTGTCGAGGGCCAGGGCGAGGCTCATGACGCGCGAGCCGGTGTAGGGGATCCGCAGCATCTCGAGCAAGGCCGGCACCTGGGCCTCGCGCCCGTCGCCGAAGTGCCCCTCGCAGATGTTGAAACAGATGTCGGGCTTGTAGTCGATCAGCTTGGCCTGCAGCCCGACATCGCCCTCGAAGAAGGCGGCCTCATGACCGCCGGCCCGGATGGCTTCCTGCAGGGCGTTGACGGTCTTCTCGGAGTCCAGGTCGTCCCAGTAATCCTCGGTCATCCCGGGCAGGATCGGCGCGTTCTTCTTGAGGTTGGCGAGCACCGCGACTTTATGCCTGGTCATGGTCGCTCCTGGGCGGCGTCTAGGCCGCGGAATGCGCCGCCTGCGGCTGGCCCGCCGCCGAATGCGCGGCGACCAGGCCCAGACGTTTGACGGCGGCGTTGAAGATCGCCTGCAACATCTGCCGATGCGTCCAGCCCTCACCCTCGGCGCACAACGTCAGGTCGCTGATCGAGGTCATGCCCGGGAGCGCGTTGATCTCCAGGATCATGGGCTGCAGGTTGTTGTGGACATCGAGCCGGAAGTCGACCCGCGAGACGTCCAGACCGGCGCACACCCGGAAGGTCTCGATCGACAAACGGCGCACTTCGGCGGCCACGGCCTCGTCGAGCGGGGCCGGGCAGAAGTACCGATAGTCGTCGGCCAGGTCGACCTTCAGCTTGTGCGAGTAAAACGGCTCGGTGCCCGGCGGGTAATGGGTGTAGTCGATCTCGGAAATCGGGAAGAAGTGGATGTCGTCGGCCGAGCCGTCGGGCCGCAGGTTGCCGACCAGGCCGCAGGTGACGTCGCGGCCCTCGATGTATTCCTCGACCAGCACGCTTTCGCCGTAGGCCTGCAGCAGATACGCGATCTTCGCGCGCAGGCGGCGCTCGTCGCGCAACATGGCGTCGCTGCCGATGCCGATGCCCGTGCCCTGGCGGTTGGGCTTGGCGAAGAGCGCCCGCCCCCGCTCCAGGCATTCGCGCAACGGCGCCTCGAGCGGCGCATCCGCCGCGAAGAACTCCTGGAAGGCCGGCGTCGGCAGGCCGTGATAACGCAGGATGCGCTTGGTCATGGCCTTGTCCAGCGTCAGGGCCAGGCCCATCACCCGGGCCGCCGTGTACGGGATGCCCAGCATCTCGAGCAGGGCCGGCACCTGAGCCTCGCGCGAGTCGCCGCGAAAGCCCTCGCAGGTGTTGAAGCAGATGTCGACCGGGTTCTCGCGCAACCGGGCGACCAGGTCGGGATTGCCCTCGTAGGCCACCACCTCGTGCCCCAGCGCCCGGATGGCCTCGCAGTAGTCGTTGACGTTCTTGGGGGAATCCAGCTCGTCGAGCACGTCGGCGGGGACGCCGTCGATATGCGGCGCGTTCTCCTTGAGGTTGTAGAGGACGGCCACCTTGAGAGGTCGATGATAGCCGTTGGTGGAGAAGCGCTGCCAGGTAGATGAAGGTTCAGAAGACGACACGACAACGATGTCCTGACTGATGCCCAGGTGATGGTGTGACTGGGCCTGATCAGGCGCGATCATACAACGCTTTGCGCCACATGCCTATAGCAAAGTGAACGAAGCGCGCAAACCTTAAGCAGAGAGGACCGGGGTGCCGCCCCGGTCCTCTCCAGGTGTGGAACGCTACGCCTCGTCTCCAGAGGCGAGCTGCGCGGGCGGCGCGCTGCTCTCGCCCTCGATCAGGTCCGGCGCCGAGCCGATGCCAAGCGGTCGCCACTTGGTCTCGTCGGCGCGCAGTCGATGCATGCCACCGCCGCGGTTATGGACCTCGTCGAAGTTGGTCGGCTTGATGAACATGTCCTGGCCCTGCAACAGCCCATGCACGCCCGACTGGCCGGGCTCGGGCCGCTTCTCGATCTGGGCCTCGAGTGCCGCGACCGCGTGCGGGTTGTAGTCGTCGGGCTCGGTGTAGGTCGTGATATAGCCCTCGTAGTTGCGCAGCACGGTCTTGCCCGGCGCCATCGAGATCAGGTAGTTGGGCATGACCGGGATCTTGCCGCCCCCGCCCGGCCCGTCGATGATGTAGGTCGGCACGGCGTAACCCGACGTGTGGCCGCGCAGCCCCTCGATGATCTCGATGCCCTTGGCCACCGAGGTCCGGAAGTGACCCGAGCCCTCGACCAGGTCGCACTGATACAGGTAGTACGGGCGCACGCGCATCCGCACCAGATCCTGCACCAGCTTGCGCTGGATGTGGACCGAGTCGTTCACACCGGCCAGCAGCACGCTCTGGTTGCCGAGCGGCACCCCGGCCCGCGAGAGCTTGTCGCAGGCCTGGGCCAGCTCCTCGGTGATCTCGTTCGAGTGATTGACGTGGATGTTCATCCAGATCGGATGGTACTTGGCCAGCGTCTCGCACAGCTCGTCGGTGACACGCATCGGCAGGAAGACCGGCACGCGCGAGCCGATCCGCACGATCTCGATGTGCTCGATCGCGCGCAGCCGGCTGATGATCTCCTCGAACAACTTGGGCGCCAGCGTGAGCGGGTCGCCGCCGGAGAGCAACACGTCGCGCACCTGCGGCGTGCGCTCGAGGTACGCGATCTGGGCCTCGAACTCCTTGCGCGAGAAGGTCTGGCTCGGGTCGCCGACGATGCGCGAGCGCGTGCAGTAACGGCAGTACGACGCGCACTGGGTGGTAACCAGCATCAACACCCGGTCGGGATAGCGATGCACCAGCCCGGGCACCGGCGAGTGCCGGTCCTCGGCCAGCGAGTCCTCCATCATCGACTGGAACGGCACCATCTCGCGGTCGGTCGGCACGACCTGGGCTCGAATCGGGTCGTGCGGGTCGCGCGGGTCGATCAGCGAGGCGAAATACGGCGTGACATCGACCCGAAACAGGCTCTTGGCGCCCAGGGCTTTCTTCTCGGACTCGGTCAGCTCGAGCACGTCGGCCAGTTCGCCGAGCGTGTTCAGGCGGTGCGACATCTGCCAGCGCCAGTCGAACCACTTCTCGTCGGGCACATCCTTAAAGAAGGGCGAGCGGCGGCCGGGAGCGAACTTAAGTTTGGACATAACGACACCTCCAACGGCAGTGACGGCGGGGATGAAGACAGGCGCGGCTCAGGCACGAGCCGGAGGGTCGTGATCCTGCCGGTAGAAACCGGCGATGCCGAGCGTGCGGGCTGCGAAAAACATGCTCACAGTGGAGAAATTGTAGCGAGAAACGCGGCCTGGTTGACCTTAAAAGGTTAAGGGCGAGGGCGGGGCTGGGCGGTCACCGCGCCCCCGACCCTCATTACCCTAAAGTCCCCCATACCTCGATCTTGGTCCGGACGCGACGGATGACGTCGTTGGTGAACTCACTGGTGGTCGCGTGCCCGCCCAGGTCGGGCGTCTTCATACCCTCGAAGACGGCCTCGAAGACCGACTCGTAGATCGCACGCGAAGCCCGGTCGGCCGCTGGCAGCTCGAAGTAGGTCAACAGCGCCGCGCCGGCCAGGATCATGGCCATCGGGTTGGCAATGTTCTTGCCCTGCAGACTGGGCGCAGTGCCGTGCGGGGCTTCGGCCATGACGGCCCGCACCTTGAGCGTAGCCGGGTCCATGCCCAGCACCAGCGACTCGGAACCCGCGATCGTGCCGAACATCTGCAACACCAGGTCGCTGAGCAGGTCACCGTCGCGGTTGAGCGACGGGATGACCAGGGCCTCGCCCGAGGTCGTCAACAACAGCGCCATGGTGGCATCGATCAGCTGCGGCTCGTAGGGCACGCCCGGATGCCGGTGATGGGCGGCATCCATTTCTTCCTTGAACATGCCCTCGTACACCGGGCTGACCGTGTACTTCGGACCACCAAAGACCTTGGCCCCGATCTTCTGCGCATATTGAAAGGCGAACTCAGCCACCGTGCGGCAGGTCGCGCGCGAGATCTTCTCGGTGCGATAGGCCCACTCGTCGTCGCCGACCTGCTCGCGCCATTCCTTGGCGCCGTACGCATCGTCCACGGCCATGCGCACGACCGCGATCGGCGCGTGCACGCCGCCGACCGGGCGGATATTGGGGATGCGCCGGCCCGTGCGCAGGATCACCTTGCCGTCGATCTCTTCGCGCAGGATGGCATTCGGCGAGCCCACGTCACCCTTGGTCTCGGGTGTGATGGTCGCGGCTTTGAGGCCGAGCCCGGTGGTCGCCATCGCCGCCGCAGCGTCCCGCACGACGGCGTTCTGGGTCGCACGCCGATTGGCGAGCGACAGGTCGAAGTGTTTGAACTCCGTCGGAACCCGGGTGACATTCGGGTCGAGCACACGCAAGGCCTCGACCAGCAACTCCTGGCCCGTCTGATCGCCCTCCAACACCACCACCGTTCGTGTCGTCATGGTTACTCCTGCTCGCCGTCTGCCAGACCGCAGCCCCGGCGCGTTGTATGGTACTGCCGGCGCCGATCACGGTCAACTTGACCGGTTTGGTCTCCTCAGCGCCCCACGAAGTCAAAAGTGTTCAACATGTATTGGAACGCCTCGAGATCCCGCTGGCTGAGCAGGTTGACGGCCACGATCACCAGCGCGCCCAGCTCACGGTCGCGCGAGGCGGCCACCATCAGCACCAGCACGTTCGGGGCGCCGGCGCAATTCTGATAGGCCACATAGCGCCCGATGTACTTCGCGTCCTCGTACGCCTGTTGGGCGGCCTTCGAGCCGCACAGCTCCTGGAACTGCGGCTCGACGCCCTCCAGGGCCGTCTCCAGACGGTCCAGCGCTTCAGGCACGCCGCTCGTCCCGGCGAACCACAGCCCCGGCACGTCGGCGCGATCGAAGAAGCCCGCCAGATCGGGGGCCGCCAGGATCGAGGCATAGACCCCGGTGCCCAGGTCCTGAGGCGTTATATCGCGTTCGGACCATTCAATCGGCACCGCGATCCGCAGCACGCCGGTCTCGTCGACGACCGCCTCGTAGCCGCTATATGGCGGCGTGTTGTCCGAGATGGGCAGGCTGCCAACCTGGGCGCTCAGAGCATTGGCAAACGAATAGGTGGCTTCGAGCTGGCGCCCGTTCACCTGCCCCACCAGCAGCTCCTGTTCCGCGAGCCGCAGCACCTCGATCCCGAGGACGTCGTCGGCGTGGTGGCTGCGCAGCACGTCGCAGTACTCCTCGAGCGTGCCGTTGCGAGCGAGCGTGATCCCTTCGAGCCGCGTGATCAAATCGCCGGGCACCAGGCCGGCTCGATCGGCCGGCGAACCCGACTTGACCGACGAGACCCAGACACCCGCCAGGGTGCCGTCTTCCGAAAGCAAGGCCTGGCCGTTGATGCCGATCGAGTCGACGTCCTCGCCCTGGCGTAGCGTCTCGATGATCTCGGCCGCTTCGGCGATGCGGATGGCGAAGTTCTGATCGGTCTGGGCGTTGACGGCATAGTTGACCGCCACGACCTCGCCCCGCTCGTTGAGGAGCGGCCCGCCCGAGTTGCCGGGGTTGATGCGGGCGTCATGCTGCACGACCGAGTCGACCGAAGCCCACGAGGTGTTGGCCCGGGTGTCGGCCTTTGAGATGATGCCCGACGTCAGCGTGAACTCGGGCTCGCCAAGGGGGAAGCCGGCCGCCCAGACCTCCGTGCCGGTCGGCAGTTCGCCGTCGTACAACGCGAGGAAGGGCAACGGCTCGTCTTTGGCATCGATCTGGACCACGGCCAGATCCCAACACTCCGAAGCGCCCAACAGGCGCGCGCCATAGCCGACACCGTCCAGCCAGACCTCGAGCCGCGCGGCGCCAGTGACGACGTGGTTGTTGGTCACCACGACGCCGTCCGGTGAGATCACAAACCCGGACCC
Organism: Anaerolineales bacterium; assembly: GCA_016789175.1. Classification (GTDB taxonomy): domain Bacteria; phylum Chloroflexota; class Anaerolineae; order Anaerolineales; family UBA6663; genus UBA6663. The sequence goes on from JAEURK010000096.1 coordinate 33,771, forward strand.
GGCGCCGACCTGATCGGCCAGGAAGCCCTGGCTGGGGTCGACAAAGGTGCCCTCGGCCAGGATCTGCACGGTGGCCGCGCGCGCGTCGGCCGGCGTCCGCACGTCGGTGCCCGGCTCGGGCGAGGCTGACTCGGTCGGCGCAGGTGACGTTGGCGAGGCCGGCGCCGGGCCGGCCAGGCTGCAGGCCAGGCTGCCGCTCGCCAACAACGTCGCCAATCCGATGTGGTGAAGAGTCGCTTGCGCCATGTCTGGCCTCCGGGTCGCGGCCTAAACGCGGACGGCGGCGCCGGGGCGCCGCCGTCCGTTGAAAACCGATCCGGTCTCCCGATTACGGCAGGTTGCCGCCGGTGATGACCATCGACGAGATAGCCGAGTCGAGCAGATCGAAGTCGCCGTCGGTGTACACATAGCCGATCACGTAGATCAGATAGGCCGTTTGATCCGAAGCCGGCCGCATCGAGAGCACGACGACCTGCGGGCCGTCGTCGCAGCCCGAGAACAGGTCGTACTGACCCTCGAAGTCACCGTAAGTGATGACGTCCGAACGGCCTTCGTAGGTGCTGCACTGCGGGTTGTAGACCTCGTCGCGGTACAGATCCAGGAACTGCACGTACCCGCCCAACTGCGCCAGGTCCGACGAGACACCGAACTCCACGCCGGCCTCGAAGCCGCCGTCCAGCGCCTGAATGCGGGCCACGTCGTACTCGCCGGCGAGTTGATACGTGCTGGTGTCAACTTCCGACCAGATATTGGGCAGATCCACCTGCAGCGATCCGGTGTCGTCCGAGATGGTGTAGAAGCCGCCGGGATCGACCTCGGTGCTGCCGGTGGTGTTCTCGTCGACCTGACCACCGAACGAGAACGATTGCGTCAGTTCGCGACCGTTGAGTTGGCCTTCGAGCACTTCGCTGGTGGCGAAGCGCAGCACGCTGATGCTCAGGGTCGAGCCGGCGTCATGGCTGCGCAGGATGTCGCAATAGTCGGTCATCGCGCCGCCACGCCCGACCGAGACGCCTTCCATCTCGATGATGATGTCGCCGCCCGAAATCCCGGTGCGATCCGCGGCCGAACCCGACTTGACCGACGAGACCCAGATGCCCTGGATGCTGCCGTCCTCCGACATCACGGCCTGGCCGTTGATGCCGATCGAGTCGACGTCGATGCCGTCGGTCAGCTGCTCGATCACGTCCTGCGCGTCCTGAAGCATGATCGCGAAGTTCTGGTCGGTGCTGGCATTGCCGGCGTAGTTGACACCGACGACCTGCCCGTCCTCATTGATGAGCGGGCCGCCCGAGTTGCCGGGGTTGATGCGGGCGTCATGCTGCACGACCGAGTCGACCGAGGCCCAGTTCGACTCGCCGTCCGCGTTCTCCTTCGAGATGATGCCACGCGTCAGCGTGAATTCGGGGTCGCCGAGCGGGAAGCCGGCCGAGTACACCTCGGTGCCGACCGAGATACCGCCCTCGTAAGGCTCCATGAACGGCAGGTCCTCGCCGTCGATCTGGATGACGGCCAGATCCCAGCACTCGGAAGCGCCGAGCACCTTGGCGCGGTACTCTTCGCCGTTCAGATAAACCTTGAGGCGGGCCGAGCCGGTCACGACGTGGTTGTTGGTCACGGCCAGGCCGTCCGACGAAATCAGGAACCCGGAGCCCGCGCCGACGGCGTTGGCCTGGAAGCCCTCGGCCGGATCGACGAAGCTGCCTTCGGCCAGGATCTGGATGGTCGCGTTCTCGGCGTCCTCCCAGCTGTTGATGGCGCCGCCCGAGCTTTGCGGCTCGGCGGTCGGCTGCTCCGAGCTCTCGGTCGGCTTGGGCGCCTCGGTGGGATCGTCGCCGCCCGTGTTTCCGCCGATGCCGCAGGCCATACTGGCCAGCGTCAGTGCGGTCAGGGCCGACAAGATCCGGAACGTCGGTTTTTTGATCATGGCGTTACTCCTGTGTGTCGAAACAAAGCGTCTGCGATGTTGGACGTCAATTGAAATGGGTGTGGGTCACAAACCGGGTAACATGACCAGGGCCGTTTCGGTCGCCCGGAGGGCGATGCCGGCCAGAAATATGCTCATGGCAAAGTAGTACAGGGCTTCCAGACGCGAATCGCGTCCGCGTGTGATGGCGTACAGCCCGGGCAGGCTGATGATGTTGACAACGCCGTAGAGGTAATGCACCCATCCCCGCGCCGGTTCTCCACCCTGTAAGGACAAGATCACGCCCACGATCGTCTGAGCCAGGAAGAGCAGCTCCGCGATCACCAAAGCCCCGAAGAAACCAGGGGTCAAGGATTGGTTTCGGATGAAGATCAGTAAACTGTAACCGGCGATAAGCAGGCTGAAGATCAAGCACGCATTGGCCAGACCATTGTGGACCTGGATGAGCATGGGCTCCGGAGGGCGGCTGAAAACGCGACGTCCCTGTCGCTGCCGATTGTACCATTCTGACCCCTCCCTTCCCGCGTTGTCGCTTGATCCAGACCGATGCGTCTTAACGCGCGGTGCTCCTCATTTATAACCTTCCCGGCGTCCCGGGTGCACGGGATATCGCGCCCAACTTGGCGGGATTTAGGTCCCGTTTAGGCCGCCCACCGCAAGCGAGCGCAGCGCCTGGCTGGAGGGACGACCCACTAGCGCTGATGGCGTAGCCGCCACACCAAGCCGACCGGGTAGCCCAGCATCTTGGCGACATCGCCCGTGAAAAGGATCACAGGTAGCCAGGCCAGAAGTGCCAGACGCTCGAACATCGAGTTCCGCTGCCAGATCCGTTGCAGCCGCCGGACAGCCCGACTGACGTAGAGCGCGCCTGCGACCACGCCTAGCACCGCCACCCCCGGGCCGAACCAGGCTGTGCCCACGACCAGCGCGGGCAGGCCCAAAAGGTAGGTGGCATACCGGATGAGGTGTCGGCGCAGAAACAGCCCGGCCTTGCCGTCACCCCGCGCATAGCGGAAATACTGGTGGTAGAACGACTCCAGGCTCTGCCGTGGTCGAAACGAGACGCAGGCTCGGGGCGCAAAGGTAAACGGTCCGCGAGCTGCGCAGACCCGCAGGTCGAAGATCAGATCCTCGCAGTAGTCCAACCACTCGGGATAGCCGCCAGCCTGTTCCCACACCGCCTTGCGGAAGGCTACGCTGCGACTGGAGGGTAGGAAGGTTCTCGGCCGGATCTCGTCGACGTCGGGCAAGGTCGCAGCGCCCAGGGCGGTCTCGAACACGGTCCGTGGATCGGACACAAAGAAGCCGGCCACATGCATGACCGCAGCGTCGGCGAACGGCGCGACCAGGTGCTCGAGCCAATCCGGCGGGAGGCGCACACCGGCGTCGGTCACGGCGATGACGTCCCCGGTAGCGGCCCCGATCGCGGCGTTGCGTCCCTGTGAGATGTTGGCGCCCGGTCGAACCACGATGCGCAACGGCAAATACGCTTCACTCGCGCGCAGCAATTCAACACTGCCGTCGCGAGAGCCGCCGTCCACGATGACGATCTCGTCGGCCGGTCGGGTCTGGGCCATCAAGGTCTCGAGCACAGCCGGCAGGCTGGCGGCCTCGTTCAGAACGGTCATCACCAGGGAAACGCGCATGGGGGCGATCATAGCACCGGCTGGTATCATCACCGCATGCTCAACCTCACAATCACGGCCCTCTCACACTCCGGCGACGGCATCGCCCACGCCGAGGGCCGCACCGTGTTCGTGCCCGGCGCGCTGCCCGGCGAGACCGTGTCCGTGGAGATCACGCAGACCAAAAAGGAAGTCGCCCGGGCCCGCCTGGTGGAGGTGGTCGACCCGGCCCTGGAGCGGATCCAGCCGCCCTGCCCGGTCTTCAACGTCTGCGGCGGCTGCCAGTTGCAGCACCTCGGCTACCTCGACCAATTGCGGTTCAAAGAGAATCAGGTCCGGGTCCAGCTGCGCCGCCTGGCGCGCCTGGACGACCCGCCGGTGCGCCCGATCGTGCCGGCGCCGGAGCCCTTCGGTTATCGCAACCAGATCCAGTGGTCGCTGACCGCGGACGGCGGGCTCGGCCTGCGCGGCCAGGGCACACACGATGTCGTGCCGGTGGAGGCCTGCCTGATCGCCCACCCGGCCATCAACGCCGCACGCGCGCGCCTGGTGCTTGAGCCGGATGCCGGCCTGGAGCGCCTCACCATCCGCGTCGATGAGACCGGCGATCCGCTCCTGGTGCTCGAGCCCGAGGAGGAGACGCCCGAGGTCAGCCTGGATCTGGCGCTGGCTGCAGCGGTGTTCCGACCGGATGGGACCACGTTCGCGCTGGCCGAACGCGACTGGCTCGAGATCGAGGTCCTGGGCCGACCCTTCCGCGTTTCGGCCGGCAGCTTCTTTCAGGTCAATCTGGCTCAGGCCGAGCGCCTGATCGCGCTTGTGCTCGAGGCACTCGATCCGCACCCGGACGATGTGGTGCTCGACCTGTTCTGCGGCGTCGGCTTGTTCACAGCGTTTGTGGCGCCGCATGTCTCAGCCGTGGTTGGGGTCGAGTCCTATGCCCCGGCCGTCGACGATGCCGCAATCAACCTGGACGCCAGCGACAACGTGTCGCTGTATCTGGGCGCTGTCGAAGAGATCCTGCCCGCGCTCGCGGCCCGCCCCACGGCCGTGGTGCTCGACCCGCCCCGCGCCGGCCTGGCCGCCGAGGCCGCCGAGGCGCTGGCCGCCACGGGCGCCACCCGCATCGCCTACGTTTCCTGCGATCCGGCCACCCTGGCCCGCGACGTTGCCCGTCTGGCCCGCCACGGCTACCGGCTGGCCTGGGCTCAACCGGTCGACATGTTCCCGCAGACCTTTCACATCGAGACCGTGGCGTTGTTGGTCAAGTGATCGTGGGTATAATCCCTCCTGATGCCCTCCGCGAAAATCCTGGTTGTAGAAGACATCGACAGCGTGCGTGACGTCACCGTGCTCCAGCTCAGGGCCATGGGCTTTGAGGTGATCGAGGCTCGTGACGGTGCCGAGGCGCTGGACCTGATCGAGCGCGAGTCGCCGGCCGTCATCGTGTCCGACATCCTGATGCCGCGCATGGACGGCTTCGCGCTGGCTCAGCGGCTGCGCACTACGGCCACGACGGCGGATCTGCCGATCATTTTCCTTTCGGCTACCTACGTGTCGATGGAGGATGAGCACTTCGCGCTCAACCTCGGCGCCCTGCGTTTCCTGCCCAAGCCGGCCGAGACCGAGGCGTTGTCGCAGGCGGTCCACGAAGCATTGGCCACCCATGCCGCCAAGAATCCGCCGCTGACCGACCGTGAGTTCTACGTCGGCTACCGCCAACGGCTCAAGTCGAAACTCCAACAGAAGCAGCAGCAGTTGACGCGCACGCGCCAACAACTCGATCTCGTGCCCGAGGCCCAGCGCGAGACCTACCGCCACATGTTGGCCGACATCCAGGTGCAGTACGACGAGCTCCAGCACGAGCTGGACGTGCTCTCCAAAGCCTTGCAAATCTCAGAATGATCTCGCGCCGCGCGTTCCTGAAGATCGGGGCCGTCGTGGGCGGGGCGATGACGGCTGCCCTGCTCGCGGACCCGACCGGATGGGCGCGCCTGGCGCCCGAAGACGCGCGCCTGGCCCGAGAGGGCTGGGGCCTGGGCGCCCTTCTGGCCCCGGCCGACCACGTTGCGTGGTTGATCCAGACCGGTGCGCTGACGCATTTGGCGGGCACCCCCAACCGACCGCATGACCCCGAAGGCCGCTACTCCGTGCCCTTTCGCCTGCGCGGCCTGACCGTGCGCCATCTGTCCGGGTCGGAGCGCCCCGCGCTGGCCGACCTGCAGCGCCGATCGGTCATCTGGCCCGATGACGCCCGGGCCGCCATGGCTGCCGCCCTGCTTGCCCTGGGTCGTTCGCCCAATGCCGTCGAGGCCGCGTCGCTGTCCGCCGGTGAGCGCTGGTTGCGGGCCGCTCGTCCACGCGTCGCGGTCGAAGCCTGGCTCGCTCACCCGCCCCGCCTCGCCTGGCAGGACTTGCGCCAGGCCGACTTTCGAGCGCCCCGTGAGGGTCTGATCGTGTCCGAGTGGGATTGGGTCATCCTGGCGCAGGCGCCGGCTCCCCACCTGGCCGAGGACTTCATTCGCCGCCAGATCAGCACCTGGCAGAAGCCGCCGGCCGACGCGATCGCGTTGGCCGCCCTGCCCGCTACAGCCTCTTTCGAGATCTGCCGGATCTTCGAGCGTGTCGCCGTCAGGCCAGCGGCCTGAGGCGATTCTCCCGTTTCAACAGGAATCCTATGCTGAACATCGTCAGTGACATCGCGCGCGCCGCCGGCGCCGTCGTGCGCGCCGGATATGGCCGCGCCAATCGGATCGAGTTCAAGGGCGAGGTGGACCTCGTGACCGAGATCGACCAGCGCTCCGAAGCCTTGATCCTCGAGCGCGTGCGCGCGGCGTTCCCGGACCATGCCGTGTACGCGGAAGAGAGCGGACGTTCGGGCTCGCACGACTTCGAGTGGCTGATCGATCCGCTCGATGGCACTACCAACTACGCCCACGCCATCCCATGTTTTTCGGTTTCGATCGGGCTCGCCCACCAGGGCCGGATGGTGCTCGGCGTGGTCTACGACCCCTTGCGCGACGAATTGTTTGCGGCCGAGGCCGGCCGGGGCGCCACCCGCAACGGCGAACCGATCCAGGTCGCGGCTCAGACCGAACTGGGGCGATCGCTGCTGACGACGGGCTTTCCCTACGACGTTCGCACCAGCCCGATCAACAACTTTCGCGAGTGGGAGCTGTTCTACAAGCGCAGCCAGGGAGTCCGGCGCCCGGGTTCGGCCGCGCTCGACTGCTGCTACGTGGCGTGCGGCCGCTTCGACGGGTACTGGGAGTACAAAGTGGCGCCCTATGACGTCGCGGCCGGCGTGTTGATCGCGCAGGAAGCCGGGGCCGTGATCACCACAGTCACGGGGGAGCCCTTCACGCTCCCGTCCGCCTCGATCCTCATGGCGAACCCGGATGTGCATCGCCAGATGTTGGCGGTTCTGGAGGAAGCCCGCCGCTGACCGCCACCGACGACCGGGGCGAAACTTCAGGCGACGGGCGCGCAGTTGCCACGCGCAAAAGCGCCAATCAATCGCTTGCGCCGGGTCTGCAACTGCGCTATGCTGGACGCCGATCCTGCCACATTTCATTCGGAGGCACCATGGCCACCCGTTGGGAATACTGCATTCTGACCCGCATGAGCACTGCGCTCGACACCAAGTGGTATGCCAACCGCGTTTTCCGCTATCACAGCGCACACGAAGCGGAAGAGGCAACGTCGGCCTACTTCCGCGGCATCAACGCCAAAATCGACGGCCTGCACGACAAGGCTGAGTTCCCGCTGCTGCCCTCGATCCTCAACCTGCTGGGCGGCGAGGGCTGGGAGTTGATCGACGACATGAACACGGGCCTGTCCGGGGGCGAGGGCCTGGTGCTCAAGCGCCCGGCCACCGCGCGCGCGGCGGCGAAGCCAAAGGCCGCGCCCGCCAAACGGCCGGCAGCACGAGCCGGGCGGCGACGCTAAACCCCGCCCGTCGAATTTCGACCAATTCTGCAAGGGGCGACGGCGACGTCGCCCTCTTGTTTTTGAGCCGAGTCCGCAACTGACGCTAACCGACCTCCCCTCTTCCCTACGCAATGCCTTTGGGGATTTCGGTATAGTTACGTCAGGTTGACTACGACAACGATCCCACAGCGGACGTCCTCGACGCCCGTGAATCACACCATGCAAGAGGCTTCCGGGCAAAGCCCGATCCGAGACCGCGTTAGCCAGCGCACCGACTGGCTGATCTACACCGTGCGCTGGACGCTGCTCGCCGGTATGTTGCTGCGTCTGGAGGTCGACGGCGGCTTTGCCCACCACGACGCCGTGGCCTTCGTGCTGCTGGCCATCCTGGGCGGCGCCAACGCCATCCAGATGCTCCTGCACTTCCTGCATTACGAGCCGCCTGGTTTTCGCTATATCACGCTGGTGGTGGACATCGCCGTCGGGTTGGCGCTGTTCCAGTTCACCGGCGGGATCAGCGGCCCCCTCCCCTGGGTGATGCTCTACCCGGCCCTCACGGCTGCGCTGCGCCACACCTGGCTGCCCGCGCTCCTGGTCGCGGGCTTCGGGCTCGTCGCCCAGGCCCTGCTGATCCTGGGCACCGGCGGCTCGCTGAACAGCTTCGGCGTCCTGGCCATTCTGGTGATAGTGGCAACCGCCGGCGCAGCCCTGGCCGGCACGCAACTGCGCCAGTTCCTCAAGACCCAGGAGCGGCGCGAGCTTGAGATCCGAGATCGCAAGGTGCACGAAGCGCGTCAACACGCGCGCGCGATCTACGAGATGGCCTCGATGGTCTCGGCTACGCTGGGGTACGAGAAGGTGCTTGAGGCCGCCCTCAAGTTCGGGTCCCTTGGCGCCGAAGGCCGGGCGATGAGCGAGTCGTCGATGTGCTGCGCGGTGCTGCTCTTCGACGATGACCGCAATCACCTGCGCGTCTCAGCATCCTGGCGGCTGCCCCCGGCTGATGGCAAGGTGTTGTGCCCGGCCGAGGAAGGCCTGCTGGCCAACGTCACCCGCACGGGCGAGTACGTGCTGACTGATGCGCCCGGCGACGACCCCGAGTTGATGCAATTCATCGGGTTCCGGCACTGCCGGTCGTTGATCGCCCTGCCGCTCCGGGTGGCGTTCGACTCTTTCGGCGTGATCCTGTACGGCCACGTCGAGCCGAACTTCTTCTCGGAAGACACGCGCAACTTCCTCAACGCCATGGTCAATCAGTCGGTCGTGGCGCTGCAAAACGCCCGTCTGTATCAAACGCTGCGGACCGAGAAGGAACGGATCGTCCAGGTTCAGGAAGAGGCCAACAAGAAACTCGCCCGCGATCTGCACGACGGCCCGACCCAGGCCGTGGCGGCCCTGGCGATGCGCGCGAACTTCGCGCGCCGGCTGGTCGAGCGCGATCAGCGCGGCGCCGCCGACGAGCTCTTCAAGATGGAAGAGCTGGCGCGCAAGACCACCAAAGAGATCCGGCACATGCTCTTTACGCTGCGTCCGCTGATCCTCGAAAGCCAGGGCCTCTCGGCCGCGCTCAAGCAGCTGGGCGAAAAGGTGCGCGAGACACACGCCCAAAACGTGATCGTCGAGATCGACCCCGGCGTTGACGACCTGCTCGAGAAGAGCCGCCAGGGCGTCCTCTTCTACATCGCCGAGGAAGCGGTCAACAACGCCGTCAAGCACGCCCAGGCCCAACACATCTGGGTCCGGCTCAAGATCCAGAACGACACCCTCACGCTCGAACTTCAGGATGACGGCGTCGGGTTCAACGTCGGCGCGGTTGACAGCGAGTACGACCGACGCTCGAGCCTCGGCATGGTCAATATGCGCGAGCGCGCCGAGATGCTCAACGGCACAGTCCGGATCGACTCGGCCGAAGGCCAGGGCACGCGGATCCTGGTCGTCGTGCCGCTGCTCGCATCTGATTGATGGAAGAGGGAAGAGGGAAGAGGGAAGAGGGAGGAGTGATCTCCCGCCTCCCTCTTCCCTTCTCCCTCCTCCCTCTTCCTTCCCCTCTCTTCTGTTTTTGTGTTAAAATACCCCCTGGGAGTATACAGACGGAGCAGCTATGCAAAAAGAACAGGTCATCATCATCGGCTCCGGCCCGGCCGGGCTGACCGCCGCGATCTACGCGGCGCGCGCCAACCTCAATCCGCTGATCATCGCCGGCAACGCGGTCGGCGGCCAGATCGCCACGACCAGCGAGGTCGAGAACTTCCCGGGCTTCGACAGCATCCTCGGGCCCGATCTCGTCCAGCACATGCAGGCCCAGGCCGAGAAGTTCGGCACGCGCTTCGAATACGACGAGGTCACCGAGGTCGATTTCCGCCCCGGCCAGCCGCTGCGGCTCAAGACCTACAGCAACGACTATGAAGCCGAAAGCGTGATCATCACGACCGGCGCCTCGGCCAAGAAACTCGAGATCCCGGGCGAGACGGAGTTCGTCGGGCGCGGCGTGAGCTACTGCGCGACCTGCGACGGCTTTTTCTTCAAGGGCAAGGACGTGCTGGTCATCGGCGGCGGGGATTCCGCGCTTCAGGAGGCGCTCTTCCTGACCAAGTTCGCCAACCGGGTGCGCGTCGTCCATCGCCGCGATCAGTTCCGGGCCGGGGATTTTCTACAGCAAAAGGCCACGGAGAACGAGAAGATCCAGCCCGTGTTCGACACGGTGCTCGACCGCATCGACGGCCAGGGCAAGGTGCAGGCGGTGCAGGCCCGCAACGTCAAGACCGGCGTTGTCGAACGCTGGGACACCGACGGCGTCTTCGTGTTCGTCGGTCACTTCCCCAACAGCGGCCTGTTCAAGGGCCAGCTCGACATGGACCCGCAGGGCTTCCTGGTCGTCGACAAGCATATGATGACCAATGTGCCCGGCGTGTTCGCGGCCGGCGAGATCATGGACCCGATCTTCAAGCAGGCGATCTCGTCCGCGGGCCAGGGGTGCATGGCCGCCATCGCGGCCGAACGCTGGATCGAGAGCCGCGAGGAAAAGACTACGGCCTGAGCCCGAGGTCCTTGGATCCGAAACAAAAAGGCGCGGCCTGTTCACCAGGCCGCGCCTTTCGTTTTGGATCGGCCGCCGCGCTCAAGGCGCCACGATCTGGGGCTCGACCTCAACCCACTCCTGGCCGCCGTCGGTCGTGCGCAGCAAGATCCCGGCGCCCTGGCTGTCCTGACGCACCGCCCAACCGTCGCGGGCCGAGACGAAGCTCAACTCGCCCGACCAGTCGACGGTCTCGATCCGATTGAACGACTGCGCGCCGTCGAAGGTCTGCCAGATATCGAACGGCCCCTCGCCGCCGCCGTCGCCGCCGGCCACGATCCAGCCCAGCCGCGCGCTGACGAACGAGGCCTGCTCGAACCCGGACGGCAACTGGCGCGAGAACCAGCTGGCGCCCTCGTCGGCCGTGCGATAGATGTACGCCGCCACGGCGCCCGTGTCGAAGTTCTCGCAACTGACGGTCAGGTAAGCGGTCTGCTGATCCACATACGGCGGATCCTGCAAGGCGCAGGCCGTGGCCGCGCCGTCAAAGGCGGCCGGCACACCTTGCGGCGCGGGCAACGCGACCGGCTCCCAGGTGGCGCCGCCGTCGGTTGTGCGCTCGAGGTACGGTGCACCGGGCTGCACGCCCTGACAGTCGCCCGTGATCCAGCCGCTCTCGGTGTCGGTGAAGACGATGCCGGTCTTGCCGCAGCTCTGCGTCAGGGCCTGATTGGTCGGATCGACCAGCCGCGCCCAGCTCGCGCCGCCGTCGTCGGTGGCGAAAACCATGACATAGTCGTGCATCATGCCGGCATCGACGTGCGCCATCAGCCAGCCGTGCTGCTCATCGACGAAGACCAACTCGGTCGGGGCGAAGAAGGCGGCATCGGTCAGGTCAAGCGGCGCGCTTTCGAGCCAGCTGGCGCCGCCGTCAGAAGTCCGCCAAACCGTGATCGGGCCAAGCGCAGCGCCCATGGCGCGATCGTAGAAGATCACCCAGGCCGCGGTGTCGTCCAGCGTGAAGAGCGTCGCGGCATTGCCGAGTGAGTAATCGGCGCGGACCGGCTGCGGCGGCGTAATGTCCACCCAGGTCTTGCCGCCATCGGCCGTGCGCAGGATATGATCGTCGACGTCGAAGCCGAAGCTGCCCTCGGCGACGCCCCACCCCGCCTGGGCCGTCAACATGTCGATGCTGCGCAGGCTGACGCGGTCACCTGGGATCAAGTGCTGGATCGCATCAGGATCGAGCGCCGGGCTTTCCGGTGTCGCTGTGGTCGCGGCCGGGGCGTCGGCAGCCGTAGTCGGAAGGGCCGTCGCCGTGGCCGCGCCTGGGGCCGGCGCCGTCGGCTCCGCCAAGGGTGTCGGGCTCGGCATCGCCGTGTAGGTCGGCGGGATCGGTTGGGCCGGCACGGCCGTCGGGGCGCAGGCCGCCAACGCCGCAGCCACCAGGATCGCGCTCAGACTTCGCTTGAACATAGGTCCTCCACCGTGGCCCGCCGGGCTAAACCACCGGCCGCACGCCACGGTTATACGTTATCACAGCAATCTCTATGCAATTAACGTGCGGACCCCGGTGCCGGTTCCGTTAGGCTTTTTTGGGGGCGCCGGTCAGAGACCGTCGGCGGGCGTTACTCGACGATCACGGCGTCGGTCCGGCCCCAGGTCTGGCCGCCGTCCAGGCTGACATACAGGGCGTCGACGTCGCTCGACAACACGGCCCAGAACTGATTGGCGCCGGCCGCCTCAATGAACCCCAGCCAACGCACGGCGCGCTGGCGCCGCGTGGTCAGCCCGGCGTCGTCGGTCGCCACCAGATGCAGGTCGCCGGTCCGATCCGGGCGGGGATCGACCAGCATTAACGCCTCACCCGGGCCGAAGAACGCGGCATCCAACAACAGGGCCGGGCCCAGGCCGGCCACCACGAAACGCGCGTCCCCGGGTGAAAACCGCAAAAGGTATTGCGCCAGTGCGTCGGCGTCTTGGGCCCGACAATCCACCCTCAGCGCCAGATCAGCCTGGGTGACCCATTCCGGCGCAGCCTCGCAGCGCCCGTAAAACGCTTCCGGGAAACCCTCCGGCAAGGGCACGGCCTGCGGCTCCCAGGTCGCGCCGCCGTCACGCGTCATGCGCAGGACGGGCTGCTTGTCGAACGCGCCGGGGCAGGCCGCGAACAGATACCCGTCGGTTTCGGACACGCGCCGCACGTCCTGGACCTCACACGCCTCGCCCGCGTTGGCGTCCCACCGAGACACCGTGATCCAATGCAGGCCGCCGTCGCTCGTCGACAACAA
>JAEURK010000103.1 GCA_016789175.1 Anaerolineales bacterium
TGAGCAGCGCCTGCGGGCCGTGGCGGAGCCGCTGGGCGCCTCGGCGGCAGTCGTTACGGCCGATCTGGCAAACCCGGGCGAGCGGGTCCGCGCGACGCTGGCGGCGCGGGCGGCCTTCGGGCAGGTAGATGTGCTCGTCAACAATGCCGGCCTCGGGCGCCTGGGTTGGCTGGAGGACCTGGACGATGATCGGATCGAGGCGCAGCTGGCGCTCAACCTGGAGGCGCCGATCCACCTCAGCCGGCTGGTCTTGCCCGAGATGCTCGCGCGCCGATCCGGCCAGATCATCGCGATCGCGTCGATCGCGGGCTTGATCGCGCCGCCGACCTACAGCCTCTACAGCGCCACGAAGTTTGCGGTGCGCGGCTTCTCGGAAGCGCTGCGGCGCGAGGTCGGCCCGCGCGGCGTGGCCGTCAGCCTTATCTCGCCCGGCGCGGTGCGGGACACCGAGTGGGCCGAGGGTGCGGGCATCAACCGCCAGACCGGGCTGACCACGCCGGGCTGGCTATCGCTCTCGGCCGCACAGGTCGCGGACGCTATCGTACGCGTGATCCGTCGACCACGGCCGGAGATGGTGATGCCGTGGCCACTCGCTGTGGCGGTGGCGTTCAACAGCCTGGCACCGGGCGCCGTCGATTGGGCGATCGCCCGGGCCTTCACGCGTCGCGAGCGACCATGAGCCCGGCGTCGCGTTGGGCGGCTCTGGGTGCGCGCCTGGGCGCTCGGCGCTGGGCCCCGTTCGGCGACCTGGAAGCTCGATATGCCGATCCGACCCGCGCTTATCACACGCTGACCCATATCGAGGCGTGTCTGCAAGCGTATGATGGCAGCGGTGTATACGATCCCTGGCTTGAACTGGCGCTCTGGCTCCATGACGTGATCTACGACCCGCGCGCCAACGATAACGAGATGCGCAGTGCCGAGCTGGCGCGGCGCTGGATCCGCGCGGCTGACCTCACGCCGCAGGTCGCGGATGCCGTCGCGGCCGCCATCCTGGCGACCGAGCACCGCCGCGTGCCCGCGGACTGTCGCGAGGCGCTGATCCAGGACATTGACCTGGCGATCTTCGCTGCCTCACGCGCGCAGTTGTTCGAGTACGAGCGTCAGATCCGCCACGAGTACTCCTGGGTTCCTGCGGATCAATACGCTACCGGTCGGCGAGCTGTGCTTGCGGGCTTTCTGGCTCGACCCCAGTTGTATTGGACGGCCCGGTATCGGCAGGGCCTGGAGCGCATCGCGCGCTCCAACCTGACCGCGTTGATCGCGGCCGTGGCAGGGCCGCCGACATCGGGGTACATCGGGACACACCCGGTGTCTCCCGATGTCGATGGCGCCTGATGTGTGATCGCCGTCGGTCATGCGACAGCGTCGATCGCTCGGATACGCCCTTTCTGAGCTGGCCCGCGAGGCCGGCCTCGCGGTGTCTTACTTTAACCGCAACAACCGCTCGAGCAGGTACGGCCGCCACTCGCTGGCCGGCATGCGCGGCAGGATCGCGCGGTTCTTCACCAGCCGATCCGCGCCCAGCACCGTGTAGGCCGCATAGGTCAGGTCGGTCTCGGCCTGCGGGTAGAGCGTGACCACGATCTGGCCGCCTTCGCTCGCGATGGCGACCACCCCGGCCTGCGTGGCGCGCAGCTTGACCCGCAACTGATAGAGCAGGTTCTCGGCCGGCTCGGGCGGCGGGCCGAAACGCTCGGCCAGCTCGCGGGCAAAACCGTCCAGCTCGGCCTCGTCGGTGATGTTGGCCAGCCGCTGATAGAGCTGGACGCGCAACCGCCGATCGCCCACGTACTCGGCCGGCATCGCCAGGGCCAACGGCAGGTCGACGTTGGCGGCCTGCGCGAACGCCGTCGGCGCGGTGGTGCCCGGCGTCCCACGCTCTTCGTCAACGCCGCCGTCCGTGGCCTGCTGCCCGCGCGGCTCCTGAAGGACCCGATCCTTCTTCAAGGCCTTGACCGCCTGGTTGAGCATCTTGGTGTACAGATGGAACCCGACGGCCGTGATCTGGCCGGACTGCTTCGGACCGATGATGTCGCCGGCGCCGCGCATCTCCAGGTCGCGCATGGCGATCGCATAACCGGCGCCCAGGTCGGTCTGCTCGGCCAGGGTCTCGAGCCGCTCGCGCGCCTCGGGCGTCGGTCGGAACTCGGAACTGGTAAAGAAGTACGCATAGGCCTGTTGGGTGCTGCGCCCGACCCGCCCGCGCAATTGATAAAGCTGCGCCAGGCCGAAGGTGTCGGCCCGGTCGACGATCAGGGTATTGGCGTTCGGGATGTCGAGGCCCGACTCGATGATCGACGTACACAGCAACACGTCGACCTCGCCGGCCTCGAAGCGTTCCATCACGTGCGAGAGCCGGCCCTCCTCCATCTGTCCGTGCGCGATCTCGACCCTGGCTTCCGGCACCAGGCGCGCCAATCGGTCGCGGACGACGCCGATGCTTTGCACCCGGTTGTGCAGGTAGAAGATCTGGCCGTCGCGCTCGAGCTCGCGCAGGATCGCCTGCCGAGCCAGTTTCTCGTTCCACGCCCCGACGTGTGTGATGATCGGCAGCCGCTCTTCGGGCGGGGTGTTGATGGTGCTGATGTCGCGCAGCCCGGTCAGCGACATGTAGAGCGTGCGCGGGATGGGCGTGGCCGTGAGCGTCAGGACGTCGACCTCGGACCGCATCTGCTTGAGCCGCTCTTTGTGCTTGACGCCGAAGCGCTGCTCCTCGTCGATGATCAGGAGCCCCAAATCCTTGAAGGCCACGTCCTGACCCAGCAACCGATGGGTGCCGATGACGATGTCGACGTCGCCGGTCGCGAGCCGTGCCAGCGCGGCCCGGATCTCGCGTGGCTGTCGGAAGCGCGAGAGCATCTCGATCCGGACCGGGTAGGCGCCAAAGCGCGCTTTGAAGGTGTGCCAATGCTGCTGGGCGAGCACCGTGGTCGGCACCAGCATGGCCACCTGAGTCCCCTCCATCACGGCCTTGAAGGCGGCGCGCAACGCGACCTCGGTCTTGCCGAAGCCGACGTCGCCGCAGATCAGGCGATCCATCGGGCGCGGGCGCTGCATGTCGGCTTTGACGTCGCGGATCGCGCGCTGCTGGTCCTCGGTCTCGACAAACGGGAAGCCGCCCTCCATCTCGGCCTGCCAGGCGGTGTCCACCTTGAAGGCGCGCCCCGGCACCAGCTCGCGCCGGGCGTAGAGCTGGAGGAGCTCGCGAGCCATCTGTTCGACCGCGGCCTTGGCCTTCTGTTTGGCGTTGAGCCATTCGGCCGAGCCCAGGCGTGAGAGCGCCGGAGGCTGTTCGCTGGCGCCGACGTAACGCGTGAGCCGGTCGGCATGCGAGACCGGGACGTAGAGCTCGTCGCCTTCGGCGAATTCGAGCACCAGGTAATCGCGCTCGAGCCCGTCGATGATGCGCTGGCCGAGCTCGCGGAAACGCCCGACGCCATAGTCCTCGTGCACGATCAGGTCGCCGGCTTTGAACTCGGCGTAGTTGGTCTCCGGCGCGCCACGGCGCTTGCGTTTGCGGGTCCGCTGCGGGCGGGCGACGCCGAAGATCTCGGCATCCGTCAGCACCGCCAAGGACGTCGGTCGGGAGGCTGCGGCTAGCTCTTTGCTGACCGCGGTCAGGGGGGCAGTCGTGACGGCCTCGTCTTTTAAGACCAGCCGCCAGCCTTCGCTCAACCCTCCGCTGATGAAGGTGACGCTGGCCGGCGCGGGCACGTCGTGGAGCGCGTCAGTGGCGACGACCGGATAGCCCTCCTGCGACCACAGCTCGGCCAGGCGCGCCGCCTGGCGCGCGACGACGACGGCCGCGGCGTCGCCGACCACCAGGTCGGTCAACCCGTTCAGCAGGGGACGCACTTGCCCGCCATAGCGCGGCGCGGGTCGGAGGGCGGTGAGCGTCGGTGAGGCGGCGCTTTCGCCGGCCTCGGAGCGCAGCCCGATCACCTGTCGGCTGCCCAGGACGTGCGCCAGATCATCCCAGGCCTGGTAGGGTGGCGGTGTGGTCGGCAGGATCGTGCCGGCTTCGAGTTGAAAGCTGCGCTGCTCCTCGGCATGTTCGATCAACTCATCCGCGGTCTCGGCGAGGTCGTCCTCGCCGTCGAGCAGCACCAGGGCATCCGGCGTGAGGTAGTCGAGCAGGCTGGCCGGCGCGAAGCGTTCGGCGATCTGGAACTCGGCCGGCACGCCGGCGCCGGGCGTCCCGGCCAGACCCTCGCGGGCCGGGGTGACCGTGCAGGTTTCAAGCGACTCGCCCGAGCGCTGCGTGGCCGGGTCGAAGCGGCGCAGGGTGTCGATCTCGTCGCCGAAGAGCTCGATCCGGGCCGGGCTGTCGGTTGCTGCGGGCCAGATGTCGATGATGCCGCCGCGGCGCGAGAACTGGCCCGGCTCGAGCACCACGCTGACCGGCTCGTACCCGCTTTCGGCCCACAGCGTCAGCAGCGCATCCAGCCGCACCGTGGTGCCGCGCCGCAACGTGCGCGTGCGGGTCAGAAAGTCGCGCAGGGGCAGGGTACGAGTCATCAACGCCCGCACCGAGGCCGTGGTGATCAGCGTCGGCGCGCCGCCGCTGCGGGTGCCCCCGATGGTGGCATGCAGATCGGCCCAGGCCGAGAGCGCGCCGATCCGCTCGCCGAGCGTGCGGGAGCCCCACACCGCCGGCTCGTAAAACATCGGCGCCGGCTCCGGGAACGCGCGCACAACAGCGCCGGGCCACCAGATCGGCAGTTCGTCGGCGAACGCCGTGGCCCGGTCGGGTCGGGCCGCGACGATCAGGGTCGGCCGACCCAGATCGTGCGCCAGGGCGGCGGCGATCGCCGGGCGGGCGGCTCGGATCAGCCCCAGATCGAGGCGGCGCTCGCCGGCCTGAGCCCGCGCGCGCACCGCTGCATAGCCCGGCAAGGCACGGATCAGGTCAAGAAGGGGAGAGAGGTGCATGGCGTTTTCGACCGCGGCCGGCCGGCAGCTGACCGCGGAGAGTCGGTTCCAGGGCGTGACAGGCAAACGACAACGGCCGAACGGGGTTGCCGTCGGCTTGTGTCGTGTCAGGATCGTATCGTGTTTCGACAGGTCGGGCGGGGCGGTGGGCGTGAGGCCCGGGTCAACGCCTGACTTGACCCAACGACATACGCCCGGTCACCCTGACCCTCACTGATCTCTCCAACCGACACAGGCGTGGGCCCTGCGCGCTGCCCCTGGCCTGCCGCCCCGGGGGACACCGGGCGTCGCCCGTCACCCGTCCGCGGTCTGCAACCTGCTCCGTGGCCTCAATCCTTCTCCAACGGCCCGTTGAACTTGCTCATGGCCAGATCGATCCCGTCGGCCAACCAGCTCAATAAGGCCTCGACTGTGCGATCGAAGACGGTGTCGAGCAGATCGAGTTCGTCGCCGCTGAAGTCCTTGAGGACGTAGGCCGCATGGCGCATCTGTCCCGGCGGACGGCCGATGCCGATTCGCAGGCGCGGGAAGTGGTCGCTGCCGAGCGAGTCGATGATCGACTGCAGGCCCCGCTGGCCCCCGGCGGTGCCGCGCGGTCGGATCCGTACGCTGCCGAAGGGCAGGTTGAGATCGTCGACGCACACCATGACCGACTCGGGCGGGATCTGGTAGAAGCGCGCCAGCCCGGCCACCGACCCACCGGACAGGTTCATGAAGGTCTGCGGTTTGGCGGCGATGATCCGCCGGCCATCGATCTCGCCGCCGGTGACGAGTGCGTTCGACTGCTTGCGTGTAAAGGCCGGCCAGCCGCGTCGATACACGAGGCGATCCACCGCCAGGAATCCGGCATTGTGTCGATTGAGGCGATACTCGCGGCCCGGGTTTCCCAGGCCGACGATCAGGGCCGGCGTCTCGTTCATCCCGTCACTTCCGTCTGCGTCGGCGCCAGAGCCACCGAACCCCGGCATAGGCGCCCATGATGCCAAAGGCGATCGCGCTGAAGCGCGCACCGTCGATCAGGGCCGCCTGCAATCGGTCGCCGCTCAGCGCGGCCAGCGCGGGGGCAACCGGGTTCGGGCCCGCCCCCCCAAGGAGTTCGGCTTCGGGTGTGGCGGGCGGGGGCAGAGCGATTGCGGTGGGCGTCGGGCCGCTGGGTGTGGGCCCGGTGCCGGGGGCTTCGCTGGCCGCCGGCTCGGTCGACGGCGGGACCGGGGTCGGCAAGTCGCGCCGAACCACTACCCGCCCGACGAAGAATTCGGTGAAGTCGCGTTCACCGGAGTAGACCCTCAGCCGCAGGGCATACACCCCGTCGGCGACGTTGGTCGTGTCCCACTGACCAAGGACACCCTCCACGACCGGCGCCGCGCCGGGCTCGCCGATCGCAAACCAGGTGCCGCGCGGATTCGGGTCATAGGCAAAGGCCAGCTCATAGCGCAGGAAGGGCTGGCTCACGGCCGTGCCGCGGATCTCAACCAGGCCCGACACGCCCGAGCCGGTTTCCGGCGACGAGATGACGACGCCATCCTGGGCGCGCGCTGCGGGCGCCCTAAGTGCAAAGGCGACCGCCGCCACCAGGAACAAGGAGCGAAACCACGAACGGCAGTTCATTCGGCCGAGGAGTATAGCATCGGACGGGCAACCAGAGTACGGCCCATTGTGGCTGAGTCGCGCGTGCACCGGGCTGACACCGTGCGATCCGGTTGGCGACCCCAATCGCACGTTGTCAGGAGACCCGGAACAGGCCGGACCAGTACACGGCTGTTCACGGATGGCCCGGATCACACGGAAACGTCTCGAATGGCTCCGTGCCATCCGTGAACAGCCGTGTGATCCGTGTACCGGGCCAGCCGTCCGAATCCGGCTTGCCACCAGCCTCAACGTGCCCATGCACACAGGTGGCCGGTGGACACGCGCGTGTTGTGCTACGGAACATGGCGCGGATTGGCCGATGACAGGAAGGGAGACGAGGCCGAGGCCGGCAGCAGGGCGGGCGAATCTGGTAAATTGACCGACCCTATGCGCTTTGCTATACTGCCGGCACGCTGGCCCTGGGGCCGGGCTCATGCAACCAAACGCGCTCTGCGGTGTTATTCACCGCGAAACAGGGCGCGGGAGACCCAACGTTGTGGCAGAACCGCACCTGACCGAGAGCGCGCTGGTCGATCGGGCCCGCACCGATCCGGAGGCCTTCGGCATGCTCTACGAGCGCTATGTCAAGCGCATATACAACTACGTGTATTACCGTACGGGCTCGCATGAAGACGCGGAGGACCTGACCGCCAACGTCTTTCAACGAGCCGTGCAGCGGCTGAGCACGTACTCCGATCGCGGCCTGCCGTTCGTTGCCTGGCTGTATCGGATCGCGCACAACGTGGTCGCTAACTGGTACCGCGACGAGGGTCGCCGTCGCACGTTGCCGCTCGATTCGGTTCCGACCCAGGTGCGCGCGGATGGGCCGGAGCATCAGGTGGAGCAGAACGCCGAACGTGACCGCGTGCTGACCGTTCTGCGTAAGCTGACGCCCGAACGGCAGCAACTCCTGGTTCTGAAATTCATCGACCAGATGTCCAATGCCGAAATCGGTCAGGTGTTGAACCGCAGCGAAAGCGCCGTCAAGAGCCTGTATCACCGCACCCTGGAGGAGCTGCGCGCCGAGCTCGCCGGGGTGCTTTCGGAACTCAGCCTTCAGCCCGAGATCGTCGGATTGAACGGCCACACGCCCCGCTAACGAGACACCCATGACGCAATCCAACATCGCCCTGATCACCGACTCGACCGCCGCCTTGCCCGATGAGATCCGCCAACGCTACGACGTGTTGATCGTCCCGACGATGCTGCATTGGGGGGCGCAGAGTTACCGCGACGGTGTGGATATTTCGCCCCAGGCCTTTTTTGAACGTCTCAAGACCGATCCGGTGCATCCCACGACGTCGGCCTTTTCGATCGGCTCGGCGCAGGAGATCTATCGCCAGGCGGCGACCGGCCATGCCTCCGTGCTCGGCCTGCATATCAGCTCGAAGCTCTCGGGCGTCTACGAGATCGCGCAGCAGGCCCGCGACCTGATGCCGGACCTGACCGTCAAGATCGTCGACACCCGCGTGACGGCCATGGCGCTCGGGTTCGTCATCCAGCAGGTCGGCGAGGCCTGCGAGGCCGGTGCCAGCCTGGATGAGGCCGCGGCCCTGGCGCAAGCCATGATCCCGAACGCCGGCATCCTGCTGTCGCCCGAGGTGCTGACTTACCTGCAACGCGGGGGCCGGATCGGCGCTGCCGCCGCCATGGTCGGCGGCTTGCTCGACCTCAAGCCCATCCTCGATCTGCAGGATGGCATGCTCAAGCCGCTCGAGCGCGTGCGCAGCCGCAAGAAGGCGTTGGCGCGCATGGTGGACGTGGCGGTCGAGCGGCTGACGGGCAAGACCAAGGTGCGTTTGGGCGGCGTGCATGCCAACGCCGAGGACGAGGCGCGCGCCGTCGCGCAGGCAGCCGCCGAGCGGTTGGGCAGCGCTGTGGTTCAGACCACGGTGTGCCCGGTCAGCCCAACCGTAGGCGCTCACATCGGGCCGGGCACCGTCGGCCTTTGTTACACCTGGGGATTTTGAGCGGAGGCGCCATGACGGATATCGAACTGACCCTGCGTCGCCACTTGATCGCCGTCGAGCCCGACGAGGGTTTTCGCCGGCGGTTGCGAGCCGAGCTTCTGGCCGTCCAGCCGCGGGCCGCGGCGTCGCCGGCATCCTGGCTGTGGCTGCTCGCGGGTGTGGGTGGCGCGTTATCGCTGGCCAGCCTGGCTGTGGTGGCCGCCCGGCGTGGCCCGGCCTGGGTGGCACGCATCGCGCCGCGGCGCGGCGCCTCGCAGACGGTCTGAGCGGATATTGCGTTGTCGAACAGGATCCGCTGTAGCGAATGGTTGGGACGCCGCCGACTGAACCCGGCGGCGTTTCGTTTTCCTAGCGAGGTTGGGGCGGTTTGTCAAGCTCGGACGGGTTGGCGGCTGTCGATTGCCGGCCTTGACGCTCGTTAAGACTCTGGCTAGAATGCCCGCCGCATAGAGTATGCGCGCCCGAATGTCTTAACATTCCGTCATTCAGGTGCAGGCAGGCTCAAGCAAAAGCAACATGGCGAAGTCCAAGGTCCTCCTGATTGAGAGCGAACGCGCCAAAGCGCCATCCTGGTCGCCATGGCTCGAGAAGCGCGGTTACGGCGTCGACGTCGAACACTCGGCTCAGGCGGCGCTCAAGCAGATCTCGTCCGATGAGCCCGACATCGTGGTGCTCGACGCGGCGTCGCTCAAGACAAGCGGCGCGCGCATCTGCCGCCAGCTCCGTGCCAACCTTAACGGCACGCCGATCGTGCTGGTCGCCGACGCCAAGAACCCGCCGGACGCCAACTGCGGCGCCTCGGTGACGTTGGTGACGCCCTTCACGCCCCGCAAGCTGCTCAACACAGTCGCGCGCCTGCTGCCGGCCGAGGAGGGCACGATCCTGCAGCGCGGCCCGATCCGGCTGAACCTGTCGCAGAAGCGGGTGCAGTGCGGTGGGCGCGAAGAAAAGGTCACGCCCAAGCAGGCCAAGCTGCTCGAGCTCTTCCTGACGGCCCCGGCCGGCCAGATGCTCAGCCGCAAACAGATCATCAAATCGGTGTGGGAGACGGACTACACCGGCGACACGCGCACGCTCGACGTGCACATCAGTTGGCTGCGCGGCGTGATCGAGCCCAATCCACGCAAACCCCGTTATCTCAAGACCATTCGCGGCCAGGGCTATCGCCTGGATCTTCCAGGCGCCTGACCCAACCCAAAACCCGCCGGCCGGGCAGGTCGCCCGGCCTGCGCTTTTTGGGTTCTGTGCCGACTACGCCATCAACGACGCCAGCACTGCTTTCTGTGCGTGCAGCCGGTTCTCGGCCTGGTCGAAGACCACGGACTGCGGCCCGTCCATCACCTCGTCCGTGATCTCTTCGTTGCGATGTGCCGGCAGGCAGTGCAACACGATCGCGTCCGGCTTGGCCAGCGCCATCAGACCGGCGTTGACCTGGAAGCCGTCGAACGCCTGACGCCGGATTGCGGCCTCGGCCTCCTGGCCCATGCTCGTCCAGGTATCGGTGTAGATCACGTCGGCGCCGGCCACGGCCGCGCGTGGGTCGTTGAGGCGCTCGATCGTGGCCCCGGTCGCGGCCGCGGGGGCCTGGCCGATCTCGACGGCCTTGGCCCCGAGCTCATACCCACGCGGCGACGCGATCACGAAGTTGGCGCCCAGGAGCGCGCAACCGTGCCAGAGCGACGTGGCCACGTTGAAGCCGTCGCCCACGTATACGATCCGCAGCCCCTTCACTCTGCCCTTGTGCTCGAGCACCGTGAGCAGGTCGGCCAGTCCCTGACAGGGATGGTTGTAATCGCTCAAGCCGTTGATGACCGGCACCGACGCGTATTGCGCCAGGTCCAGGATGTGTTGGTGCGAAAAGGTGCGCGCCATGATCCCGCTGACGTAGCGCGACAGCACCCGGGCCACATCGGCCACCGATTCACGTCCGCCCAAACCGATCTCGGCCGGCGACAGATACAGCGCATCGCCGCCGAGTTGCCGCATGGCGACGTCGAACGACACGCGCGTGCGCAGCGACGGCTTCTGGAACACCATGCCCAGGATCTTGCCTTTGAGCACCGGCGCGTTGCCGCCGCTACGGAGCTCGGCCTTGAGTTTGAGGGCGAGGTCCAGCAGCCCCTGAAAGGATTCGGGTGTGTGATCGGAGATGTGAAGATAGTGGCGTGGCATGCGCGCAGTATACCAAGCCAGGCCACGCCTGGCGGCCGGGACGTAAAAATCGGATGAGAGTTGGTCGAATTTACGCGGGCTGGCACGGGTCGTGCTGAAGGTCGGCCACGTGCGCGCTTACTGGAGCCGGAGCCGTGAATTGTGCGTGAAGACCGGGTTCATAACGCGCCAATAACCAACTTGGTTCTGGGTTGACCGATACCACAGTCATG
The DNA here is from genome assembly GCA_016789175.1 of Anaerolineales bacterium. Lineage (GTDB taxonomy): Bacteria > Chloroflexota > Anaerolineae > Anaerolineales > UBA6663 > UBA6663. The sequence goes on from JAEURK010000103.1 coordinate 10,919, forward strand.
ACGATGCCGAATTCGCGCGTGATCCTTTACTACATCATCTTGTTGGGCACTTCCGTGGCCGGGATCGTCTATGGCCTGTACTTCTCGGAGGTCTTTTTCCCTGGCCATCGGGAAGCCTGGATCGAGACCCTGTTCACGGTCCTCAAGAGCGCCTGGGTCGTCGCCTTGCCGTACGCGGTGCTCAACTATTATTCGCTCATCCGGTATCCGGCCTTCGCGGCCCACACCGCTCCGGCTCTTGCGCCGGATCTTGTTGTGCGGCTGCACTTTCGCTTCGTGACCCGTGGTGAGAACCCCAACCTGGTCCGCGAGAACCTGCGTCAGGCGCGCAAGCTGCTGACGGCCGAACTCCCGGCCGCGAACTGGCGGATCGAGATCGTCACCGACAAAGCGCTGGGTCTGTCCGGAGAGCCCGCCGTCCACGAGATCGTTGTGCCCGCGGGCTTTATATTGCCGCGGGGCACGCGTTACAAGGCGCGGGCCCTGCACTACGCCCTGGGCGTCTCCGAAGCGCGGGCCGAGGATTGGATCATCCATCTCGATGAGGAGACGCGCTTCGATGCCGACACGGTGCGCGCGATCGCGGCGTTCGTGGCGCGCGAGCAGGATCTTGCCCGCCTCGGCTCAACCCGACCACGCATCGGGCAGGGCATCATCCTGTACGGTCAGGGCCCGCTCGTCAACTGGGTCACGACCCTGGCCGACTCCTTGCGGGTCGGCGACGACTACGGCCGCTTCCGCCTGCAGTTCGAACACGGTGTGGCACCGTTCGGCATGCACGGCTCCTTTATCGTCTGCCGGAACGATATCGAGCAGACCATCGGTTTTGATCACGGCTTCGAGGGCAGCATCACCGAGGACGCCTACTTTGCGCTGATGGCGCAGCAGGCCGGGGTGCGCTTCGGCTTCATACACGCCTTCATGTACGAGAAGTCGCCGTTCACGCTTGGCGACTTCATCCGGCAGCGGCGGCGCTGGTTCGGCGGCCTGTGGCTGTGCGCGTTGACGCCGCGGTTGCCCTGGCGCGAACGCGCCACGCTGGCCAGCTTCATGGTCCTCTGGTCGGTCAGCTGGTTCTGCATCCTGATGGTGTTTGTGAACATCGTCTACCCGACCGGTACGCCGCTCTGGTTAAGCCTGACCGGCGGTTTGAGCTTCTCGTATTACGTCCTGCTCTACCTGGTCGGTTACATCCGCTCGTTCGACTGGCGCGGCGCGGGCTGGGCCTTTGCCGGTCGCCTGGTGCTGCAGGTCGCCCTGATCCCGTTCTTCGCCGCGCTCGAAGGCATCGGCGTGATCTACGGCCTGGTTAACCCGCCCAAGGATTTTTACATCGTGCAGAAGGAGGCGCGCCCGGTCAGGGCGCCGGCGTTCGGTGCGCTCAGCCTGCGCACGCTGCGCTTCCAGGCTCTGGGCTACTGGCGCCAGGTGGTGTGGTTCCCGACGCTGTTGCGGGTTCGCCTGGCCGCCGCCACCCGTCGCCTCGAACGGCGGGACACGGCTTCGGGCCTGTTCACCTACGCCTATTGGCTGCTGGCCCTGTATCTCGAGCGCGGCAAGACCCGCGATGTGGCCTGCGTCTCGGTGACGGTGCGCGGGCTTGAGCGGCTCAAGCGTCAGCACGGCGCCGTGGTAGCGGAGGCCGTCTGGCAGCGCATCGGCGGCGGGTTGATGCAAAACATCCGACCCTACGACATCGCCTGTCGCCCGGCCGACAACCAGGTGCTGCTCGCCCTGGTCGACTGCAAACCCGGCTTTGCAGCGGATGCCGCCGCGCGGGTCGCCGGGTCGGTCATGCGCCAGACCGTCAACGCGCTCAACACCCAGTACGACGCGCACTTGAGCCTCGGCTGGCACGTGGCGCCGGTCCCGGCCGGCGCGCTCAGTTTCGAGTCGCTCAGCCGGCTGGTCAGCGTGATGCGCGAACGCCAGATGGTCCGCGTGACTCAGGCGACCGAAGTCAGTGCGCAGTACTAAAAAAACGAAAAGGCCACGGGCGCGCGCCCGTGGCCTTTTCGTTTGGGTGGTTACATCACATCCGGCGCCTTGACCACCAGCAGTTTCAGGGCGTTGGCCAGGGTCTGACGCACGGCGGCCGTCAGCCGCAGGCGCGCCGCCTTGACCTCGGGCTCGGCCTGGTTGACCGGCACCTCGTGATAGAAGCTATGGAAGGCCTTGGCCAGGTCGTACGCGTAGGTGGCCATCAGCAGCGGCTTGTGATCATCGGCCGCCTGCTGCACGGTCTTGGGAAAGTTGGCGATCAGCTCGATCAAGGCCACTTCGAGCGGATGCAGCGCGTCGCTAAAGCCGGCCGACGCGGGCAGTTCGCCGGCTTTCTTGAGGATGCTGTTGGCCCGCACGTGCGCGTTCTGGATGTAGGGCGCCGACTTGCCATCGAGGCTGAGGGCCGCATCCCACTCGAACGTGATGCCCTTGACGTTGTCGACGCTCAGCAGGGCATAGCACAGCGCGCCGAGACCGATCTCGCGCGCTACGCGATCGCGATCCTCCTGGGCCAGATCCGGGTTCTTCTCGGCGATCGTGGCCTGCACACGGCGAACGGCCTCGTCGGCCACGTCCTTGTACAGCACCACCGTGCCGCGCCGGGCCGACATCGCGCCCTCGGGCAGGGTGACGAAGCCGTACGAGAGGTGATAACACTTCTCGGCCTGCTTGTAGCCCATCAACTCCAGGATCTTGAAAGCCTGTTGAAAGTGCAGGCTCTGGCGGAAGTCGACCACGTAGATCGACTGATCGACGTGGTGGTCGGTGAACTTCTTCTGCGCCAGCGACAGGTCCTTGGTCAAGTACAGGGTCGTGCCGTCGCTGCGCAGCACCACGGCCACGCCGTACTTGTCCTTGGCCAGCCCGAGCTTCTCGTCGATCTTGACGATCACGGGGCCCTCGGGCCGCTGGTCCTCGGCGATGCCGCGCGCGATCAATTCGTCGACCACGGCCTTGCTGGGCTCGTCTTCTTCGCTCTCGTAGAACCAGAAGTCGATGTGGATGTCGAGGTCGGCCAGGATGGCGTTGAGCTCGTCCAGGCTCCAGGTGCGCGTCCGGTCCCAAAGCGCCCGGACCTCGGGGTCCCCGGCGTCCCAGCGCTTGTACAGGTCGCGGCGCTCGGCGTCGTAGGCCTCGCGGCGGGCCTTGTCTTCGGCGCTCTCGCCCTCTTTTTCGGTCAGCAAGGCGGTGGCCTCGGCGTAGATCCTGAGCAGCCACTGGCCGCGCTCATGCAGGCCGGCCGGCTCCTGACCCGCGTAGAACCTGGCGTA
>JAEURK010000267.1 GCA_016789175.1 Anaerolineales bacterium
TCTGCGGTCAATGGAGTGCCGGCCCTGAGTAGGCCTTGCCTGTCCGGCGCTCGCCACGACCCACAGGGCGGCGACAAGCGCCGCCCTTACGAGCGCGCCACCGGGTCTCAGCGAAACACAGGCCTCCCGCCGTTTCTCGCCCGCCGTTTGGGCGCCGCCCATCCACTCTCTGGATGACATTGAAGCTCAGGTGCCGAACCGATGCGGCCGTCGACCGCGCCTACTCTGCGCCCGAAAGGTTATCGTCGCCGGCAACGCACACCAACACCGCAAACCAACATCGAATGGCGACACGCAGTCCCTCACCGCCCGTGTCGCCCCTCATCGCCCAAGTCGCCCCTCATCGCCCGTGTCGCCCCTCATCGCCCATGTCGCCCCTCGTCGTCTGTGTCGCCCCTCATCGCCCATGTCGCCGCTCGTCGCCCATGTCGCCGCTCATCGCCATGTCGCCCCTCATCGCCCATGTCGCCCCTCATCGCCCATGTCGCTGCTCATCGCCCGTGTCGCCCCTCGTCGTCTGTGTCATCCAGAGCGTCCGCGGCGCCTCAACGATCGGACTCGGATCCGGACGCGAAGGATCTCCCATCGGACTCGCTGGAAGGTGACTCGCCCTCGCGCGAACGCGACCACATCGCGATGGCTGCTCGCTACTTCACGTCGATGCGATAGGCTACGAGAGACCCATCCGCATATCGCAACGCGCGAACCTCAACGTTGTCGCCGATCTGTGGATTGTCCCGGACGTCCGTCCCCCCGTTGACTTGCACGGACTGCCCGCCCACGACCCACACACCACCGGTTGCCTGCAACGGGCCCTGGAAGGTGACATCCTCAGGCTGCGGCGTGTTGTTGGCCGCCGGGGCCGACGTCGCCGCGCCGCCGCCGCCCGATGAACCGGACTGTGTTTTTGTTGGCTCGGGCGTTCGGCTGGGCTCGGGGGTCCGCGTGGGTTCGTCGGTGCGGGTGGGCTCCGGCGTGCGAGACGGCTCGGTCGTCCTGGTCGGCTCCGGCGTGCGGCTTGGCTCGGTCGTCCTTGTCGGCTCGGGCGTCCGGCTGGGTTCGGGCGTGCGCGAGGGCTGGGAGGTCCTGGTCGCCTCCGACCCGCTGTTGGCGGAGGCCGTTTTGGAAGGTTGTAGACCATTGAGCGGCTGTTGAGTCTTCGCGGGATCCTTCGAGGCGACCGTGGCGCTCGGCACGGCGCCCGCGTCTCCGGAAGTGTTCCCGCCCGACACGCCGCCGGATCCGTTCGCCTCTCCTTCGGAACCCAGCGTGGCTTCGGTCGAACCGTCGAGCGGAGTAAGGGGTGTGGCGCTGAGTTGGATCTCGATCTCGGTGCGCTCAGCCGGATCCGAGGCCAGATTGAGCTGGATCTCGAGTGCTTGCTCACGAACTGGGAAGAGCAGGTCGCCGGGACGGCTGCCGGCGGCCGCCTCCAGGGTTACGGAGACCAGTGCCCATAAGCTGGCGGCTGAGACCGCCAGGGCCGGCACGATCAGGAGGAGTGGGCGCCAGCCAAGTTTTGGGGATAGGGGGGTCATACGATTCCTTCCGGGCGCAGGTCTGCGCCGTTCGCGCTTGTGCCGTTCTCAGAGACCATTACCCGAACGCCCTGAATCGGCGATTGCGGGTCAGTCCTCATCATCGTCGTCGTCATCACCAAGGTCGTCATCTTCCAGATCGCCGGAAGCGCTGGGTTGATCGTTATCGTCCAGGCCGTCGCTGTCTTGATCATCGTCGTCTGGATCGCCGGCGACCTGGTCGTCGACCACGCCGATGTTATGGTCGGAGTCATCGTCCTCGACGTCGCCCCCGGAATGCTGGACAGGGTTCGCAATCGCCTCGGCCTCATGGTCAGCCCCGTCCGAGGCCTCATCGAGGTCGGCCCCCTGGAGAGCGGCATGCCCGCTCACGCCAGATTCCTCGCCGTGACTCGGCCTGGTCAATCCGCCGATCCTACCCTCACGGCCCGCCGCACGCTGCGACGGGGTATTGCCGGACGCGATGTCGTCCCTGGCGCGCGCGTCCGACGCAGTCAGATGGCCCAGGGACAGTTCGAGCGCCGCGCGCTCGGCCGGGTCCGTGGTGAGGTCCAACTGGATGTGCAGCGCCTGTTCGCGCGCGGGATAGAGCAGATCGCCCGGGGCGCTCCCGGCGGCGGCCTCGAGCGTGACGGAGACCAGTGTCCACAGGCTGGCGGCGGTCACAGCGGCGGCCGGTAGAACCAGCATCAACCCGCGTCGGCCGTGCTCGAAGATCCAAGACTTCATCGACGTTCCTCCTGGCTCAAGGTGCGATTCTCGCGAGCTGTTGAGTCGCCTGGGCGCCCCAGGTTCCGGTCGGGTCGAGCGTCAACACAACCTGTAGCTCGCGGACGGCCGGCTCGGTCTGCCCGAGCCCGAGATATGCCACGCCAAGGCTGTACCGACTGGCGGCATGGTCAGGCCGCAAGACTACCGCGCGTTCCAGGTGTTTCACGGCGGACGCCCAGTCGCCGGAGTTGGCGAAAGCAACACCCAGGTTGAGGCGCGCGGTCGCCAGGTCCGGGTCAAGGGCGACGGCCTTTTCGTAGGCCGCCAGGGCCTGCGCCAGCTCGCCCTGATCCTGGAGGACGTTGCCCAGGCCCACATAGGCGGGCGCAAACTCCGGGTCAGCCCGAATGGCGGCCTGATAAGCGGCGAGGGCCCGGGTGGTGTCACGCATGGCGTCGTATGCGGCGCCCAGGTTGTATTGGGCTTCCGTCAAAGTAGGGTCGTCGTCGAGCGCGGCTTGAAAGGCTTCGGCCGCCTCGGTCTGACGCCCCTGGCGTGCCAGGATCAAACCCAACGTGTTGCGCCAGTTGGCTTGTCGCGGGGTTTGCGCAAGCGCCGCCTGGACGAGCAACTCGGCGCTTTCTAATTCGCCGGCGTCGAAGGCCTGCAGCGCGGCAACATACAGCCGCCCAGGGTCGGCCGTTGGCGTCGGCGGCGCCGAGACGGTCGCCGTGACAGAGAGCGGCGTGCCCGCGATGATCCGTTCGGGCGGCACCAGCGCGAGTTCGATGAAGGCCAGGAGCGTCAGCGCCAGAGGCACCACCGCGAGACCCAGTATCCCGAGACGTAGGTTCCATGATGGCGGCCACATGCCTCACTCCTGCTCGCTCAAAACAGGCGCGCTGTCGAGCACGCTGGGATCACCCAGCTGCAATTGCGCCAGCCGCGCAAACGCGCCGCCCCGCGCAACCAGGGCGTCGTACGTACCCTCCTCGAGCACACGGCCGCGCTCGAGCACGATGATGCGATCGACGTCGCGGATGGTGGACAGCCGGTGGGCGATGATCACGGCGGTGCGCCCGCGCCGCAGAATCTGCAGGGCCCCCATCACCAGGTCCTCCGACGCTGCATCGAGCGCCGAGGTCGGCTCGTCGAGGATAAGCACCGGCGCGTTGCGCAAGATCGCGCGGGCAATGGCGATGCGTTGCCGCTGGCCGCCGGAGAGCGTCGAGCCGCGTTCGCCCACCACCGTCTGATAGCCGTTCGGTAGCCGCAGGATGAACTCCTCAGCGTTGGCCGCGCGGGCAGCGGCAAAGATCTCCGCCTCCGAGGCGCCGGGCCGGCCATAGGCGATGTTGTCGTACACGCTAGCCGCGAACAGCACCGCCTCCTGGGGAACGTACGCGAATTGATCACGCAGGTTGTCGAGATCGATGTCACGGATGTCGTGGCCATCCAGGCGGATCTGACCCGCCGTGACGTCGTACAGACGGAGCAGCAAACTCGAGATCGTCGATTTGCCTGCCCCGGTCGCACCCACCAACGCCACCGACTGGCCGGGTGCTACGGTGAAGGAGATGTTCTCGAGCACGGGCCTATCGGCGGCCGAGCTGTAGGCGAAGTCGACGTGCTCGAAGCGCAGATCGCCGCGTGTGGATGTTAACGAGATCGCATCCGGGCGCGAGCTGATTCGCACGTCTGCGTCAAGGATCTCGCTCAGGCGATCGGCCGAGGCCGCCGCCTTCTGAAGATCGCCGGCTAGCGACCCGAATTTCTTCAGCGGCTTGTAGATCGACCCGAGGTAGGCCAGGAACAGGATCAGCTCGCCGACGCTCAGCAACCCGATCAGGACCTGCGACACCCCGTACCAGATCACGGCCGCCGTGCTGGCCGCCTCGATGAAGTCGACGACTGGGCTGAACGACGCCTCCCAGCGCGCGGTGCGTACGCCGGCGCGCGCGCGATCCTGGCTGTGCGCATCGAAGCGCTCGCGCTGGAAATCCTCGCGGCCGAAGGCTTTGACGATTCGGATCGCGCCCACGGTCTCGAGCGCGTGATTGTGCATCAGGCCTTCCTGGGTGCGCGCCTCTTTGGAAACGGCCCGGATCGTGCGCCGGAACCCGATGAAGAGAAAGAGCAGCAGCGGCGCATAGGCCAGCACGATGACCGAGAAGCGCCAGTTGATCAGTAGCATCACGGCCGCGAAGTTCGCGAACTTGACGAGGTTGATCAATACCTCGCCTAGATTGCTGACCAGCGCGGTCATCACCTTGCCGGTGTCGTCGGTCATGCGCTTGACCAGATCGCCAATGCGGCCCTGGTCGTAGAACTCGACCGGCAGACGCTGCACGTGCGCGAACACGTCGGATCGCAGCTGGAACGTGGCCTTCTCCTGGATGATGCCGTTCAGAAATTCGAAACCGAAGCCGGCCAGGCCCTGCAGGACGGTCAGACCCAGCAAGGCCGCGCCGAGCACGGCCGTGAGCACGCGGGGATCCTGGCCGACGATCGCGTGCAGGCCGTCGACGACCGCGGACTCGACTCCCGATTTCGCCTGATGGGCCCCGATGACGTGATCGATGATGAACTTGACCGGCCACGGCGCGAGCGTCTCCAAGCCGGCCACAAGCAGGATCAGCACGATCGAGGTCGCCAGCAGGAAACCATGCGGCCGCAGATAGGTCAGATACCGGACGTCGATCCCAAGCATCGGGATGTCGCGCCGGGCACGTCGCTTGGGCTTCTTTGCCATGGTTTCCTCAGGCCGGGAGCAGCGCCTTCAACGTCAGGCGGTGCAGGGCGTCGACCAGGTGGGTCAGCGCCGGTCGGCCGACCACGACGTTCATCAGACGGAAATAGGTTGCCGCTGTGTAGAACTCGACCCGGGCCTCAAACCCCGGCTGGGTGGCGCGTCGCCGCCGGTAGGCGGTGAGGAAGCGCTCGGCCTGCGGGCGAAGCCGATCCGCATCACCGGCAAGGTCGAGCCCCAGGAATGTCAGATGCGCCAGAAAGTTGGCGACATCGATCGCGGGGTCGCCCAGAGCGATCAGGTCGAAATCGATCAGCGCCAGCCTCGGGCCGTCGACCAGGACCTGGCTGTAGTAGAAGTCGCGGTGGACCGGGCGCAGTTGGGCCGGAGCCGGCAGCTGTCCAGCCCAGCCGCGCAGCGCCTCGAGTAGATCGGCCATGTCGGCGGTCAGGTCCGGTCGAAGCGCGGTCAGATCGGCCGCATATATGCCGAGCTGCGCGACTTCGGTGTCGAGGGTGTACGGGTTCAGTGGCGTCCAATCGGGCTGCCAGGCGACGGCGTGCAGCTTGGCCAAACCGACCGCGGCCTGCTCCACCTGTCGGTCGAGCGCGACGCCGGTCCCGGCCAGTTCGTTAAGCGTCTGTCCGGGCACCTGCTCCTGCAGAAAGGCGCGCAGCTCCGGGATCACCGCGATCGGCTCCGCCACGCGGATACCGTCCTCGGCCTGCGGCCCGAAGCCGCTTTCCCACAGGTGAGCCTGAATGTCGAAGAGCCGGCCGGCGCGATCGTCGCGGAAGACCTTGCCGATCACGTGTGCCCACGGTGCGCCAACCAGGTGGTAGCGTAGAACGGCCCGGCGGCGCGGCTTGTACTTGAGGACGTCGATGGCGGTTACAGCCAGTTCGGCCGGGGCGCGCTCGCCAAGCCCGCGCGCGATAAACGGCGCGACCAGATCCTTGCGCGTGGCGCGAAACAGGCGCTGACGCAGCCGCGGGTCCAGCAGCGGTGTGCGCCGGATCGGCCCCGTCATCGGAACGACCGGAGCAGGCTCGGGTGCGATCCAATCGCAAACCCGCGCGGCATTCTGGTCCCAGGTGTAGCGACCGAGAACCGCCGTCGCGCCCTGCCAGGCCCGGCTGCGAGAGTCCTCGGGTTCAGCCAGGATCTGGCTGATGCGCTCCGCGAGGGCTGCGGAGTCGCCCGGCGGGTAGAGCCAGCCACCGTCAGTCTCGCGGAGCACGTCCGCCTGCTGTCCGATGTCGGCCGCGACCGTGGGGATGCCACAGGCCAGGTATTCGTACAGCTTGAGCGGCGAGAAATAGAAGTCGTCGCGGGCGTGATGGCTCGAGACCGCGACATCCATGGCCGCGATGTGCGCGGGCACGCGGTCGTGATCGAGCGCGCCGGTCAGGAACACGAGGTCGGGGCGGCGGGCGGCCAGGGCCTTCACGTCGTCGGGCATGTCGCCGACCAGCAGGAGCGCATAAGCCGGGTCCTGCACGTGGAGGCTCTCGACCGCCGCCAGCAACGTCGGCAGGTCGTGCCACGGCCGCGGGCGCCCGACAAAGCCGATCACGTGGCGCTGCTGCAAACCCAGCCGCCGACGGATGTGCGTGCCGATCACCGCCGGATGGAAGGCGATCGGGTCGACGCCGTTGGGGACGATCTCCACGCGCGCCGGGTCGGCACCCAGACCGAGGACGTGCGCGCGCAGCGCTTCGGAGACGAGCGCCAGCCGGGCCGCGCCCGAGAATTGCGCGCGCGCGACGGCCTGGGCGGCCGCCACGTCATCGAGGCCACGATGCTCACGGGCCTCGTCGATCAGGGGCGAGTTGACCTCGAGCACAAACGGCAGCCCATTGGTTTTCGCGAGGCTCGAGCCGATCGCGCTCCACAGCGCGTAACGCTCGTAGACGAAATCAAAGGACTCGATCGCCAGCAGTTCCTGCGCGCGCATGGCCACACGGGCGGCAGCGCTGGGCCCGGCGCCCGAGCCGTCGTCGCTGCCCGAGGCGTCGATCACGCGCGCGGCCGGTTGCGGCCCGTCCGTCGGACCGATCCGGGCTGCGATGAGCGTCACGTCGTGGCCGAGGCGGCTGAGGGCCGCGCACATCGCGCGGACGTGCACGGCCGCGCCCTTGTGGCCACGGACCGGGATGCCTGGATCGGCGCACAGATACAGGATCCTCATGACGGCTCTACCATGATCGCGCTCTGGGCCGCCTCGACCGGCAGCGTCACCGGCTCGGGAACGCCGGTCTCGGACAGCCACTGTCGCAAGGTCCCAACGCTCTGGCGGACATCGAAGTCGCGCTCCACCTTGGCCCGGCCGGCGATTGCGAAACGTTCACGCAGGGCCGGCTCGACCAGCAGCCGTTCGAGTGCGTCGGCCAGGGCGTTCGGGTTGTTTTGAGGCACCACCAGACCGTCGACGTCGTGGTCGATGATCTCGGGCACGCCGGTGACGTCGGTCGACACGCAGGCCGTGCCGGTGGCCATCGCCTCGAGCAGCACCGTCGGCAGGCCGTCGCGGTTGCCATCGGCGCCGATGATGCAGGGCAGGGCGAAGATCGCGGAGCGCCGATAGGCCTGCAACACCTCGTCCTGCGGTCGCGGACCGATCAGGACCACCCGGTCTTTGAGTTCGAGCCGTTCGATCTCGGCCCGCAGCGTCGCCTCGAGCGGGCCCTGGCCAATGATCTCGCATTTGAAGTCGACGCCCCGGATCGCCAGGACCTTGCAGGCCAGGAGCAGATCGCCGAAGCCCTTCTTCTCGACCAGGCGCCCGACCGCCAGGATCCGGCGCTCATCGCGTGCCACATCGGACGTCGCCTTGAACAGGTCGAGGTCGACGCCGTTGTACAGGCGGCGTACGTCCGACCGGACCGTGCCCATCAGCTCATTGAGGTAGTCGCGATTGAAGTCGCTGACCGTCACGACGAAACGCGCATCGCGGATCTTGCTGCGCAGCGTGGCGGCGTTGACCTCCTCGTGAAAGATGTCCTTGGCGTGAGCCGTGAAGCTGTACGGGATGCCCGTCAGGCGCGCAACATAGTTGGCGACCCGGGTGGCGCTCGAGGCGAAGTGCGCATGCAGCGCGTCAACCGGGTGGTGGGCGAGATGCGCCGCGACGAAGCCCGCCTGCAGGAAGCGCTTGAGCGCCCCGGTGTGGCCGCGGGTCGCTGCGTGCTTGAGGGTGTTCAGGTAGAGCTTGCGGTTGCGCCCGAACACGGCCTTGTGCGGGCGCCAGAGCGCGCCGACCTGCGACAGCGGAAACTCGGGCACATACACGACCGAGGCCCGCACGCGGGCCAGGCTGGCATGGAATCGGCCGTCGTTCGGGCGCATCAGCGCATAGATGCGCACCTCGATGCCCTGGCGCTCGAGCTCCAGGATCTCGTTGACGATGAAGGTCTCCGAGAAGCGTGGGTACATCTTCAGGATGTAGGCGATGCGGGTCATGCGGGTCTCCCAAGGGCGAGCGCGGATTGCGGTTGAAGGTCGAACAGACCGGCGATTGTCGCACCGACTGTCGTAAGCCCGTCCAGGCTGGCCGTGATGTGCGGGGCCGGACCGGATAGCGCGAGCGTGATCTGGGCCGCCAGCGTGTCGGCGCTGAGCGCCTCGGGCAGGATCAGGCGCGCCCAGCCGCGGTCCGCCAGGCGTTCGGCGCGGATCAGTTGTTCCTGGCGTGGCCGGGTGCGTGGCACATACAGGGTGCGCTTGCCGAGGCTGAGCGCCTCGACCACGGTGTTGTAGCCGGCCATGCCGATGATCAGATCGGCGGCGGCCATGTAGGTGAACAGACGTGGTGTGAACTCGAGCACGGTCAGGCGATCGGAGGCCGCCTGCGCCTGGCGTAAGACCTGGCGTTTGTTGGCGGCCATGAGCGGACCGGTAACGACCAGGGCGTGGAAGGGCGCGCCGCCGGGCCATCCGACCACGGCGTCGGTGATCGCGCGCAACAGCGCGAAACCATCGCCGCCGCCGCCGGCCGTCACGACCACCAGAGGCTGGTCGGTCAGACCCAGCTCGCGCCGGACGTGTTCGGTCGGACGATCCACTTCATTCAGGCTGCGGCCCAGATAGCCGCACGCCACCAACCTGGCCCGCGCCGCCGCCGACATGTCATAGGCGTCCGCGGGGTTGAAGACGGTTGGATCGCCGTAATACAGGATGTGATCGTAGACCTCGGCCTGCAAACGTGGGATGTCCCACTCGGACCATTCGCGGGCGGTCGTGGCCGGATCGTCCTCGATGTCGCGCATCCCCAGCACCAGGCGGGTTTTGGGCATCCAGGTCTTGACGTGGCGCAAGAGCGGCAGAAGCTCGCCCTGGACGCCGGCCGGGGCCTTGTCGACCAGCACCACATCGGGCGCGAAGCTCGTCAGGGCATCGAGCAGCAGGCGCTCGCGCCAGCGCAGGGTGTCGGATAGTTTGAGCGGCAGCGCGCGCGCCACGTACTTGCCGCTCGAGCGCTTGCTCAGGGCGGGCAGTTTGAGCAGGTCCAGCTGGCGTGGGAGCGCAAAAGCCCCGGCGACCATCGAGCCGGTCACCAGCAGCTGATGGGCCGTCGGCAGATCCTGAGCGAGTTGGTGGCCGATCGCAAGCGTTCGGCGCAGGTGTCCCAGGCCAAACGTGTCGTGCGAGTACAGCAGGATTCGAGGCTTCTTTCGAGACATATCGGTCAAATTCGTCTTAGCATGTCCGGTATGTCTGAAGGTTGGTTAAGGAGGGTTGAAGGTTACGCGGCTCATCAAACGCTCATCAATTATTGGAAACGGATGGGAAGTCCAGCTGGAGGCTCCAACCTTTACTTGAGGCCGTTAACGGCGTTTCCACGGCGCCTTTAGGCCAGGTTTATGGCATGTCGGGCGCGTCTCCCTATACTCAACAGTGTCAGCCCGAACGTAGAGGAGCCTTCCATGTCCGCAACCCTGATCCGCACGCCTCTGAATTGGCGCAACCTGCTGGTGAGCTATGCCCTGGCTTTCAGCTTTGTCTGGGGGTTGGCGCTGGGGTGTTCGGGTGGGGATTGGCGACCGGCGGCCTTCCTGGCGGCTGTGGATCGCAGCGCCACCCTGGCCCTCGACCTGTTGGACGTGCGGGTCATGTCGGCGGAAGCCTACGCCCGGGGAGCGTTGATCAAGGCCACAGCGCCTTTGGCCCCGGTGGCCACGGCCAGCGTGCAGTACGGGCTGCTGCCCGAGCCCAAGCTTTCCATCGACCCGACGCCCACCCCGATTGTGCGGGCGCCGATCAGCGATCCTGTGCGGGCTGAGTAATCGTCACCTCGATCGCGCCTGGGGACCGTCCCACATCCCGAAAGTGCGATCTCCAATTCTCTCTCCATTCCCCCTCTGGGATGCAAAGTGCCCGGCTCACAGCCGGGCACTTTGCATGTTCGTCGAGCGTGGACGGAAGCCTCAGACCAGATAGATGGGATTGCTGAAGATCCAGCCGCGGGTTTGGCCCAGGTACGGTCGCCAGGCCTCGACCCGCACCGGACCCGTGACTCGGGCCGACAGAATGTGGGTCGCGCCGGTTGTGTTGTGCCAGGCGGCGATCTCTTGGCCGTTGTGGATCAGGCGGATGGTGCAGGGGGCCGGGGTGACGACCTGCAGGGTAACGCCCGCCCGATTCTCGACAGTCGCACCGATGCCCTGGCTGGCGCGCTCATAGTGGCAGGTGAAACGAAAGCCGCGGGTCGACCCGATGCCGTCGTATCCGACGAAGCAACTGCCGTTGCGCAGCGCATCCGTCACCAGGGCCCGGTCTTGCGCCAGCTCGCCGACGAGTTCGGTGGGCGTCAGCACGTGGGTGTTGATCTGGCGGAACAAGAATTCGTAGGGGAACAGGACGCGCCGCAGGCCCCAGCGCGCAAACTCGGTCCCGTGGGCGTCGGCGTTTCCGATGGCGACCACACGCTGGCCGGCGGTCAGGAGTTCATCCCACTTCGCCAGCACTTCCGGACGGGGGGCGATGATGCCGAGCTCGGGCTTGAACGCGTATTGCACAGTCGCCTGGCGCGAGGTCAACAGCGCGGCCCAGCTCGACATGTAATTCCAGATCTCGAGCCCCGTAAAGCCCTGTACTTGCCAGTCGACCCACGAGATCTCCTCATAATTGAAGAGAGGGACGTTGGAGTCGAAGGGGTGCGCCAAAAAGGACAACCCCCCGGCGGCGTTGACGGCCTGGATCAGGGCCTGCGGGTCCGAGGCGTGCTCGGCCAGCTCACGCTGTGCGTTGTAGGCCAGGAGATGATTGCGTTGGGGCTGTCGGGCTGCGTCATGGATCTCCTCGCCGACGAGGACGAGGACCCGCCGATCCCCGCTACCGTAATAGCGCTCGGGGCCGTCGACCCAGACATTGTGATCGGTGACGCAGATGATATCCAGGCCGGCCTTCAGGGCGGCTTCGGCGATCTCGGTGTGATACCACTCGCCGTCCGAGTACGGCGTATGCATATGAAGATTGGCGACGTATTCGTGAGGCACGCAGCGCGCTCCCGGGTGTCGGTCGACCGCGAACGGTCAGATCAGGCTGGGTTGTTCGGGTGCATCCGGCCCTGCCCAGCCGAAGCGCTTGAGATCGACGCGCTCCCTGGCATCGAATGTGACCCCCTCGCGTTCGAGCATCTGACGCTGGACGGCCGGCCCCAGGCCCGGTCGTGGGCTGATCTTGCCCTGGCTGTTGATCACGCGCTGCCATGGGACGTCGTCGGGTGCATTGGCCATGGCGCCGCCGACCCAGATCGGCGCCGCGCGCAGGTACTGATCGGCCGGCATATTTCCGGGCGGCGGGATGCGCATCCCGACCTGGCCATACGTCATCACCTTGCCGCGCGGGATGGCGCGCACGATGGCATACACGCTCGAGGCAAAGGCCTTGGGGTCGGGTGGGGAAGAGAAACGCATAGCCTGACCCAGTATACAGCAGCGTCAGGGGCTGTCCCCACTTCCAAGAGGGGGTTATCCCAGCATTTTTAAGGATTCTCAAGATCGAGCCGGTTAAGCGACGTATCACGCGTATAATTCACCGCCGATGAGTGCCTGGCGTCACGTTTTCCAGTGGAGTTGGGTTGCCTGCCTGGTCAGCGCCTGCGCCGTCCAGCCCCTGACACCCGGTCCGGCGGATCTGGCGGCGGTGGCTGAGGTGGCTGTGCTGCCCGACCAACCGACGATATTGCCGGCCGCGCCGGTGGTGCAAGTCGCCACCGAGCCCGTCTTGTCGCAGCCGACGGCCACTCCGCCGCTGCCCACACCGCTCCCGTACCTGACGCCGACTCCGATCACGCCGACCGCCGTCGGTTCGACCGCATCCGATGTGGGGAGTGCAGCGTTGGCACAACCGACTCGGGCGGTGGCGGTCGGTCCGACCCAGGCGCCTCCGGTGGTTGTTGTCGTAACCGACACGCCGGCGCCCGGCGGACCGGACCCGACGGCGACGATCGAAGTCAGTGTCCCGACTGCCACAGCCGGTGTGGCGGCGGCGCCGCCCGAGGGCGATGCGTATGCGGCGGCCGTGTACATGGTGGATCTCATCAACCTGCAGCGCGCAGCGGCGGGGATCGCGCCCCTGGTGCGTGACCCATTGTTGATGAGCGTGGCGCAGGGCCGGGTCGATGACATGGTGGCGCGCGGCTACACGGGTCATAGTGATCCGGCAACCGGGGAGTCGCTTGGGCCCGTGATGATCCGCGCGGCGGGTTTTACGAGCAACTTCGTGGGCGAGAACTGGTATGGCACCATCAAGGCGCCGCCCGCGAACGTCGAGACGGCCATGGCGTGGTTCATGACCGACCCGCCGCATGCGCGCAACATCCTCAGCCCTTATTATGCGTACGTCGGTGTCGGCCTGGCTTTCAACGGCCGCCAGTGGTTGATCGTGCAGAATTTCGCGGGACTCAACTAGGCCATGACTCACTTTCTCTCCAACAAAGAGCTTGCCGACATCTTCGCCCGCATCGCGGATCTGCTCGAAATCAAGGGCGAGGTGATCTACAAGATCCTGGCCTATCGCAAGGCGTCCGATACGATTCGCGACAACGTTCGCCCGATCAAGGATGTGTGGCGCGAAGGCGGGCTGCGTGAGATCCCGGGCGTCGGCCAGGCGATCGCCGAGAAGATCGACGAGCTGCTCACGACCGGTAAACTCACCTTCCTCGATAAATTGCAGGCCGAAGTCCCGGCGACACTGACCGAGTTGCTGCAGGTGCCCGATCTTGGGCCCAAACGCGTGTCGCTGGTCTGGAAGAAGCTCAACATCACGACCCTGGCCGACCTCGAGCGGGCCGCGCGTGCCGGCGAATTGCGCGACCTGCCGGGCATGGGCGAGAAGTCCGAGACCAAGATCCTGGTCGGCATCGAGAGCCTCAAGCGGGCCACCGGCCGGGTGCCGCTCGGCCGGGCCTGGCCGATCGCGGCCGAGATCGCGCGCATGTTGCGCGCGATGCCGGGCGTGGTTGCGGCCGAACCCGCCGGCAGTCTCCGCCGCGGCCGCTCGACCATCGGTGATCTTGACTTCATTGTGGCCGCGGTCGACTCGCGGCCGGTGATGGCGGCCTTCATGACCCTGCCGCAGGTCGCGCGCGTCCTCGGTCAGGGCCCGACCAAAACTTCAGTGGTGCTCGAGAACGGCCTGCAGGCGGATCTGCGCGTGCTGCCCCCTGAGCGCTACGGCACGTTGCTGCAATACTTCACTGGCAGCAAAGATCACAATGTCCGCCTGCGCGAGATCGCGCAGGACCAGGGCTATTCGCTCAACGAGCACGCCCTGGTACGCGCCGACGGCACGGAAGTGCTGTGCGCGACCGAGGCCGACGTGTATCGGGCCCTCGGTCTGGCCTACGTCCCCCCGGAGTTGCGCGAGGATCGCGGCGAGATCCAGGCGGCACGCGCCGGGAAGCTGCCGCGTCTGGTCGAATTGCGCGACATTCAGAGTGATCTGCATACGCACAGCACCTGGAGCGATGGCAAGGGCTCGATCCTGGAGATGGCGCAGGCCGCGCGGCTCAACGGGCTGAAGTGTCTGGCTGTCACCGATCATAGCTACGGGCTGGGCGTCACTAACGGCCTGACGCCCGAGCGGCTGCGCGCTCAGCGGCGCGAAATCGACGGCGCGCAGGCTCAACTCGGCCCGGGCTTCGTGTTGTTGCAGGGCACCGAGGTCGAGATTCGGGCCGATGGCACGCTCGATTTCACCGACGACGTGCTGGGCGATCTGGATCTGGTGGTGGCGTCCTTGCACACGTCGCTGGGCCAGGAACGCGAGCGCATCACGGCGCGTCTGCTCAATGCCGTCCGCAACCACAATGTGGACATCATCGGCCACCCGACCGGGCGGCGACTGCCGAACCGCGATGGGGCCGATCTGGACTTTGAGGTCATCTTCAAAGCTGCGGCTGAGGCCGGTGTGGCGCTCGAGATCAACGCCAACCCTGAGCGGCTCGACCTCGACGACGTCTATGCCCGCCGCGCCCTGGAGTTGGGCTGTCTGCTGGCCATCAACACCGATGCCCACGCCACGGATTGGTTCGGTCATGCCCAGTACGGCGTGTTGACGGCCCGGCGGGCCTGGGCCACGAGCGACCGCGTGATTAATACCTGGCCGGCCGAGAAGTTGCTGGCGTGGCTCGACGAGCGCGATCTGCGCCGTGGATCGACCGGACGACCGGTCGAGGTCCACGCGCCGGCGCCAGCCAAAGCGACCGAAGCCCAACCGCCGGTCAAGACCGCGCCCGAAAGGGCGGAAACGTCGACCAGGCCAGTCAAACCGGCTGCCGCGGCGCCGAAGGCCATGCCAGCGGCGTCAACCCGAAAGTCGGCAAGCCCGAAGAAGGCGGCCAGGCCGGCCGCGCCCCGAACGAAGACGAAGACGTCAGCCGCCAAGCCGGCGAACAAGCGCCGGACGACCCGCTGACGCGCGGCATTCATGTTCGACTCAGAAGACCCCACGGACGACGAACTCGCCCGCCTGATCGCGCGCGCCTTTTCCGGGGCCGACCCGGCCGATGCGCAGACCTTGCTCGCCACCGGTCGGTTACATCGGTACGGCGACGGCGAATTGCTTTGCCGCGAGGGCGACCCGGCGGATACGTTCTTCTTCATCACGCGCGGCGCCGTCGCGTTGACCCAGCATTTGGGAACCGGCATCACGCGAACCGTCGCGGTCCGGGAGCGGGGTGAGTTCTTCGGCGAGATGGGGCTGCTGGAGGGCAAACCGCGCTCGGCGACCGCGACCGCGCTCGGTGGCGCGACGGTGCTCGAGGTCACCGAGGCCGCGTTTCAAGCGATGCTGGTCGACCGGCCGCGCCTGGCCCTGGCCATCGTGCGCGGGTTGGTGGCTAACGTGCGATCTGCCGATCGAGCCGCCCTGGTCGAGTTGCAGACGTCCAACCTCGCGCTCAAGGCCGCGCTCGACTCGCTTCAAGCGGCCCAGGCCGGTTTGCTTCAGAAGGAACGCCTCGAGCACGAACTGACGATCGCCGGCGCCGTGCAGCGCAGCCTTCTGCCGGCGCCGTTCGAGTCGCTCGGGTCCTTCACATTTGCAGGCCGAAACCTGCCGGCTCGTCATGTCGGCGGAGACCTGTATGACGTCATCCGGCTGAGCGCCGACCGTGTCGCGCTGCTCCTGGCCGACGTCTCCGACAAGGGCGTGCAGGCCGCCCTGTTCATGGCCGTGACGCGCACGTTGTTCCTGGCCCACGCCCGCACAAGCCCGGGGCCGGCCGCGGTTGTGACGCGCGTGCATCAAGGGCTGCGCGAGATCGCGCCCGAGTCGGACATGTTCGTGACCGCCTTCTACGGTGAACTCGACCTCACCGACGGGTCGCTGCGCTATGTGCGTGCCGGGCATGATGAGCCGCTGCTCTTCACCGTTGACGGCGGGGTCTCGCGCCTGAGTGGGCGCGGGCGCTTCCTGGGTGCCCTGGACGGCCTGGATATCGAGGAGCGTCTGGTTCACCTGCCGGTGGGATCGGCCCTGGTGATCTACAGTGACGGTGTCACCGATGCCGTTGAGCCGGGCGGGCAACCGTATCCCGCCGGGGCGTTCCGCGCTGCGGTGGCCCGGAGGCTCGCCGAGCCGGCCACGCGGATTGCCGAGTCGTTGGTGGACGACGTCATCGGCTACGGCCAGGGCGCGGCGCTGACCGACGATCTGACCGTTCTTGTGGCCAAACGCGGCGCCTGACACCTCAGTTCTGCCAAACTGCGTACCGGCTGAGCCACTGACCCTGTGCGTTGGCGGGATTACACACACCGCTTGTCGGTGTTTCTTTGCCGCGGATGTGAAACTGCTCAGCCCTGTTGGGAGAAGACTGGCGAAAACCGAGGG
>JAEURK010000291.1 GCA_016789175.1 Anaerolineales bacterium
CGCACAAGTCGGCGCTTCCTTATCATTCTTCTTGAGTAGGGTGTACAACTCGAGGGCCGCCACGGCAAATTGCGCGGCGACAGTCAGCGCAGCCATCGTGGTTCCAAGGTCGATGGACGATCCCCCCTCAGCCCGTCCAAAAGCATGTCCGGCTGCGATATCTTCCACTACTTCGTCGCCAAGTAGCTCGGCTTCTACCGGGAAGGCTTCCTGGAGCACGGCTACGATCGGCGCCAGTGTGCTGTCAGATGATGTCATTGCGCGGCATTCCTTCCTGATCCTGCCAGCGCAAGGCCGGCAATACGAACTGAGCGTTGGGAATCGGCATCCTGCCGTCTGGCCCAGCACTCGGGCGCGCAACACCTAGCCAGACCTCAAACGGCGCACGAGACGCTTGACGATCAGGTCCGCCCGCAGATCTCGTTCACCGGTCGCGGCCAGCGCCATATAGAAACAGATTTGTTCGGGTAGTTCCTGATCCTGCATCCGTTGCAGGGCCAGTGTAACGACTTGATCAAGATCCCGTGATTCTGCGTACTCCATTAACTGGCCGACCCGAGTGAGTTCAGAACGGGTCAGCGCGCCGACGGTCAGCATTCCCGCTGCAGTCGCGTCGCTTTGGACATTCGCCAAATAGGCCAGGCGTGATTGCCAGGCATCCCAGACTTCCGCGGGCATCTGCGCCACCTCGCGCGAAAACCCGACGGTCACGTCTTGCGCCTTCAGCCCCCGACACTTATCGATGGCGGCATCCATGACGGCGATTTGCATCGCCGCCTGCCCCACAGCAACGGTGATATCGATCGCCGTATCGAACACCTTCGACCAATCAATTGGCATGGCAACCTTCCTCGAGAATGTGATCGCCGGATGCCGACGCGTCAACCTCAAGCGACATTCGCTGTGGTTGGCCGCCGAACTGTTTCAAAGCGATTCGTGCGGCGCGGATAACCGAATCACGCGACATCCTGGCCCAGGTGGTGCAGAACACGATGGGCGGCCCAGCGTCCCGATTCAGCGGCCCCCTCGGTGAAGGGCATACTCATGTAGTCGCCGGCCAAAAGAAGCCGCTGGTCGGTGGATGCAACCGCGCGATAGTGCGCAATAGCACTGGCCCGTCCAACCGGAGATCTCGGTTCGGCCCGCTCCCAACGATACAGACGATGGAAGTCGACCGCCCCGCTCACACCAGGCAGCCAGCGGTCAAGTTCCTGCAGGATTTCTTGGAGAATGCGGGCCTCGTCCCAGGCGATCATTTCGGCCCCTGAACGTCCGTCCACCATCACGTTGACGAGGTGCCCATCGAGTGTCCGAGCCGAGTCCTTGGCCTTTTCGAAGGCAACAGCCGCGATCCGTCTGCGTTCCAGGCGCGGGATCAATAGACCATAGACGTCGTTGAGGGAATCGGGCGGCCGCCAGCCGCCGTCCAGCCCCAAGGACAGGTTCAGCGTGGACGAATAGGTCGTCGAGAGGAGGAGTCGCTCCGCCTCGGACGTTGAGCGTAGGAGTTGCAGGGCCTGGGGCGCCGGAATGGCCAGGATGACTCGTCCGGCCTGAATCCAGCCCTCAGGTGTCTCGATCGCCACGCTGTCGCGTTGAGGCTCAATCGCCAACACCGCTTGATTGAGGCAGACGTCGAGATGCTGGGCCAACGCGCTCGGTAGCCGTCCGATCCCACCTCGAAGGGTGGAGGTATGCGCGCCCTGGGTGAGGAAACCGGCGATGGCCCTCGGAAGGGCACACGACGTTTCCTCCGGTGACTGAAAGTAGAACCCCTGCAACATCGGCTCGACCAAATACTCGGTCATCCACGGGCCGAATTGCTGGTCGTACCAACTGGCGGCGTCCGTCACATCCACGTCAGACCAACGCCCATAGTCGTTGATGGGCCGCCGAACGGTCGATAGCGCACCCAGGCTCTGGCGGGCGAGCGTCCAGATTTCCTGGGGGCGCAGAAGCCCGCTCCAGAGCGACGACAGCGGATCGTCATAGCGGAATCGGATGACTCGACCCTCGCGCACGACGGCCGTCCACGGCGTTGTGCGCACCCACTCGGACGATAGGCCAAGTCGTCGAACCAGGCTTGACAGCATGGGGTATCCGGTCGACAGGAATTGCGCCCCGCGATCGATCACCCGACCACCGACGAGATCGGTCGTCATCCGCCCGCCGACGCGCGCGGTCGATTCCAACACTCTGACCGAGACGCCTCTCTGTTGCAGCACAAAGGCTGCGGTCAGGCCGGCGATCCCGGCACCAATCACCAGCACCTGTGGGTCCGGCGTGGAATGACCTGCCATCCTGTCACACTCCCTGATGGGCGTCGGCGCAGTCGTCGACACAGGGCTCAGCCTCCGGAAACAGCGCCGCCCAGGACTCAGGTGAGCCCGCGACAAGCCTCAACTCCGTTCGAGTAGGACAGGCACAAGGGCTGGCCCCGTGGCGAAGGGCAACTTCAGAAGCGGCCGGCGAAAAGTAGGCCATCACCTCGCACTGGAGGCGCCCTTCCGAGATATGACGTGCGAAAACGGCCATGCCGACCGGCCGGCCCGCTGCCTCAAAAATCTGATCAAAGGCGGCTTGAAGCTCGTTAATCGCGAGCGGCGCCCAGAGCCCATCTCCAAGAGAACTGCAATACCAGTGAAAGCCGGACATCAAATAGCCCCAGGCTAAGTCTAGGTTCCCGTCCCCCGAATGACCATGACATTCGTCATATCCAGGATCTCTGGGTCAGGGGCATTCGATGTGGCCCCGGCAGCGGGGCCCCCCACACAGCGGCCGGCACCAACTGCGTGCGCCCCCGGTTGCGTTCATCCGCCGTAGCTCGCTGGGCGCCAGGCCACAGTCCATGACTTCAGGATGTGATCAGCCACCCCTTCCAATTCCGGGTTGACAGCCCAATATATATAGCATACTATATTTCTCGTTACTGTTTGTTTCGGCTGCTCGTCGAAACGCGTTCATCTAGAGAAGGACACTATGTCGAATAAGCAGCTTCGCAACGTTGTCCGGCTGGTTCACCTCGCGATTGCCGTGATCATCGCTGCTTTCGCGTATTCGCCATTACGTCTCAATGACACTTTCGCCGCCGTTGTCCAGTTTGTTGTGATACCCGTGCTCATTGTGAGCGGGCTCGTCATGTGGCAGCAGCCGCTCGTCATCAAATGGCTCAATCGCGGCCGGAGTCACGAGCAGAAAGCAAGCATGTAGTTGGAGCCGACGGAGGGCAAACATGGGACGGAAGGACAAGCCGATCCGGTCTCAGTTTTCGCGAGTCAACAGCCTGGGCTACAAGTTCTACAGACTGGCTCACTTGTTCGCGCAAGCCCTGGATGCACGGTTGGCGAGCCACAACGTCACCATTGGCCAGTTCAGGCTGTTGCTCGTGCTTTGGGAAAAAGAGGACGTCACCCAAGCAGAGATTGCCCACCTGCTCGATATTGAACAGCCGACGGTAGCCAGCACGCTCAGGCGCATGGAACGAGATGGCCTCATCACGACGACCGGAGACCCAACCGACGGGCGACGCACGCGCATCGTGCTGACGAAACGCGCGCATCTACTGAAGGAGTCTTTGACCAGGGAAGCTCAATACGTCAACGAGTTGGCTGTGACTGGCCTATCCCACGATGACATCGCTCGGCTTCACAGCTTGTTGGATCACCTCACCCTGGCCCTGGTTGACAGCAACCGATCCTAGGGTCCTGTCGAACCCGAAGCGGGACCTATGTAGGCGGTACAAGCGCCCGCAACTTGTCGGGGTTGATCACCGAGCGCACGGCGTGCACGCGGTGCCCATCCGACTCAATCGTCAAGACGGCATAGGGTCGGCCCTCGGGTGAGCGGACGACCAGGGCTTCCCAGCCGTTGATGCGCTCCACCCCGGCGAGGTAGCCGGTCGGCATCGATCGGCGCAGCCCGGCCAGGAAGCGCGCCACCAGCTCAACACCCGCGATGGGCTCTGGCGCGGCGTAGGCCTTGCCGCCGCCGTCACCGATCACGATCACGTCTTCGTGCAGCAACGCCAACAACCCGGCCGTGTCACCGGTCGCCATGGCCCCAAGAAACGTGTTCAGAATCGCGCGGTGCGCGTCCGCCGAGGCCGGCAGGCGCGGTCGGTTCTCGCGCACGAACCGCCGCGCCCGGCTGAGCACCTTGCGGCAGGCCGGCTCGCTGCGGCCCACAAAGGCCGCGATCTCGGCGTAGTCGTAACCGAAGACATCCCGGAGCAGAAACACGGCACGCTCCAGAGGCGTAAGCCGCTCCAACACCGCCAGAAAGGCCAGCGAAAGCGTATCGTTCAACTCCGCGCGGCCTTCGACGCCCAGCGCCTCGGGCTCAGCCGGGATCGGCTCCGGCAACCATGGCCCGACGTAGGTTTCGCGTTTTGCTCGAGCCGTGGTCAGCGTATCCAAACACAACCGGGTCACGATGGTGGTCAGGTAAGCTGCCGGCTCCCGGGCCGTTTCGGCAACACCGCTCCAGCGCAGGTAGGCATCCTGCAGCACATCATCGGCATCGCTCGCCGATCCGAGCATGCGGTAGGCCAGCCCAAACAGGCGCCGGCGGTGGGTCTCAAACTCGGTCAGGGCTGGTGAGTGATTCATGGCCGCCGCTATTGTGCCCCAGATCGGGCGGTTCGATCCATCTGGCCAACTGATAATTGCCGCTCCACCAGCGCTCCGCCTGGATCTGGCCCCAGACGCCCACGGCCGTGATCACCAGGCTCTTCCACCATACGGCCGGCCAGCCGGTCCAGATTCGTTCGCGGGGCTGGTCGTCGGGTCGGACCCAATCGGCCACCGCTTCACGCCGCCCCAGGCTCACGTACTTGCCCACGTACGCCATCCGAAAGGGGCGACTGCCACGCCCTGTGAGTTCAGCGGCCATAGCGCTAGCGACGTAGGAGCCCATGGCCGTGGCCGTGGCGCACGCCGGGCGAACGTGTCGATGAATAGCGCCGCCCAGCGCCACTGCATCCCCGACCACGCTGACCTCGGGATGTGACAGCGAATGGAGCCCGTCATCCACCAGGATCCGGCCACCCGGATCGACGTCCAGGCCCGCCTGTCGCGCGATCTGGGGCACGGCGAAGGGCCCGGCCCACAGGCAAAGGTCGAACGGCAGGCGATCCGTCGCTGTCCTCGCCATGCCGGCCTCCAGCGCCAGGATGCGGGTCTGCTCGCGCACGGACACGTGCAGGCGGTAAAGGACCGCTGCGATATGCGTACGAGCGGCCTGCGACAACCCGGACCCGATCTGGCTGGCGGTGGCTAAGGTGACCTGCAGCTCCGGATAGGCCTCAGCGATCTCGCTGGCGACCTCGATCCCGCTCAGGCCGCCGCCACAGACCAACACCCGCCCGCGTGTCGCTGCCAGTTCGCGAATCCTGGCCCGCACCTGCGCCGACGCGGCCGGCGCAAGTGTGTGGGCATGATCGCGGATGCCTGGGATCACGTCACGGTCGGTGAAGCTCCCCAGCGCATAGATCAGCCGATCGTAATGGAGCTGGCGTGGACCATCAGCCGTCGTGATCGACACCGTGTGTTGGTTGAGGTCCAGCGCGTCGACTCGACCTTGCTGAAAGAGCACGCCGCTGCCGCGCACCAGGTCGGCCAGGCGTCGGGATGGCACGTCGCGCACGAGAGTCTCGTGCAGGCGGACCCGATCTGGCGCCACCGCGGCCTGGTCCACCAACGTCACGGTGGCTCCCTGGCGGCGGGTGAGTCGCGCCAGGCGGAGGGCTGCCAACAAGCCGCCGTATCCGGCGCCGAGCACGATCAATTTCGCTGTCGTCATCTTGATCTCCTTGCGGCAGGAAGGGCTTCAAAGCCGTTGCCTGCCTGCAAAAGATTGACGACGCAGCCGCTGGTTTTGTGACGTCGCGCGACGGCGCTGGCCGTATTCGCCGCACACGTGACAAACCAGGACCCCGCGAAGCGATGAAGGCCGGGCTTCGTCCGGCCTTCATCACTTCGCGGGGTCCTTTCCAACCGGGAACGCGCTCTAGACCTCGACGGGCATCGCAGCCAGGTTGCCCCATTCCGCCCACGAACGATCGTATTCGCGCACCCGGGGATATCCAAGGAGCTGAGTCAGAACAAACCAGGCGTGGGTGGAGAGACCGCCGCGGACGCAGTAGGTGATGATCGTCCGTTCAGGCAGGAGGCCCAGATCCGTACACAGAGCCTGCAAGGCTGCAACTGCCTTGAACGTCCCGTCGGGCCGAACGGTTGGCACGCGCCAACTCTTGAATGAACCGTCCGAGTGAGTCTCGCGCACCGCCGCAAGGTTGAGCGCACCCGGGATATGCCCGCCTCGAGCGGCGCCCGCAGCGTCCTGGCCGCGATACATCTCCGCCGACCGGGCGTCGACCAGGCTGTGATCTTCGCGCCCGATGACCCAGAGGATGTCGGTCCGGTCGGCACGCACATCCCGGTCGGGCGCCGACGCGCGATAGACTGCCGGAACCATCCCTGGCGTTGTCGTCGTAGTCGGCCGACCTTCGGCCAACCACAGCGCCTTGCCGCCATCCAGCAGCCGCACGTCGCGGTGTCTGTAGACCTTCAGCAGCCAGAAAGCATAGGTGGCCAGCAGGTTATCCAGCCCGCTATAAACAACGATCGTGGTGGTCGCTGTGATGCCCGAGTTCGACAGCAGTTTCTCGATGCCCGCGGTGTCCACGATATCGCGGCGACCGGGATCCTGGAGGTCGTTTTCGAAATCCCAGGCCACCGCGCCAGGAACGTGCCCACGGTCGTAGGCAGCACGGCCGAAAGTAACCGAGTCTCCCCAAACGATCTCGACCACAATGGCGTGAGACGTGTCCAACCGGTCGGCCAGCCAGGCCGTGGAGACCAGGCTTTCGGGGTGCGCGTAATCTGGCATCGGGCTCCTCAAAATAGATATGACCGTCATCATATCGGCCACACCGGTCCGGACCTACACTGGCCCTGTGGGTCGGTCAGTGGGTCGCACCGATGGACTTGTGAAAATGCACCAGGACCCAGCCCTTTTCGCGCCTTTCGCAGACCCAGGTGCACCGCAGGGGGGCCGAGATCGACTGGTCGCCCAGGAGTCCCTCAAACATCCACATCGAGGTCGCCCAAGCGGCCTGGCCGTCAGCGAGAAGATGCACATCCACGTCGGTTGCCGTGATGCGGATATTCTTGATCGCGGCCGCCTGAGCCACCAGCGCGGCCTTCAAGGCGCTCCAGCCGCGAAGGCACTCGTCGGCGCCGGAGCTGATGAAGAGGGCATCCTCATCGCCGGCGACCACCTGGGCAATCTGGCCGAAGTCCTCCAGCTCGACGCCCGCGATCCAGGCGTCCAGCACCGAGCGGACGGCGTCGCGGGCCAGGTCGGGTGATGTCGTGGTGATCATGAGCGGATCTCCTTTCAGGCCGTGATTACAGCACAACCCGTGACGACGCGGGTAGCCGTTTTGGATACAATCGCGGATACAACGTCGATCGTGTGCGGGCCAAACGGCCCCAGCGAGCGCCAACAAGCATCTCGCCGCCCTCGGGCCGGAGGCCGCATGTCTGCGACCGCTTCCTTTGGGTATTGGCTGCGCCGTCGTCGCAAAGCCCTGGATCTCACCCAGGAGGCCCTGGCTCGTCAGGTGGGATGCGCGTTCGTGACGATCAAGAAGATTGAAGCGGACGAGCGCCGGCCGTCGCGTCAGATTGCCGAGCGCCTGGCTGTCGTTCTCGATATCCCCCCTTCCGAACGGCCACTTTTTTTGGCTTGCGCGCGTGGTGAGTCCACGCCCTTGCGCCTCCCGCTCACCACGATCCCGGTCGAGCCTGCCACAAAGCCCCGGAACAACTTGCCAGCCCCGGTCACGGCCTTTTTCGGGCGCGAGCCAGAGGTGGCGGCACTTGTCGCCCTGCTGCGTCAACCGGACATCCGCCTGGTGACCCTCACCGGCCCGGGTGGGGTCGGCAAAACCCGGTTGGCCCTCGAAGTCGCCCGGGGGTTGCTTCCGGATTTCCGCGACGGCTGTCTGTATGTCGATCTATCTCCCATCCGAGAGCCCGAGCGTGTCGTCGCTGCGGTTGTCGACGTCGTCGGCCTGAAAGATACGCCCGGCCAACCCGCGAGTGCGGCGGTGAAGGACGCCCTGCGTGTCCGTCAACTGCTCCTGATCCTGGACAACTACGAGCACCTACTCGCGGCCGCGCCCATCGCATCCGAGTTGTTGGCGGCCGCGGCAGGGTTGAAGATCCTGGTCACAAGCCGCGCCGCGCTGCATGTCTCCGGCGAGCACGAGCGCGACGTCCGCCCGTTGGCGACGCCCGCGGCTGTGGCGCTCTTCACCGCCCGAGCCCAGGCCGTCAATGCCGATGTCGCCCTGGCCGGCGAGGCCGCTGCGCTGGTCGCCGCGGTCTGCCACAAACTGGACCTGTTGCCTCTGACCATCGAGCTGGCGGCGGCTCGCTGCAGGTACTGGTCGGTCGCAGAGCTGCTGGTGCAGGTGGAGCATCGTCTCCAGCACCTCACGGATGGCCCGCGGGACTGGCCGGCGCGACAGCAAACGCTTCGACGCACGCTCGATTGGAGTTACGAGCTACTGAACCAGGAGCAGCAACGTCTTCTGGCCTGCTTGAGCGTCTTCGCAGGAGGTTGGACCGCGGATGCCGCGGTGTCCATGGCGAGTGAGTTCAAGCCCGCGACGGCGGTGCTTGAACACCTGACCGCTTTGCAGGATCACAGCCTTGTGCAGCGAACCGATCATCCGAGCGAGAGCCGCTATTCCATGCTGGAGACAGTGCGCGAATACGCGGAGGAGCGGCTGGGGGCCAACGAAGGCGAGGCTGATCGAGTGCGTCGCCGGCATCTGGCCTACTTTCTGGCGCTGGCCGAACGCCTAGAAGACGGGGTCTATCGGGGCGTCGTCAGCGAAGCGACCTTCCTCCAGCACCTGGCGGCCGAGCATGACAATCTCCGCGCGGCGCTGACGTGGGCGTTTTCCGGCAATGATCCCGTTCATGGTGCACGCCTGGCCGCGGCGTTGGCCATGTTCTGGTATATCCACGGGCACTTGCACGAAGGCCGACGCTGGTTGGAAGAAGCCCTGCGACAGGTCAGCCAACCGGGTGAGACCCGGGCCGCGGTTTTGAACGGGGCCAGCGTGTTGGCCTGGCAACAGGGTGACTACGCCCTGGCGCAATGTCAACTCGAGGAGGCCTTGCTGGTCTGGCGACGCCTTGAGCTGGGTCAGAGCCGCGGACTGGCCTTTGCCCTGCACATCCTCGGCCATGTTCGCTTTGACCAGAAAGACCCGGCCTCTGCCCGTCACCTGTTTGCGGAGAGCCTGGCCATCAACCAGGCGCGCGGCGAAGACCTGGAGATCATGGCGCTGACCGGCGACCTGGGCATGGTGGCCAGCCAGCTTGGGGACTATGCCGAAGCGCGCGCCCGGTTTGAAACGGTCCTGGCGCAGGCACGCGCTCAGGGCAGCCGCGACAACACGGCCCTGCAGTTGGTGCGACTGGGGGATCTGGCGCGACTGGAGGGTGACCTTGACCGGGCCGCATCCATGTACGAGGAGAGCCTGACCCTTTGCCGCGAGATCGGCGATGTGCTTGACATCGCCGCGTCACTCTTCAAGCTGGGTCAGGTGATACGACGCAAGGGCGACCATGAGCGGGCCCGACTTCTGCTCGACGAAAGCCTGGCGCTGCAGACGGCTCAGGGCAACCAGCAAGGGATTCTGGAGTGCATGGCAGCCCTTGCCGGCCTGGCGCTCAACCTCGGTCGAGCCGATCTGTCCGCTCAGATGTTGGGCGCCACGGAGGCGCTACTGCAGAATCTGGGCGCCCCTCTATCACCAGCCGATCAGCACGACTTGGAGCGTGATGTCGCCGACCTCAGGCTTCACCTGCCCCCCGCCAACCTTGCTGAAGCCTGGGCCGCCGGCCAGGCGTTGGCCGCGAGGGGCGTCAATCACGTGTTGGAGGCGATTGAGCAGCCCTGACCTCCTACGGACCGATCTCCTGCGTCAGGCGCACTGCCGCCACCTGTGAGTGATCGCGACAATCTCAGTCTGGGGAGACGCTCGCGTCAGGCCAAGCGAGCGATCAGCCGATTGAGCACGGTCGACGTCAGGGTGGGTCAATGACCCGAGGATGTCAGGTTGCGGGGGCCGTCGCCTGCATCGCTTGCGAACTCCCTTTATCTGCCCTACACTGGCAGGCGCTCAACGGATAGAGCTCGGTTCTGAAGTACGGCACTACCAACGGCCACGAGCGACCGACACGTTGTCCCGCCGTTGGTCTCGGCACGCACAAGAAGAACAATGACTGACTCAACTCCAACCGCCCCACTCCGCTCAGCGCGACTGCTGGTCGCCGGCCTCGTGACGACCATTGTGGTCCTCGCTCTGGCGCTCGTCGCGATGGTCATCCCGCGCGGCGCAGGCGTGACGTCAGAGGCGCGGGTCAATGTGCTGGAGAACAGCGAAGACGCCTGCGTGGTCTGCCACCGCAACGCCACGCCCGGCATCGTCGAACAGTATGGCCACAGCGGGATGGCGGCGGCCAAGGTCACGTGCCGCGACTGCCATGAGGTCGCGGCCGACTACCCGGGCGCGGAGGTGCACGAGAAGGCCTACATCCTGGCGCAGCCGACGACCGCGATGTGCCAGAAGTGTCATGAGACCGAGGTCGCCCAATACAGCCAGAGCCGCCACGGGCTGCCATCCTATGTGGCGGTCGCGGGCAGCCAGGATCTGTCTCAGGAGCTCCTGGCCGCGTATCAGGCGATCCCGGAGGGCCAGTTCGCGCCGGACAAGGCCCGCAACCAGATCGCGGCGATGGAGGGCCCTGAGATCACGCGCTTTGCTTGCGAGAGTTGCCACAACGTCGGCAAACCGGCGGTGGACGGATCGGTGGGGCAGTGTCAGAAGTGCCATAGCCGCCACGAGTTCAGCCTGGAGCAGGCGCGCAAGCCCGAGACCTGCAACAACTGCCACATCGGCCCCGACCACCCGCAGTGGGAGATCTACTTCGAGTCCAAACACGGCATCAAATATTCGACCGACGGCCAGAACTGGAACTGGGAGGCCGAGCCGGGCACGCTCACCGTGCAGGACTTCCCGGCGCCGACCTGCGCGACCTGCCACTTCAGCGGCTTTGGCGCGTCAGGCACCACGCACGACGTGGGCGACCGCCTGACCTGGTACCTGTTCTCGTCGATCAGCGAACGCCGCCCGGCCTGG
>JAEURK010000299.1 GCA_016789175.1 Anaerolineales bacterium
GATTTCGCGGAAAGAAGCGGGACCGTTGCCGGCAGGACTCCAACGACCAAATCCGCGAAATCCTGGTAATCCGCGGCAAAATGCCACTGACTACTCGTGCATGCACACCGGGTCCGGCGCCTCGGCCGGGTGCGCGCGTGCCACGGGCCGGCTCACCACCGCACAATCCGGATCGAACGGGCCGATCATCCCCTGATCATTGAGTGCTTGCGCTGCCGTGCCGAAGGGATTATGATGGATTTGTTATCGTTCACGGGAACGATAACAATCGACAATTTCCAAACAATCCAGACTGGGACCTCACTATGAATGAGTTCGAACTGAAGCAGGCGCGCATACAGGATCTCCTGGCGGCCCATGGGCTCAACGCCCTGGTTCTGCGGCGGGTGGGAAGCATCGCCTGGGCCACTGGCGGCGCCGACACCCATGTCAACACGGCCGAGAGTCTTGGCATCGCCAGCCTGGTGTTGACGCCGACAGGCCGTTTCGCTGTGACGAATACCATCGAAGCGCCCCGCCTGACCCGGGAGGAGCGACTTGGTGAGCTGGGTTGGGAGGTCGTGGCGAGCCCCTGGTACGAAACGACCGACGCCGTCTCGGCGCTGACACACGGCCTGGCTGTGGGCTGCGACGGGCCCCTGGCCGGCGCGACCGATCTGTCCGGCGGTTTGGCGCGGCTGCGCGCCGATCTCACGCCCGCGGAGGGCGAACGGTTCCGCGGATTGGGGCGGTTGTGTGCCGCGGCCATGGACGACGCGATCCGCGCGGTGCAGCCCGGGCAGACCGAGCACGCTATCGCCGCCCGCCTGGCATTCGAGGCCGAACGACGGGGCGTGCAGGCCGTCGTCAACCTGATCGCGACGGACGAACGCATCGTCAACTTCCGCCATCCGGTGCCCAAGGCCCGGGCCCTCGAGCGCTACGCGATGCTGGTTCTGTGCGGCCGCCAATACGGCCTGGTGTGTTCGATCACGCGTCTGGTGCATTTCGGCGCCATGCCAACTGATCTTCGCCGCAAGGTCGAGGCCGTGGCCAGGATCGATGCGACGTATATCGAGGCCACCCGGCCTGGTGCGTCGCTGGGCGACATCTTCCGCCGGGGTATGCAGGCTTATGCCGCGGCCGGTTTCCCGGATGAGTGGCAATTGCACCACCAGGGCGGGCCGGCCGGCTATGAGCCGCGCGAGATCGTGGCAACACCCACGGCGACCGCGTGCGTGTCCATCGGCCAGGCCTATGCCTGGAATCCGTCGATCACGGGCGCGAAATCGGAAGACACGATCCTGATCGGCGCCAACGGCCCGGAGGTCCTGACCGCGATCCCCGGCTGGCCGTCGCTCGAGGTGTCGATCCATGGGCGGGTCCTCGAGCGGCCGGCGGTCCTGGAGGTTGCCTGAGATCCGGCCAGCCAGACACGTTGACGTTCCCGCCCAGGTTCGTTAGGATCGACACCACGCGACCGGCTCGACAACCTGAACGCGCGATCCTGCCCACGGAGCCAGGCATGCCCTATAAGGTGTTTTTCGTCGAAGACGAGGACGTCACCCGCGAAGGCATTCGCGATACCGTCGATTGGCGCGGCAACGGCTTCGAGTTCTGCGGCGAGGCGTCCGACGGCGAGATGGCCCTGCCGCTGCTGCAGGCTGCCAATCCGGATGTGTTGATCACCGATATCAAGATGCCATTCGTCGACGGCCTGCAGCTCAGCAGCTTCGTCCGCGAACAGATGCCGTGGGTCAAGATCGTGATCCTGAGCGGTCACGACGAGTTCGCGTATGCGCAGAGGGCGATCGGGTTGGGCGTCGCCGAGTATCTGCTCAAACCGATCACGGTCCGCACGGTGCACCAGGTGCTGCAAAAGCTCGGCGCGCAATTGGATGAAGAGCGGCGCGAGCAGGGGCACATGCGCCGGCTGCAGGCCCAGTTGGACGAAAACGTCGCGGCGCTGCGCGAACGGCTTTTGCTGAAACTGGTGGTGGGCGCCATTCCGGCGGCGGAGGCGATTGAGAAGTGCGCGCCGCTCAAGCTCGACCTGGTCGCCCGGTGTTACGCGGTTGCCGTCCTCAAGCTCGCCCCGGGCGATCCCGCTGAGGCCTTGGATGTTGCCGAGCACCAGCGCATCCAGGGGATCCTGGCCGAGCTGGTCGCACATAATCCCGACGCCTTCTTGCTGCAGAAGGATTGGGACGAGCTGGTACTGGTGATGAAGGGGAACGCGCCGGCCTTGCTGGTCGAGGAACGCGACGTCTTCCTCGTTCAGGCCGAGCGGCGCCTGGCCGCCACCGACTATCGTCTGATCGTCGGCCTCGGGGCGTGCAAATCCCGTCTGGCTGAGTTGTGCGAGTCGTTTGTCGAGGCCTTGATCGCCCTGCAGAGAGACGCCGCCGGGTTGCCGCAGCGCGCGTTGCCGGTGCCCACCTACGAATTGCTCCGGCTCGATCAGGAAGCGATCGAGACCTATCTGCGGTCGGGTGATGCCGACCAGGTCGAGGCCTTCTTCGAAACCCATCTGCGCCCGCACAGCGAAGCAGCCCTGCGCTCTCCGCTGCTCAAGAACTACATCTGCGTCGGGTTGATCGCCGCCGCGGCCCGTGTCATCCAGGAGTGGGGCGGCGACCCGGCCGAGGTGGTGCCCGAGTTGGAGGCCCTGGAAACAACCCTGACGGCCATCACGTCCATGACTGAGCTACGGCGCACGGCGCTCCAGATCCTCACCCGGGTGCTGGCCTTCCGCGAGGCCCAAAGCCGGAGCCAGCATGTCAGGCTGATCCGGCAGGCTAAGGCGCACATCGACCAGCATTTCGCCGATCCCGGCCTGTCGCTCAACACGATCTCGGCGCTGGTCGGGCTCAGCCCCAGCCACTTCAGCGTGGTCTTTGGGCAGGCGATGAATAAGACGTTCCGCGACTACGTCACGGAGGTCCGGAT
>JAEURK010000302.1 GCA_016789175.1 Anaerolineales bacterium
AACCCGCAACATGGACGTCTTTGGGTGACGTGATCCTGGCGCCCAAAGCCGTGAGGATCTCGGATTGCGCGCGCCACATGCGGCGCTGCCGGGCCGGGGTGTCGTGGTCGAAGCCCAGCAGGTGCAGGGTACCGTGCACGATCAGCAGGCGCAGTTCATCGTCAAGGGCATGACCGCCGCCCTTGGCCTGAGCGCGCGCGCGTGGCAGTGAGAGCGCCAGGTCGCCGTAGTAACGGCCGTCACCCGCGGGCGCTCCCTCGGTTGGAAACGACAGCACGTCGGTGGCGTAATCGTGGCCCAGGAAATCGCGGTTGAGCCGACGGATAGCCGCGTCGCCCACCACGCTCACCGAAACGGTGCCGGGGCGCGCCTTTCGCCCGGCAAGCGCGGCCCGGACGGCTTCGGCGAGCACGCGCTTGAGGCGGCGCAGGGCGGCGTCAGACGGTTGCCGGACGCTGACCTGGATCTGGATGCGATGCGGGCGGGTCGACATGGGTTTGCGCCGCGGGTGGCGAGCTCTCCTGGGAAGCGGGTGGCGCCGGGGTCGCGGCCGTTGAGGATTCGGCCATCTCCGGGTATTGGATGCGGGTGTGATACAGGCCGCGCAGGGTGTTGATGAACGAACGCTTGATGATGGCCAGCTCTTGCAACGTCAGGCCGGTGGCGTCGAACTGGCCGCGTCGGATGCGGTCGTCGATCATGCCGGTGACGATCTTGGTGATGTGCTCGTCGGTCTGGGGTCGATCGGCGCGGGTCTTGGCCTCGCAGCTGTCGGCCAGCATCAACACGGCGGTTTCACGGCTGCGCGGCGCCGGCCCTGGATACGTGAACGGCTTCTCGTCGACCAGGCTGGCGTCGCCGCCCGCGGCTTCGACCGCGCGCGCGTATTGATAGCGCGTGGTCAGCGTGCCGTGGTGCTCGGCAATGAAGTCGCGGATCCGCGGCGGCAGGCGATGCCGATTGGCGAGCATCAGCCCGTCCTCGACGTGGCGGATGATCCGCTCGGCACTGGCGATCGGTTCGAGGCCGGCGTGGATGTTGGTGCGATCGAGCTGATTTTCGATGAAGTACTGCGGGTTGAGCGCCTTGCCGCAGTCGTGGTAGAGCGCGGCCACGCGCATCAACAGCGGATTGATCCCGATCAACTCGGCGGCCTGCTCGGCCAGGTTCGCGACCTGCAGGCTGTGTTGGTACGTGCCGGGCGCATTGCGCAGGATGTATCGCAGCAAGGGATGATCGGGCCGCGACAGTTCGACCAATTGCAGGGCTGTGGTGAATCCGAGCAAACCGCCGATCGCGAACAAGATCAAGAGCGCGATCGCCGTCGACGCGCCGCCGTTGACGATCGCTACCGCGATGCGCAGGGCGACATCGACCGGCTCGAGGGTCGGTTCACGCAGCGCCGCCACCACCAGAACGCCGACCCCGCCGAGCGCAGCACCCAGGCCGGACCAGAAGAACAGGTTGAGCCGATCCGCGCGCTGCAAAACGACGGCCGCGATCATGCCCATGCTGATGTTGTAGGCCGCCAGCTCGGGCTGGCCCTCAGACATGAGCGCGACCAGGCCGCTCAACAGCACGACCGCCAACAGCGTGAAGTGCGGACCGGTCAGGGCCGTGAAGATGATCGCGAGGGCCGCCGTCGGCAAGAGGAGCGGCATCGGCATCGGCTCGCGCAGGGCCAGCACCGCGACCGCCAGATAAAGCAGAGCCAGGATAGTCAGCGCGGACGCCATGCGCAGACTGCGCGCGACCTCGGGTCGGAAGCGCCAGTTGTAGGCCGCCAGGATCACGCCCGCCAGAAGGGCCGCGGCGCCCGTGACCCACAGCTGCCGTTGATCGCCACCGACTTCGATCATGCCGAGCGCCCGCAGGGCTTCGAGATCGGCGGCCGTGACGACCTGGCCGCGGGTGAGCACCGCCTGGCCGCGGATGATCTGCCGCACCACCGGCCCGACGTTGTCGCGCGCGGCCTGGCGGGCTTCATTGGTCGCGACGTCGTTGTAGAGGCTGTTGGGGATGATCAGCGGATTGATCAGGGCCGTCACAGCCGTCACCTGTTCGTCGGTCAGGTCGACGCTGAGCAGGGCCGGCGCCGAGCGGCGCACGCCTTCGAGTTGGTCGGCCCGCACCTGGCTTTGCATCACGCGCTCGAGCGCGGTCAGAGCCTCGTTTTGGGCCGTGATCCAGGCATCCTCCGAGAAGCGCAGGATCAGTGAGGCGGACGCATCGGTCAGCGGCAGATCGGGCAGGGACGTGAGCTGAGCTTGCTTTTCGACCAACGCGATGCGATTGTCGGCTCGCAGGTCGTCGATCTGGCCGATCACGTCGCGCAATAACAGAACCTGCTGGCGCGCGATCCGGCTGTTGGGTGGATCGTACACATCCGCCACGGCAGCCGCGGCGCGCTCACGGGCCTGTTGAGTTAGAGCTTCGCTCTCGAACGAGACCGAGCGGGGCGCGAGCACCTCCTGTGGCGCGGGCGCATCGACTTTGACGTTGAGAACGGCCGGCAGCGTTCGCGGCGCGGCGGCCAGGCCGGCGGCTCCGGCCACCAGGATCAGCCAGAGCACGGAAAACAACGCCGACCGCGCGAGCGTTTGGCCCGGCTCGCGGTGACGTGATAGCGGCGAGAGTTCGACGGGGGCTGCGATCATATCGCTCCCACGACGCAGCGGCGGCCTAGCTCAACAGCTCGCGCACGACGTCGTTGACCAGCTTGCCGTCTACGCGGCCCTTTGTTCGCGGCGACAGCACTTTCATCACCGCGCCCAGGCCCTTGAGGTCGCTGACGCCGGCTTCCTGAATGGCGGCCCGCACCAACTCGACCAGTTCGTCGCGGCTCAGGGCCTTCGGCAAATAGGCCTCGAGCACATCCAGTTCTGCCTGATTCTCAGCGACCAGATCGGCGCGGCCGGCCTTCTCGGCTTCCGCCATGGCTTCGCGCCGCGACTTGGCCTCTTTTTGGATCACGGCCAGGATGTCGGCATCCGACAGCGAGATGGCCTCCAGCTCCTTCAGCTGCGCATCGGTCGGGTTGCCGCCGAGCTTTTTGACGGCCGCAGTGCGTTGCTCCAGTTCGACCTGGCGAACCGCGGCCAGGATCTGGCGCAACGTCAGTTTACGGACTTCGGCGCCGCCTCGCATCGCATCCTTCAAAGCGCCGTTTAATGTTTCTTTGAGTGACATCCCTCTCCCAACGAGTCGGACCGTATGTGGGTCAGATCACGACACTAACCAAAGATTATACCGTTTTGCTTTGAGCGCACCCGGACGAGCAGGGGGCACAGTGTGCACGGGCAACCGGATGCCCCAGCATCCGGCGTTGTCAGGCGCGGAATGTGGCTGCGGATTGCGCGGATTACGCGGAACGAATCGAGACTGATACCAGCAAGGCTCCAGTTGCTCCAATCCGCGAAATCTGCGTAATCCGCGGAAAACAGCGCACTGACCAATTGTGCTTGCGCTATGCTCCTGCTCGTCCGGGTGCTAGCCAGGTGGCCAGGCGAGCGGGCGCCCGCCGAGGAG
>JAEURK010000303.1 GCA_016789175.1 Anaerolineales bacterium
CCGCTGATCGCGAGGATGTGGGTCGTGCCGGTGGCCCGAAAGCTCTGCGTCAGCGCGGGCGGGATGTTGTTGTCGTCGCCGAGGAGGATGCCCTGCAGGAGCGCCGCGTGCGGCTCCGGGAACAGGTCGGCCAGGCGCTGACGCGCCGCCATCTTCAGATCCAGGCCGGCGCGCACCCAGGCCCAGCCTCCACCGGCGGCCCGCCACGTCACCTCGGCCGGTTGCGCCATCACCTGCACCCCCTGCCGCTCGAGGAAGGCCCGGTAGTCGAAGTCGGCGAAGCTCGGCGGCGTCTGGAGATCGCCCGTGATCGTCACGGAATCGCCATAGGCCCACGCCCCGTCGCCGGTCGCCAGGAGGCGCTCGGGTGAACGCGGTGGCGCCGTCACGATCACCCAGCCACTCACCGTGCGCGTCAGGCCCTCGCCTGGCGCAAGCGAATCGACCCAGACGCGCAATCGGGTTCGATCGCCACGCGCGTCAGGCTCGGACCAGACGATGCCGGTCAACGACGCCCCACGCGAGCCAACGAAGAAGGCGACCTGCTCCGCGCGCGGAACACCCGGCGCTGCCCAGGCCGTACGGGCGGCGCCAAGCGCCAGGGCCGCCAGCAGCACGAACCCCGGCCGACCGCGTGTGATGAGCGCCGCGAAGGCGGCCAGACCGGCCGCCGCCAGCCAGACCCAGACATCGACGGGCACGAACGGCGCCAGAGCACAGCCCGCCAGGGCCGCCCCGCTCCACCAGATGATCCGATCCGCGTGTTCTCGCATAACCGCACTGTAGGCGAGCCGCGCCTGGCCGGTGTCCTCGAAGAGTCATGCGCATCCAGCGCCGTGGCCGTCACGGCGCACAGATCGCTCCGGCGGCCACGAGACGATCAGAGGGGCGCCGAACGCCGGCCGGCCTGCGAACCATGCGCCCACACCGACGCTCGATCGCGATACCAGCGTTCGCAACTCTATCCGCGCTGCCGCGTAAGGGAGGACATCCTGTCCAAACGGAGTCAACCTTGAAGGCCATCGTCTACAACCGGTACGGTACGCCGGATGAATTACGCGTCGCCGAAGTCGAACGTCCCGCGCCGAAAGACAACGAGGTGCTGGTCCGTGTCCAGGCCGCGTCGGTCAACGCGGCCGATTGGCATCTGCTGACCGCCGACATCTTTCTGGTTCGGTTCTCGTCGGGCCTGATGGCGCCCAAGCACCCGATCCTGGGCTTCGACGTCGCCGGGCGCGTCGAATCGGTGGGGCGCAACGTCACGCGGTTCCGGGCCGGCGACGTCGTGTTTGGCGACATCGGCCTCGGCGTCGGCGCGTTCGCCGAGTACACATCCGTCCCCGAACACCTGCTTTGCCCTATGCCTGCCGGTCTGACGTTCGAGGAAGCGGCCGCGGTGCCCCTGGCCGCGGTCACGGCGCTGCAGGGGTTGCGCGATATCGGCCGGGTCCAGCCCGGCAACCGCGTCGTGATCCAGGGCGCATCCGGAGGTGTCGGCACGTTCGCGGTGCAGATCGCGAAAGCGCTCGGCGCGGAGGTGACGGCCGTCTGCAGCCCGCGCAACCTCGCTCAGGCGCAGGCCCTTGGGGCCGACCACGTGATCGACTACACGCGTGAGAACTTCACCCGCAACGGACAGCGTTACGACGTCATCCTGGCCGCCAACGGATTTCACGCCATCGGCGATTATCGGCGCGCGCTGACCCCGCGCGGCGTCTACGCTATGGCCGGCGGCGCGCCGGCGCAGATGTTTGAGGCGTTGCTGCTGGGCGGGCTGATGTCGTCGCGCGTTGGTCAATCGCTGCGCGTGGTCTCGGCCAGGCCGAGCGCCAACGATCTGGCGGTCCTCAAAGAATGGATCGAGGCTGGGAAACTCAAGCCCGTGATCGACCGACGCTATCCGCTCGACCAGACCGCCGACGCGCTCCGCTATCTCGGCGAAGGCCACGCCCGGGGCAAGATCGTGATCCAGGTCAGCGCAGAAACTCGCGGCGAAGCCAGGTCAGCGCCGGCGTGAGGTCGAGCCGCTCGGCCAGCGCCACCATCTGCGGCACGGCCTCGACAGCGTCGAGCGCCACGTTGGTGTCGAGCGAGGGATTGAGACGAAGATAGCGATCGCCCAACAGGTGGGCGGCCTGATAGTTGACGACGTCGACGCCGCCGTTGATCATGATGTCGATCACGGGCCGCGCCCATTGCGACAGGCCCCAATCGGCGCTCTGCTCGGTGAGGTACTGCGGCGCGCGCCCGGTGCCGATCGAGAGCAAGGCGATATCCTCGAGCCGCACGCGACGGGTCGCGCCGGCGTTGCCGCCTGGCCGCGCCCGGAGTGTGGCGGTGCTGAGCGCCTGGGCGATCGCGCACATCGCCGGGTTGTTGGCGACCACCCCACCGTCGACAAAACCCTGATACACCGGAAAGTAAGTCGGCGCCGCCGTCGTGCGCAGGGCCACGTCGACGATGCGCTCGGCGCCGTCCGAGTCCTCGCCCGGGAAGTTGTGGAAGAACTTGGGCTTCCAGGTGCGGAAGGCGGACGGATCGTAGGCGTCGTTGTCGAGGTCGAAGCTGGCCACCAGGACGCGCACCGGCAGATCGCGCAGCCGCTTGTCGCCGAAGGTCTGGATCAACAACCGCTTGAAGTTGGTGGCACTGTACTGGGCGCCGATCAGGTTCCCCACGTCGCGGATGTTGTCGATCGCGGTATCGGCGAAGACGTCCCGCCCGTGCTCACGATAAAGCGCGACCAGCTGCTGCGCCGGCAGACCGGCCGCGAGACCCAGCGCCAGGACGGCGCCGGTTGAGGTGCCGGCATACAGATCGACCGCGCCGAGGAGCTTCGGCTCAGCCTGCGCCAGGCGCGCCAGGAGCACCGCCGACAGAACGCCGCGGATACCGCCGCCGTCAAGTGAGAGGATTTGATAACGCGACACGCTTGGCCTCGGTGCGCTATTGTACCGAGGCGCCCTGAATAAGAAAGCCCGGCCGGGCGGATGTCATCAACCGCGGCGTAGATGCGCGCTCTTGGCCGCCAGCCAAAACGGGTTCGCCAGCTGCTCGCTGAAATCGCGACCCTCCGTCATCAGGGCAGTCAGCCGCTCCCTGATCCCGTCGTTCAGGCGGTACGCCTTGCCGAAACGGAGGGTGTTGTTCTGCCCTTCAAAGAAGAGGACTTCGGTGGTCTCGCAGGCAGACAGGACCGCCACCGCCTGGCGGTCGTCGGGGTTGAGCGGGTCCAGCCAGGTCTGGTAGACGACCGGCTGCACCAGCGCACCCGCCAACCATAACTGCAACTCGAGCACGGCGCCCGCGTCGTAGCAGGCCAGATCACTTCGAAGGTCGATCGGTTGGGCCCCGAAGTACTCCGGGGCATCGGAACGGATCGCCAGCCAGGCGCCCACGCCATCGGTGGCTACGAGGAGTCCGCCCTGCGGCAGGGTTGGCAGCCGATCGCGAACGACTTGTGGGACAAGGGATCGTGTCATTGATATCTACGGCGGTCGCGCGCTGGCGACCGGTCACCGGCAAACATAGCGTTGCCCGACCCTCCGCGACCCCAGTATCGAGTCGCAAAAAACGGTCCGGGCCAACGCGGTGGATCATACCCGCATGGCCCGGACCTCGCCATAGTC
The DNA here is from genome assembly GCA_016789175.1 of Anaerolineales bacterium. Classification (GTDB taxonomy): domain Bacteria; phylum Chloroflexota; class Anaerolineae; order Anaerolineales; family UBA6663; genus UBA6663. The sequence continues at coordinate 3,630 of JAEURK010000303.1, forward strand.
CATTCTCACGACGCCTTCAGCGGTCGGCGCGCGCTCGTGTCAGGGCGCCGGATATCCGCCACCGCCGCCACCACCCGGGCCAGGATATCCGTTGGACGGCGGCGTGGTCGGTTCAGGGGTCGCCGTCGGCGGAGTCGTTGGCTCCGGCGTGTTGGTCACGGGGCCCGGATAACCGCCGCCACCACCGCCACCTGGGCCAGGATACCCACCGCTGGCGGTCGCGGTCGGTGCCGGCTGGGTTGCCGTCGGTTGGACTGGCACCGGCGTTCGCGTCGGCTCAGCCGTCCGGGGGGGTTGCGTCGGCCAGGGTGTACGGGTCGGCTCGACGGTGCGCGTCAGCCAGGGTGTGCGCGTCGGCTCAACCACCCGCGTCGGCTGGGTCGGCCAGGGCGTGCGCGTCGGCTCGACGGTGCGCGTCGGCCAGGGCGTGCGCGTCGGTTCAACCACCCGCGTCGGTTGGGTCGGCCAGGGCGTGCGGGTCGGCAGTTTGACGGCCGGGGTGCGGGTGGGCACCCTCGTGCGCGAGCAGTCATGGGCATCGGAGGCGTTGGACGTCGCGCAGGGTGTGCGCTTGACCGCCGTCGCGGTGGCCCGGGGCGTGCGCGTTGGAACGGGCGTGTAGGTGCGCCGCGGCGTTGGCGAACCGGTCACCCCGGCAACCGGGGTCCGGGTCGCGGCCGGGAGGTTAACGCCGGGCTGCGTGGGACACGGGCCGTTGGCGGGAGTGCACCCAGAACGGTGAGACTCGGCCTGATCAGGACCGTCGGCCTGAGCCTGTTCCTCGACCTGAGGAAGCCCTTCGGCCTGAGTCAGTCCCTCAGCCGGAGCGGCCGCCTCTACCGTCGATGGATTGCCGCCGCCAACCCGGGCGGGGCCAGAGTCGGCCGCGCCCCGGTTGGTGGCGCCAGGGTCCGTGGCATCCGTGCTTTGCGGTTCGGAGCCGGCAATGACAGGGTTGGCGCCATCTCCAGCCGAACCGGCCTCGGTCGGCTGAGCATCCGGCAGTTCGCCCCCCACGTTCAACGCCGCCCCGTCGAACTGGCCCGTCAGCGGGACCGCCGTGCCTGAAGCGACGCTCACAGGCACCAACGCCCCTGGCCGGGGGAGCTCGCCGCCCGGAACACAGGCGGCCAGGAGCAGGCTGGCGATTGACACTGCGATGACCAGCCGCCCGCGCAGCGGATCCAAATATGCAGGGGACATGGGGCCTCCGAAAAACTACGGACTACTCAGTTCGTTATAACAGTCCTCTAACCATCCGTGAGTTGGCCTGGGGTTAGTCTTGGTTTGATCCAGAGGCTCTGGCAACAATCCTGCGCAGCAGATCGGCCCTGGCCCGCTGCCGACCGGCTCGCGCAGCGCCGTGGGGGCTGGAGCACTTACGATTTCGCGGACTTGGGCGTAGGTCAACCCCCTCGGCCAGAAGGACGTTGGCTCCGAAGGATTTCCAACCGCTCGCTTTCGTTGGGAGTCGCGCACTTCGTCGCCTTGGGGGAGCCCCGGCCGATCGCCGGGATCGCCCAGCGACAAACACGGTTTGACAGCTCGCCTCGCGTTCGGTATACTAAAACTTCGTTCGGGCCTGTAGCGCAGTTGGGAGCGCGCCTCAATCGCACTGAGGAGGTCAAGGGTTCAACTCCCTTCAGGTCCATGTCGGTCGAGCCAGATCCGACCGGGTGGCACTGTACCAGCGTGACACCAGCTGCCGCGTGCAGCGCTCTGGGCCCATAGCGCAGTTGGGAGCGCGTCTCAATGGCATTGAGAAGGTCGAGGGTTCAACTCCCTCTGGGTCCACACAAGCAGGGGCGCACAAACGTGCGCCCCTGACCGTATCTACAGGCGTCGAACGGGAGTAGTAGCCCAGCCTGCAGCGAGCCGGGGGCGGTGCAAGCCCGGCACAGGCGGTTCAGGCCCGCGCGCGACGACAGTCGCGGATTGGGGCGAACTCACCCGGGAGCCTGGTTGGTCAGCGGCCACGCCGCAGCCCGCCACGGGAAGGCCCGTTACAGCCAAGAGGGGCGACGCCGCCGATGGGCGTCGCAACCAGGGTGGTACCGCGAAGACCGCTTCGTCCCTGACAGGATGGAGCGGTTTTTGGTTTAAGGTCGCCAAACGACGCGCGCCGGGCGCGCCACACGCTGGGCGACCGTCTGGGAGGACGAATGGCAAAGTACGAGCATGGCGCGATTGAGGCTAAGTGGCAGGCGAAGTGGGAAGCCGACGAGCTGTACCGGTCGAAGGTCGACTGGAGCCGGCCGAAGTACTACGCGCTCACGATGCTGCCCTACCCCAGCGGCGATCTGCACATCGGCCACTGGTTCGCGATGACGCCGTCCGACGCGCGCGCGCGCTACATGCGCATGAAGGGCTTCAACGTGCTCTTCCCGATGGGCTTCGACGCCTTCGGCCTGCCGGCCGAGAACGCGGCCGTGCAGCGCAACATCCACCCCGCCAAATGGACACTGGCCAACATCGAGCGGATGCGCAAGCAACTGCGCTCGATGGGCGCGATGTTTGACTGGACGCGCGAAGCCGTCAGCTGCGACCCCGGCTACTACAAGTGGACCGAGTGGTTCTTCAAGCAGTTCTATGAGGAGAACCTGGCTTACCGCGGCGAGGCGCTGGTCAACTGGTCGCCGACCCTGCAGACCGTGTTGGCTAACGAGCAGGTGATCGACGGCAAAGACGACCGCACCGGGCAACCCGTCATCCAAAAGCTGATGACCCAGTGGTTCTTCCGCTATACGCGCTACGCCGACGAGCTGCTGGACTTCAGCAAGATCGACTGGCCCGAGCCGGTGCGCATCATGCAGACCAACTGGATCGGCCGGAGCGAAGGCGCGCGCGTGATCTTCAGCGCCCGGCCCGACGGCCAGCCGATCGAGGTCTACACCACCCGGCCCGACACGCTGTGGGGCGCGACCTTCATGGTGCTGGCGCCCGAGCACCCGCTGGTGGATGCGCTGACCACACCCGCGCAGCGCGAGGCCGTTAACGCCTATCGCATCGCGGCCGCGCGCGAGACCGAGATCGAACGCACCTCCGAGTCGAAAGAGAAAACCGGCGTATTCACCGGCGGCTACGCGACCAACCCGGTCACGGGCCAGCCGATCCCGGTCTGGATCGCCGACTACGTGCTGATCTCGTACGGCACCGGCGCGATCATGGCCGTGCCCTCCGGCGATCAGCGCGACTTCGACTTCGCGCGCAAGTACGGGCTGGCGATCGTGCCGGTCGTGCAACCCGCCGACTGGCCGACCGACCTGCCGCTGACCGGCGACACCATGACCGAGGCCTGGAGCGGCGCCGGACAGATGATCAACTCGGGCCCGCTGGACGGCCTGGAGTGCAACGGCCAGAAGGGCCGCAAGAACCCGGCGATCGACGCCGCGATCAAGATCCTGGAGACGCGCGGCGTCGGACGCGAGGCCGTCAACTACCGCCTGCGCGACTGGCTGATCTCGCGCCAGCGCTACTGGGGCGCGCCGATCCCGGTCATCCGCACGCAGGACGGCACCTACGAGGCCGTGCCGGACGATCAACTGCCCGTACGCCTGCCCGACGACGTCGACTTCCTGCCGACCGGCCAGAGCCCGCTGCAGCTGCACCAGGGCTTCCTGAACACGGTCGACTCGCAGGGGCGCCCGGCCACGCGCGAGACCGACACGATGGACACGTTCCTGTGCTCGTCGTGGTACTGGTTCCGCTACCTGAGCCCGACCCTGGCCGAGAAGCCGTTCGACCCGGAAGAGGCCGCGTACTGGCTGCCGGTCGACACGTACACCGGCGGCGCCGAGCACGCGACCATGCATCTGCTGTACGCGCGCTGGTTCGTCAAGGCGATGCGCGACCTGGGCGTCTTCGACGAGACCGTCGCGGCCATGCGCGCGCACGGCCGCGACCCCGAGTCGCTGAGCTGGGGCGAGCCCTTCCTGAAGCTGCGCAACCAGGGCCAGGTGCTGGGCGAGGAACGGCCCGGGCACATCGTCGCCGCCAGCGGGCGCTGGGAGGGCCGCAAGCTGTTCGCGTCCAACGTCGTGGCCGGCAGCGCCGCCTACGTGGCCGCGAACCCGGCCGAGGCCGGCGCGACCCCCATCCGCGGCGAGATCATGAAGCGCACCGAGAACCTGCTGCAGGTGGCGGCCGGCGGCGACGACCTGACGACGGTCGAAGTCCTGGCCGACGCCGTGATCACGATCGAGGGCATCGAGGGCGTCGCTCGCGTCGACCAGCTGAAGCACCATCTGGACGTGCAGCGCATGTCGAAGAGCAAGGGCAACGTCGTCAACCCCGACGAGTGGGTCGGCAAGCACGGCGCCGACACGGTGCGCGCCTACCTGATGTTCGGCTTCGACTGGCAGAAGGGCGGCCCGTGGGACAGCAAGGGCATCCAGGGCGTGGTGCGCTGGGTGTATGACGTGTGGGATATCGTCACCCTGCACCAACCGGCTGCGAGCGGGGGTGACGCCGCCGCCGAGCGCAACCTGGAGCGGCGCGTGCATCAGACGATCAAACAGGTGCAAGACGGCCTGGAGAATTTCAGCTTCAACAGCGCGATCGCAGGCCTGATGAAACTGCGCAGCGACCTGAAGGACGTGGTGCGCGAGAACAAGGTCGGTGCGACGGCCTGGAGCGAGGCGATCAAGTCGATGCTGCTGCTGATGGCGCCCTTCACGCCGTATCTGGCCGAGGAGCTTTGGGCGCAGCAGGGTCACGGCTACAGCATCCACCAGCAGAGCTGGCCGATCTTCGACGCGGCCAAGGCCGCCGAGGCCATGCTGGAGCTGGCCGTGCAGATCAACGGCAAGGTCCGCGACAAGGTCGTGGTCGCGCCCGACGCCGACGACGCCACGATCCAGGCCGCGGCGCTGGCTTCCGACGGCGCCGTCAAATACATGGAAGGCAAGCCGGCCCGCAAGGTGATGTACGTCAAGGGTCGTCTGGTCAACATCGTTGTGTGAGGGCAGCAGCGGGGGATTGGGTGATGGATCGCCCAACCCCCGCTCGCCCTGCACCCCGTCTTCCTGTGCTGATCGTCCGCCCTGCCCTTGAGTCAGACGCCGAAGCCCTCGGCCGCGTGCACGTCGCGAGCTGGCAGACCACGTACGCCGGCCTGGTGCCGGAGGAATACCTGGCCGGGCTTAAGGTGGAGGGCCGGGCCGAGCGGTGGCGCGCGGGGCTGGCGAACCCGGAGTCGCGCACGACTGTGATCGTCGGCGAACTGACACCGGGCGAGGTCGTGGGCTTTGCGTCCTTTGGGCCGGAGCGCGAGGGCCTGGCGCCCTTCACCGGCGAACTCTATGCGCTCTATCTGGTCAAGGCCGCACAGGGCCACGGTCTTGGCCGGGCACTGCTCAACACGGCGGCCCGCCAACTGCGAGAGGCGGGGCACCGAGCCTGGATGTGCTGGGTCCTGGCGGACAATCCCGCCCGGCACTTCTACGCCGCCCTGGGCGGTCGGCCGTTTCGCGAGAAGCCGATCGAGATCGGCGGGCGCTGCCTGATCGAGGTCGCTTTCGGCTGGCAAGAGCAAGTATGATTGGGCCATCGGGCCAGCGGGCCATTGATGCGCAATCGTCCAGTCCCCCGAGCCGCCCAGCAACCTTTGTCCATGTCTATCGTCCCCACGCACTTCGGTTTGCACCTTCCCAACTGGACCCTGCACTGGCTGTCACGTCAGCCGACCCGGTTCGCGGATGTCGAGGCGCGCATGCGCACCGCGATCGTGCTGGCGCGTGAAAACGTGCAGCAGGGCACGGGCGGGCCGTTTGGCGCAGCAGTGTTCGACGCCAAGACCGGGCGGTTGGTCGCGGCCGGGGTCAACCTGGTCGTCAGTCACCAATCGGCTGTGCTGCACGCCGAGGTCGTGGCGATCGCGCTGGCCGGCCAGGCGATCGGCACACACGATCTGGCCGCCGCCGGGCACTACGAGTTGTACGCCAGCACCGAACCCTGCACGATGTGTCTGGGCGCCTCGCTCTGGTCGGGCGTGCGCGCTCTCTACTGCGGCGCGCGCGATGAAGACGCGCGCGCCATCGGCTTCGACGAGGGGCCCAAGCCGGCCGACTGGCCGGGCGAATTGCGAAACCGAGGCGTGCAGGTCGTCCAGGATGTCCTGCGCGAGGAGGCCATCGCGGTGCTGCAGGACTATGCCGCGCGCGGCGGTCGGATCTACAACGGGCGCATGGGTGAAGGCGCCGGTTGAGACCACGCTCAGAATACGAAAGGCCGTCCTGTGTGGGACGGCCTTTTTCGTTCGGGGTTGAGTGCCTCAGCGGGGACTGAATCGGTCCTCGGCATGCGGGTCCGGGATCGGCTCGGCGCTCAAGACCTTCTTGGAACGCGGCAGATAGAACAGGCGATAGCGCATTCCCTCGATCGAAGCCTTGTGGGCCGCCGGCGACACCTGGAATTTCTGGCCATCGACGACATAGTAGTAATACGTGTGCCGGCTCTTGCCCGAGCCGCGCACTTCGGTGCGCTCCTGCAGATGGCCGGTGACCGATTCAACCCGCCCGGCGAAGGCCTCACGCACGCCCGAAAAGATCGCAAAAAGGATCACGACATCCACCAGCAGCATGATGCCGCCAAAGCAAAGGAAAGGCACGTAATCCGTGTCGCTGAAGCGGCCAATCCCGCCTTCGCTCCAGATCACCACCGCCATCGCGACAACCGGAACCAGGAACAACACCCCCAACAAAGCGCTCAGGCCGACGACGCCGGCAATCAGATTGGTGCGCTGACGCGCCGAGATCTGCAGCGTGCGGTTCGCCTCCAGATCTTCGGGTCTGAAATCGAGCGACTCCTGCAGGGCACGGGTGAGCTCGGCCAGGGCCTCGTGCGGCGGGACATTGAGCGTCAGGCGTTCCACACTGGCGATCAGGTTAGCGCCCGTGACATAGAAGAAACGATAGGCACCCGGCGGCAGCTCGGCGGCGCCGGGCAGCGAAAGCCGCGCGCCCTCGATCTCGCCCCGGTAGTTGTTGCGGTGCCAGACCAACCGGCCCTCGGCCGTCGCCAGTGACCCGGTTGCCGTGACCCGGCTCCACACCCACAGGTTGCGCGCGCCCGCCAGGAAGAACCCGCCGCCGAAGAGCAGCGGGAAGACCAGCACGATCAGGCCGATCCACCACTCGTCGTCGCCATCGGCGAGCATGCCGATGATCATGCCCCCCAGCATCAGGAGCAGGAAACCACCGATGACGGTCCCAAGCACCAGGAACCCGATCCCGGGCCAGAGGTAAGCGACCTTGAGGGCCTCCAGCTGCTGGGGCGCCATCTGACCGTATCGATTGGCGGACACAAAGTCGGGGTTGGTGACGTCGTAGTTTCCGCTGCGCATGCCCGTGTTTTACGCCCGGTCGGCGCTGCGCGCAAATCGGATCGGGTATGATCCCTGCGCCATGGATTACCTCAAGCGCCTCCGCGCGGCCATCGGGTCGGCGAAAGTCATCCTCGTCTACACCACGGCCATCGTCCGCGACGCGACCGGCCGGGTCCTGCTGCAGCGCCGCACCGACTTTGAGCCCGACGTGTGGAGCCTGCCCGGCGGCATGCTTGAGCTGGGCGAGACGCTCAGCGATTGCGCGCGGCGTGAAGTACGTGAGGAGACCGGCTATGACTGTCGGGCCGTTCGTCTGATCGGCCTGCAGTCGAGCCCGCGCTGGGATGTGGACTACCCGAACGGCGATCAAACCCAGCAGTGGTCGGCCGTGATCGAGTGCCGGCCGCTCAGACGAGTGGGCGAGGCCGATCGCGCCGAGACCCTGGACCAGCGCTGGTTCGCGCCCGATGAGCTCCCACCGTTGAGCCGACCGTGGTACACGGCAGCCCTGGCGGACAGCCTGGGCGCCGGGCCGGCCACCTTTGACAAGCCGCGCCCCGATCGCCCGGCGACCGACGGATCGTACATCCTTGACCTGCGGCGGCGCTTCGGCTCCGGGCACCTGATCACACCCGGCTCGGCGGCCATCATCCGCAACGAGGCCGGTGAGGTGCTCCTCATCCGACGCGCCGACAACGGCCAGTGGGCGTATCCGGGCGGATACATGGACCTGGGCGAATCGGCGGCCGAGGCCGCCGCGCGCGAAGCCTATGAAGAGACCGGCGTCCACAGCGAGCCCATCCACCTGGTCGGGGCCTATACCGGGCCGGATCATCAGGTGACCTATGCCAACGGCGACCAGGCCCAGTTCTCCAGCGCCGTGTTCGCCTGCCGCTATCTCGGCGGCGAACCCCGCGCCGATGGGGTCGAAACCCTTGAGGCCCGCTGGTTTCCGCCGGACGTGCGCGCCCTGCCCGCGCCAATGAAGCCGCGCGTGCGACGACGCCTCGCCGAAGCCTTGAGCGGCCGGGTCGAGGCCTTTTTCGAGTAGTCAAGCGACCGTGTCGCGCCGGTCTCTCTACTTTCGAACTAACGGAAGGTGCACCTCAAGCGCCGGCCACAAAACCCAGTTTGACGGCTCCGACCAGGCGCCCTGGCTGCTCACCGTTTTGTGCGCGAAGAACAGCGTGCCACCGGGATAGGGCACACTGAGGGCGAGTTGGCTCTGACCGCCCGGCAACGTCCCGCCCACGACGATGGCGGTTGCCCAATTCGCAGCCGTGATCGGCGTTGTCGCGTAGCGGATCTCCTGACTCTGGCCGACGCCGGTGGGGGTCCAGCGCAAGGTGGCACTGAGCGTGCCGGCGCTCACCGACCCGTCGATCAGGCGTAAATCGCGAACCGGCGGGTTGGCCGCCTCGATCGTCAGGTAGTTGAGCATCGTGTACTCGTCAAAGATGCCCATCGCCAGCGTCACCTTGTTGTCGCTGACGGTCACCGGATGGGTGCGCACCAGGTACGGCACGGCCGGCGTGGTCGCTTCATCGTTGACGAAGCTCACGCCCTCGATCTCGATCTTCTGGTGGGCGTAGGTCCGGCCCTGCCATCCGACCGAGACCGTGACGTTGTAGGTGCCGTTCGGCAGATCGAACTCAAACGTCGCCGGCCGGCCCCAATCCGAATACAGGATGCTGCGCTGCAGGACGTTGGGACCGGAGGCCAGCCAGGTCGTCATCCAGTTGGCGCTTGGCGAGCTGTACCAGCCGTACCCCGCTGAGCCGTTATAGTCGGCCGCGCCGATCTTGAAGTAGGTCTTGCCGTTCACGACCAGCGGGTCAGCGGTCGGCTGGCCGGCCGGATCCTGGAAGTTGATGTAGTAGTTGCCGGGCAGCCCCTCTGCCCGCGGATGGGTCGGCGGCGGCGTGATGTCCGGGATCGTCGCGATCTCACCGCCGAGTTTGAGCCCGATCAGCCGCCGCAGGTCATACATGAAACCGCTGTTGCGCGTGTAGCTCGCCAGGCCGGTGATGATCTTGTTGACCTGGGCGTCGGCACTGTTGGTCTGGCCCGGCTGCGGTTGCCCGCCGGCCAGCAGGTACAGGTACTCATAGTCCTCAAGGCTATCGCGCATCAGTTCAAACCGGATCGACGGGACCATGCGATGGCCGTTTGAGCCGTAGGCGATCGCGCTGTTGTTCTGCGACGGCGGATAGAGCATGAACGTGTCGCCGTTGTGGCCGGACGTCAGCGGGCTGGTCCACGGGTTCTGGCTCCAGTCGTTGAGCGAATAGTAGGCGATGCCGCGCGCCCGATACTTCCACAGGAACCAACCCGTGAACTTGCTCTCGATCCCGGGATGGTCGAGCGTGATCGGGTTGAAATACGGCGAGCGCGTACCGTAGAGGAAGTAGATCCAGGTCTCCTCGCCGTGGTTGACCAGGCGGTCGTGTGCGGCCACCGGGTCGTACTCGTTCAGCACCGGCAGCCAGATGTCGATGTGCGCGTTCGGGTAGCTCGGGTTGGCATAGATCTCGGGTCGCGCGCCCTCGGAGACCATCAGCTTGAGGTTGGGCGCCGCCTGATGGGCATAGCGCGAGTACCAGGCCACGGCGTTGTAGTCGGCCTGGTCCTGCGGCTCATTGGCGAAGTAGTTGATCGCTTCAGCGAGGTAACCCTGGCTGCTCAGATAGCTTTGCTGGGCCGTCAGGTAAGCGAACCAGGCCTGGTTATAGGCCGAGGTCGGGTTCGCCAGCCAGTCGCCGGCCGAGCGGGTCTGGCCGCAGAACGTTGCCGGGCGTTGATCGATCGACGAGTCGTTGCTGCTAAACGACGAGGCTGTGAAGGTCGAGAAGCCGGTCCCGCCGTTGAACGCCGTCGTGAACTGACCGCCCAACAGACCGGAGCCCGCGAGGTAGCGATCAGCCAGGTCCTCGAAGCCCCAGATGCCGTACGGGTCGCTCAGGGTGTGCGCGCCGCAGTCGTAGTCGATGAACGGCGACGCGAAGGTGCCGCCGCCGGTCAGGCCGCCCGGCCAGAGCACGCTGGTCGGGGTCAGGCGGTGGTCGATGAAGTATTGCTTGATCGCATCCACGTACGACCAGTACGCGGCGCCGGTGCCGGTCACGCCGTACTTGCTCAGGATCGACTGATACGAGAAGTTCATCTGCGAGGCGACGTGCAGTTGCGCCGGGATCGTGAAGTTAAAGACGTGCAGCCGCACCGGGATCGACACCGCCCCGATGTGTACCTGGGTGATGTAGTCGCCGGCCGGGGCGCCGGTCGGCACCGAGACGCTAAACCAGAAAGCCGTGTTCTCGCCGGCCGTGAGCGCCACAGTCGCACCGTTCGCGAGCGGCCAGAGGGGGTCGGGATACGGCCCGAGCCGGCCGAGGCTATCGGAGACCTGGGTGATGGTGACGTACTGGACCTGGTACACCTCGGCCGTGATGCCGGCGCCGATAGCATCGATGCTGACCGTGACGTTTTGAGACGTCGTCGGCTTGACGACCACCTGGAACGGCTCGAACTCATTGCGGGCGGCGTAGACCCGCACCTCCGAGTCGGTTGCGGTCGGCACGGGTGCGTCTTTGAACACGCGCTCGCTGGGCGGCGTGGTCCACACATGGAGGCTGGCGGTCGATTGAGTCAGGCGGTAAGTCGTCGGCTCGGTGTCGGCGGTGGAGGCCAGGGCGGGGTCGAGGGTCGTGAGGCCGGGCCTCGCCCCCACGATCGACAGAAGACACGCGCCGATCAGCACGCCTCGTTTTGCCATGGATCGAATCCGCATCGCCCCTCCCTGTGTCGGCCGTTCCTGATCTTACTCTGCGCGTCACGCGCGAGACTGGACCGTTGTACCGGCCCAGCCTCGGGAATTTCGCGGGTTCGAACATCTGGAGCCCTGCCAGCAGCGGTCCCGCTTCTTTCCGCGTCATCGGCGTTGTCAGGAGCCCCGGAACAGGCCGGACGGGTATACGGATATATGTCGAATGGCTCCGTGCCAGCCGTGACCATCCGTGTCATCCGTGTACCGGGCCAGCCGTCCGAATCCGGTTCACCAACAGGAACAACGTGCCGTGCACACCCGGCCATTCCCGGTATCGAGCTGCTCGGCAGTGGCGTAAAATGGGGCTAAGTCGTTCAAACACACCCGGCACCCTTTTCGCACCCATCACATCATGCTGACACCCATCGCTACCCCCAACGCCCCCAACGCCGTCGGACCGTACTCGCAGGCTATCCGCGCCAACGGTTTCGTGTTCTGCTCAGGCCAGGTCTCGCTTGACCCGGCCACCATGACGATCGTGGAGGGCGGGATCGAGGCTGAGACCCATCGTGTGCTGACCAACCTCAAGGCCGTGCTCGAGGCCGCCGGTTCCGGGCTCGACAAGGTCGTCAAGACCACGGTATTCATGCTCGACCTCGGCGAGTTCGCGACCATGAACGCCATCTACGCCACCTACTTCCCGGGCACGCCGCCGGCGCGCAGCACCTTCCAGGTCGGGGCCCTGCCCAAGGGCGCCCGAATCGAGATCGAGTGCATCGCCCTGGTTGAGTAGTCGCGATACCCGACAGGGTCCGGCCGGCGCGAAACGCCGGCCGGACCCTGTCTTTTCGGATTCGTAGACTGACCGGTCGGTTTGCGATCAAGTTGGACCATGTCTGCGACACCCAAAGATCCTGACGGCACCCGCGACCGCATCCTCGATGCCGCGCTCGACGTCTTCGCCAACAAGGGCTACCACAGCACCAAGATGGACGAGATCGTCGACCAGTCCGGCACGTCGAAGGGCGCGATCTACTTCCACTTCCCCAATAAAGAGCGCCTGTTCCTGGCGCTGGTCGACCAGTTCGCGGATCTGCTCGAGCGGCGGGTCAAGACCGCGATCGCGAACGAACAGCACGGGATGGTACGCGTGCGGATCGCGATCGAGACCTGTCTCGACACCTTCGGCCGCTATCGCCGCCCGGCCAAGCTGCTGTTGGTCCAGGCGACCGGCCTGGGCAGCGTCTTCGAGCGTAAACGGATCGAGGTCAACGAGCGCTTCGCGAACCTGATCAAGCAATACCTGGACGAAGCCGTGGCGGTCGGCGAGATCGCGATCAGCGACACCGACGTCGTGGCCCATGCCTGGATGGGCGCGATCTACGGCATCGTCATCCGCTGGGTGTACACCGGCGAGCCGGAGCCGGGCCGAATCATGGCCACGCTGCCCCCCCTGCTCCTGCGGAGCGTCGGGTATGAGCGTTGAGCGCGACCCGGCCCCGCCGACTACCAGCGAGCCGGCCGGCCGATTGCTGAGCGTCACAGTCGCGGCGCCCGGCCTGACCGCCCGCGACTTCCTGGCCGCCCAAACCGGCGCGCGCTTCTACTGGAACCGCGACGACCTCGTGCTGGCCGGCGGCGGCATCGCGGCCGAGTTGGTCGTGTGGGACCGGGATCGCTTCGCGGCCGTCCAGGCGCGCGCCGCTGCGCTCTTCACCGGCGCGCAGATCGAGACCCCCAGCGACGCGGCCGGGCCCCGACTGTTCGGCGGCTTCGCGTTTCAGGACGACTTCGCGCCCGACAACACCTGGGCCATCTACGCCCCGGCGCTCTTCATCCTGCCGCACTTTCAGTTCACCCAGCGCGGGGACGCGGCCTGGCTGACCGTCAACGTTCAACAGGCCGAGGGCGACGAGCTCTCGGCCGAGACGTTGCGCGAGGTTCTGGCAGATCGGCTCGCGGCCTTGCGGGCCGAGCGCGCCCGCACCGCTGCGTCTCTGACGCCGACCTCCGTCCGTTATCCGATGACGCTCGCCGCCTGGACCGAGATCGTGACGGCCGCGACGACCGACATCCACGCCGGTGGATTGGCCAAGGTTGTGCTGGCCAGGGCCTGCGAGATCGGGTTTCGCGAGCAGGTCGACGCGCGGCCGGCGCTGGACTACCTCGATCGCCACTACGTCGGGTGCCATCGCTTTCTGTTCGAACCACAACCCCATCGCGCTTTCTTCGGCGCCACGCCTGAGCTCCTGGCGCGGGTCGAGGGCGACGCGCTCACCACGATGGCGCTGGCCGGCTCGATCCGCCGCGGCGCCACGCCCGAGGCCGACGCCGAACTGGCCGCCCAGATCCTGGCCGACCCGAAGGACCGCAGCGAGCACGAGTTCGTGGTCGCGGCCTTGCGTGAGCGTCTGGCGGGGCTGTGCGACCCGGTCGAGATCGCGGAGACGCCCGAAGTGCTCCAGCTAAGCAACATCCAACACCTGCATACACCGGCCCGTGGACGGCTGCGTGAACCGGCCGGTGTGCTGCCGGTCGTGGCGCGACTGCATCCCACTCCGGCCATGGGTGGTTCGCCGACCGCGGCCGCCCTCGAGTTCATCCGGGCACACGAGCCGATCCCGCGCGGCTGGTACGCATCGCCGATCGGCTGGCTCGATGCCCGCCTTGACGGCGAGTTCGCGGTCGGGATCCGGTCGGCTGTGGCCGATGAGCGGCGGGTGTGGCTGTACGCCGGCGCCGGCATCGTGGGCGACTCGCTGCCCGAGAAGGAATGGCGGGAGACGGCACTGAAGTTCATGCCGATGCTGCGGGCACTGGGGGCAGCGGAGGTCGTGGACCGTGGAACGGAGAGCGAGGAGCGAAGGGCGAGGAGCGCCCCCTGACGCCGCATATGAACCGCAACATTCTCTGGTCCACCGTATTCGTCGACGAGCTGATCCGCGCCGGGTTGCGTGAGGTGTGCATCGCGCCGGGCTCGCGCTCGACGCCGCTCACGCTGGCCTTCGCAGCCCGGCCTGAGGTGCGCGTGACCTCGCACCTCGACGAGCGCAGCGCCGCGTTCTTTGCGCTGGGGCTCGGGCTGGCGACGGGTCGGCCGGCCGCGGTCGTGTGCACCTCGGGCACCGCGACGGCCAACTTCTACCCGGCCGTGATCGAAGCCCATGAAAGCGAAGTGCCGCTGCTGGTGCTGACCGCCGACCGCAGCCACGAACTGCGCGACAGCGGCGCCAACCAGACCATCGACCAGGTCAAGCTCTACGGCGGGCATGTGCTCTGGTCCGTCGATGTGGCCCCACCCGAGCAGGATCCGCCGGCTGTGTTGGTGCGCAGCCTGCGGACGTTGGCGGACCGCGCCTTCGCGCGCGCCTCAGGTTCGCCGGCCGGGCCCGTGCATCTCAATTTTCCGTTCCGCAAGCCACTCGAGCCCACGCCGGCGCCTGCCGATCGCGTTACGCTCGCAGAGGACGAGGCCGCGCGGGCCGCCGACGCACCGTACACGCGCCTGATGGCTGCACCGCGCATCGCGACCGCCGAACAGGTCGACTGGCTGGTGGAAGTCATCCGTACGTCGCCGCGCGGCCTGATCGTGTGCGGGCCGCGCCTGGCCGACCCTGCCCTGCCCGCGGCAGTCCTGGAGCTGGCGCGCGCGAGCGGGTATCCGGTGGTGGCCGAGGCGCTCTCCGGTCTGCGCTTTGGCCGGGCCGAAGGCGTCGTGCGGCTAACCCATTACGACACCCTGAAGCTCGACCTGCAGCCCGAGGTGGTCCTGCGGTTCGGCGACGTGCCAACCTCGGCCGCCCTGCAGCTCGCCGTCGACGGCTGGCGGCCGCGCGCCATGGTCCAGATCCGCGAGAGTGGGCGCTGGGCCGACGACACCCACCGGCTGACCGATCACCTCCAGGCGCAGGAGGCCTCGACCTGTCAGGCCGTGGCTCAGGCCCTGGGGGAGTCGTTAGCCGAACGCGCGACAGGGGAATGGCTATGCGCAGTAGCGGCGCGCGAGGCCCGGGTGGCGGCGGCGCTTAAAAACCAGCTGCAGACGGCCGAGCTGTTCGATGGGGCCGTCATCGCGGACGTGGTCAATACGCTGCCTGCCGGCGCCGCGCTCTTCATCGGCAACAGCCTGACTGTGCGCCACGCCGACCAGTACGGCCAGGCGCCCGACAAGGCGCTGGCCGTCTACGGCAACCGCGGCGTCGCCGGCATCGACGGCCTGGTCTCGACCGCGCTCGGCGTCGCGGCGGCCACACCCGACCGTCCGCTCACGCTCGTCCTGGGCGATCTGGC
>JAEURK010000315.1 GCA_016789175.1 Anaerolineales bacterium
CAGAGAGTACAGCGAATTGAGGGCGCCGATGTTTCCAGCGACGCGATTGACATCTACATTAGCCATGATCGTAACCTCCGTGTTACGGTGTCCGACTTATGTCGGACGAGTGTTTGCGGGGGTCCTTCCCCCAACCTCAAGTGACGAGCGGGCAAACTGCTGGGCCGGTGCGCCTGTGCCCGTGATCGGGCGCGCCGGGGTGGGTCGCAAGGCCTGTGCGATACACACCTCCTGAACGTTCGCGTTGGTTCATATCTGATATCGGCGTTACGGAATTTGACTTCAGTTAGAGTTTCTTTACGGGCGTGAATAAGCGGCAGGTTGCTCTTTGGCTGAAAACATCGACAAAATCAGTCCGATTTGATAAGGCCTGGCGGGGCGGTTTGGTTGCGCCTGCTGCGCTGATGAAGGGTGCGGCGAGTGCGATAAACTGGCGAGATGGCTGTGTTGTCGAACCGCAGAACACGCTGGCCCAAGGCGCTCCGGGCGCTGCGCCATCGGAACTATCAGCTCTACTTCGCCGGCCAACTGGTGTCGTTGACCGGCACGTGGATGCAGGCGACCGCGCAACAGTGGCTGGTCTTCAAGCTCACCGGTTCGTCGCTCTCGGTCGGCACCCTGGCGTTCGCTCAGACGGTGCCGACGACGCTGCTTTCGTTTTATGCCGGCGTGCAGGCCGATCGGCGCGATCGGCGCGTGCTCTTGATCGCGGTCCAGGTGGCGATGATGGTGCTGGCCTTCGTGCTGACCGCGTTGAGCGGCACCGGGCTGGTGGCGTACTGGCATGTGGTCGTGCTGGCCGTCGCGCTCGGCGTGGCCAACACCTTCGACTTCGCCACCCGCAATGCGCTCATCGGTCAGCTGGTCGAGAAACCCGATCTGGCGAACGCCGTCGCGCTCAACTCGTCGGTCATTCAAGGCGCGCGCCTGGTGGGGCCGGCCATCAGCGGCTTGATCGTGGCGCAGATCGGCGAGACCTGGGCCTTCCTGTTCAACGGACTCAGTTTCCTGGCCGTGATCGTTGCGCTATGGATGATGCACTTCGCGCCGCGGGAGCAGGCGCTCCGGCCGGACCAGAATATGTGGCGGGCACTGAGCGAAGGCCTTACCTTCCTGTGGCACAATGCCGCTCTGCGAGGGTTGGTCCTGCTGGTGTTGGTGCCGTCGGTCTTCGGCTTCTCGGTCGCGATCCTGCTGCCTGAGCTCGCGCGCGAACAGTTGCACATGGACGCTGATGGGTACGGCTTCCTGCTGGCGATGTCCGGGTTGGGGGCGCTGGTCGGCGCGATCGGATTGGCGCTATTGGGCAGCTATCGCAAACGCGGACGACTGGTCGCCGCAGCGCCTATCGTGTTCGGCCTGGCGGTGCTCGGGTTAGGCGCCGCCACGAACCTGGTGTGGGTCGTCGTTGCGATGGTCGTGATCGGGTGGGCCCAGGTCTCGCACCTGGCGATGACCAACACCTTGATGCAGGACCAGGTCCCCGACAACCTGCGCGGGCGGGTGCTATCGGCCTACATCTGGGTGGTCGTGGGCTTTCAGCCGTTCGGCGGCCTGGTGCTCGGGGCTGTGTCGGAGGCGTACGGGGTGCAGGCCGCGCTGTGGCTCTCGGGCGGGTCGTGCCTGCTGGCCGCCCTGATCGGGTTGGCCGCGCTGCCGCAGGTCCGGCGCATACCGTGAGGCCGTGGATGCGACTCTAGGTCGCGCGTCGGCCCAACAGCTGCTCGCACAGGCGCCGGTTCTGCGACATCTGCTGGCGTGCTCCAGGCGCGAGATCCCCGGCTTTGGCCAGCTGCGTATAGCCATCGAGGGCCGCGTCGAAGTGCTTGCGACTGACCTGTAACCGCACCAGTGCTTCCGAATAGGCTTGCGCCGGCAGATTGGGCCTGGCCGCGGCTGCCGCCTCGTCGGCGGCGCGCTGACCAAGCGCGATGTGGGCCTGGGCCCAACTCAGCAACCCCAGCGTGTTGCGGTCGGAGGGCAGGGCGGTCAGGCTGGCCTCGGCATGGGCGAGCGCGGCGTGGGCATCGCCGACCTGATACGCCAACCCGGAGAGCAACCGCTCCGTCAGGGCGCGCTCGGTGGCGCCCAGCCGGTCGCCCAGCCGGGAGGCGCGTTCAAGGTAAAGCTCGGCCTCGCCCGGCACCCCTTCTCGCAGGGCCAGTGCGCCCAATTGAAACCACAGGTAGGCATTTTCGGGCTCGCGGCGCAACACCGCCTCGATGATTTCGCGATCGCGCTGTGCCCGCGCCTGTCCCCCTTGAACGGTGGGGCGCAAATAGCCGTGGTGCGTGAGCAACAGCGTGCTCTCGTGAACGCTTCCGCCAGCGTCCAGGATCGCGGGCAGGACCTGCTCGTGGATGGCCTGGCGGAACCGCAGGTCGGGACGATTGCGGAACAGTCGCAGCACCGGATATTCGGTGAACGCTACAGCCTCGCCGGCCGGCATCGGGCTGTGATACAGCATGGTGATGCCATCGACGCGTTGCGCCGCCTCCGCCGCAGCGATCACGGTCGGCAAGGCCCTGGCCGTCTCTTCGGGCACCTCATCGTCGGCATCCAGCACGAAGACCCACTCCCCGCGGGCCGCGTCCAGGCTGACGTTGCGAGCCTCGGCGAAGTCGTGGCGCCAGGTGTGGGTCAGGACGCGCGCGCCAAAGCGGCGAGCGATCTCGACCGTGTCGTCGGTCGAGCCGGTGTCGACGACCACGATCTCGTCGGTATGGCCCTGGATGCTGGCCAGACAGCGTGCCAGGTCGCGCGATTCGTTCTTGGTGATCAGGCAGACGGAGAGACGTGACATGTCAGCGCTCGCAGGATGGCGTCAATCAGGTGGGGATGACGATCGTACTGATGCACGACCTCGGGCACGCGCCCGGCGGCGGTAAGCACCTGGTCCTGCGCGTCGACGCGCAGGTCTTCGCGGAACATCGATCCGACCGTGAACACGCGCTCGCCGTTGGCGACGGCGCGGGCGCCCGGCAGTCGCCCGGTGCGGAAGAGCGCGTTGTGTGCGCCCTGGTCGAGCCCGGCCAGGCGCCCGGCCGTCGCCTGGGCCCATAGTTCGGCGCGCATCGCGTTCAGATAGGCGACAATGGCCTCGCGCGTGCCGAGCACGGTGCCCGAACATGCGATCGGGTGCCCGGCCAATTCGGCCCAGCGCTCGCGCCCGTACAACGCGCGCAGCCACTCGGCATTGTTGTTCTCGCTCCCGAGCCGCAGCAAAGGATCTTCAAGCGGCAGGAGGAGCGGGGCCGGCAACGGACGGGCGAAGGGATCGCCCTGAAAGATCACGTCCCGGACGTCGGTCAGCAAGAACCCGTCGACCTCGGGGTGGTTGGCGATCCACTCCAGGTATAGATCGTAGCGCTGGACGTTGACCGATTGCGTCGCCGGCGCGAACGGCACCAGCGTGGCGTGACGACTGATCTCGGCCTGCGTCTCGGCGTCCAGATCCGCGCCGAAGATGACGAGCTGCGCCCCGGGGTTCGTGCGCCCGATCGCGTGGGACCAGGTCTCGAAAAACGGCCACAACCCGCCCCACGGCAGTCCGCGGACCGCGCCCAGCGTGGCCGGGCGGCGGATCGTGATGGCCGCCGCGGGCTCCGGAGCGGCCTCGTCGGCGACCGGCGCGCCGCACGACTTGGCCATCAGGCGATCACACAGGTCCAATTGGGCGCGAGAGACATGCCAGCGGTCCCGCAGATTGGCGCGATGCTCGCCCCGCAGGGCGCCATCGCCGGCCAACGCGCCAAACCCCTCGACGGCATCCGCCAGCGCGGCGCGGGCCTGTGGCAGACGCCCGCGCAAGTCGGCCAGGCTCTCCGGCCCGCGATGCGCGCGGGTCAACACATCGACCGTGCGCTGCACGCCGATCTGCAAGGCGGCGTTGGCACCGATCAAGCGCAGCGCCGGGGCCAGACGCGGGGCACCGGGCAGTTCCAGTCCGAGTCGCGCATAGTGGCGCGCGCCCACGAAATCGGCGCGCCGTTCGGCGATCGCGGCCAGGGCGGTCAGGCTCTGTTGCAGAACGTCCAGATTAACCTGCTCGATTTCGAGGTCCTGCCAGACGTGCAGCAGGGTCTGCTCGGCTTCGGCGTCAAGACCCAGCGATTGTTGGGTCAGCCCGAGCTTGATCCACGAGTAGGCGTCGTCGGGCCGGCGCTCGGCCTCGGCGCGCAGGAGCTCGAGGTTGCGGCGGAGCCGGTCACTGCCCTGAGCCTGGGTCGAGAGATAGCCGTAGTGTGCGATTCGCAGTGGGCTGGGCGCCACAGTCCCGCCGGCGCGTTGGATGCTCGGCAGGATTTGCGTGTGCAGGTTAAGCTCAAATCGATGGGCCGGTTTGTTGCGGAAGATCCGCACTTCTTCGGATTCGAAGTGATCGGTGAGCGCCTCCGGTTGTGTGAAGTGGTGCATGGTGACCAAGAGGCCGTCGGCCGAGCACGTCTCCACCAGGCCCCGGAGCGCCTGGGCGCTTTCGGGCGTGAGTGCTTCGTCAGCGTCGAGGTGCAGGATCCACTCGCCGCGCGCGGCATCCAGGGCGACGTTGCGCGCGGCTGCGAAGTCGTCGGTCCAGACGTGCCGGACCACGCGGGCCCCCAGCTGCTCGGCCACCGGCACCGTGTCGTCGGTCGAGCCGGTGTCGACGACCACCACTTCATCCACCACCCCGCGCACGCTATCGAGGCAGCGCGCCAGATGGGCGGCTTCATTCTTGACGATCAGGGTGGCGCTGAGCAACATGGTCGGGGCTCCCTCAGGCGGAGCAGGCCAGGCGGAAGCCGAGGCCGGTCGAAGTGTAAGAGGGCAGCAGGCTTTCGCGCGCTGCGCACCGGGCCAGTTTCCGGCTGTAATACCACGAGCCGCCGCGCACGACCCGTTTGCCATCGGCTGTCGGCGATTCCCGGCCGTCATCGGCCACGTAAGGATAGGCCTTGAGCACCGAGGCCGTCCACTCGTAGACGTTGCCGGCCATGTCCTGCACGCCATCGGGGCTAACGCCTCCCGGTACATACATGTTGAGCGGCGACGTGTCGCGCCGGTTGTTCTCGGCGGTGTTGCAGCGCCAGGCCTCGAAGTCGGCGCCCCAGGGGTAGATGCGTCCATCGGTGCCGCGCGCCGCGCGTTCCCACTCGGCTTCGGTCGGCAGGCGAAACGACTGGCCCGTTTGTTCGCGCAGCCACTTGCAGTACGCGATGGCGTCGTGCCACGAGACGTTGACGACCGGATGCTCCTCGATCCCCTTGGGAATGTCGAAGTTGGTCCAATGGCGCGGGGCTTTGTATCCGGTCGACCAGATAAACGGGCGATATTCGATGTTCGTCACCGCGTGTTGGGCGATGCTGAAGGCCGAGTAGTTCACCGTGTGCTCGGGTTGCTCGGCCATGAACATGTTGCGGCTGTCCCACTCGTTCGCCCAATCCTCGCGCATGAGCAGGTATTTGACCTGCTCGTCGCCGGTGCCCATCAAGAAGGTCCCGGCCGGGATGCGAACCATATGCGCGATCCGCACCATTAGCTTTTCGCGGTCTTTCTCGGCGATGATTTCGTGTTCCTCGGCGGCGCGCAGCTCCGCCGCGATCTTGGAGAGTTTGTCGAGGGTGCTCACGGATCAGGCCTCCTGTTCGGCCGCTGCAAATGCAGGTTGATTGGCCTGGACGCGGTCGTGGATGGCGGCGTAGGTCTTCAGGATCTCGGGCGCCATCACGTCCGCCGTGAAGCGCGCCGCCTGGGCGCGATTGGCGCGGGCCAGGAGCCGGCGTTCGTCGAGCGTTTCGATATGAGCGAGAATGGCGCGCTCCCAGGCATAGGCCGAGTTCTCTACCAGGGTGCCGTACGGGCGCAACCCGGCGTAGACGAGCCCGTCCGACGCGATCCAGGGCACGCCGACCGCCAGGTACTCGAGGCCCTTGATCCAGCTGCGACGCTCATCGTACGAGCCGCTCAACGGCGCTAGCCCGATGTCGAGCGCGCGCAATTGCGCCGGCCAGTCGGTATACGGCACCCAGGGTTTGAGGGTTTTCTGTTCGTGCGAGACCTTGAGCGCCTCCAACAGGCGGCCGTCATTACCGTGCACAACGATCTCGACCTCAGGCCGCGCCCGACACACGCGCTGGAGGGCGGCCAACACGCCGCTGTCGGTGAACGACTGCAGATGTGACAGGCTCCCGCCCCAGCCGATACGGATCCGGCCGTCGTCGCGCGCCAGAGCCAGCGAGCCGGTGCCGCGCGGATCACGCTCGTCGAAGCGATAGACGTTCGGGTCGAGCACGTTTGGCACGAAGTGGGTGGGGAGAAGGTGCGCCCAATCCTCAGCCAGGCGCTGCGACGGCATCGTGGCGGCATGGCAGAGCTTGAGCCCCCAGGTGAACTGCTCGATGGGGGTGGGGGTCAGCACCTCGTAACCGCCGCCTGGCTGGCGCATCCAGCCCTTGTGCCAGTAGGCGTAAGCCGGGTTGCTGTCGGGCATCTGGTCGTACGCGTCGTCGAACTCCGCGATGATCGTCTTGCCCTGCGCCTTCCAGTGCACGATCGCGCTGAGCACCGGTCCGACCAGGTTGCGCTGTACGATCAGGATATCGGCGGCCCGGCAGGTGATTTGGGCCGTGCGCGTGCCGGCCAGCCAGTCGCGCAGATCGACCAGGGCCGCGTGCGCCAGCCCCGAGCGATTGATCGCCCGCGCGGGCACCGCGCAGCGCCATTCGCTGCTGTTCCACTCGTGCGGATTATCGGCCGTGATGTAAACCAGTTTCATGACACAGCGCCTCCCCAGACGCGCGTGACAAGGGGCTCGGCGCGAACAGCGGGTTCAGGGTCCGGCGTCTGCGCGGGCGACCCGGCTAACGTCTTCAAGCGCGACAGGGGCAGGGCCGTGGTGGCTGCTCGCCACCAGTGGTCGCCCAGCGCGCCGGCCTCGAAGGCCAGTGCCGCCTGCCGCCCCGCGGCGGCCAGCTCCGCTCGGAGCTGCGGCTGTTCGAGCAGGCGATTGAGTTGGGCTGACCAGGCCTCGCTGTCCTCGGCCACCAGTCCGCCTTGACCCCACGCTCGCGCAGCCGTCGTCGGAGTAGCCAACCAGGGCAGGCCGCGCGCGCCGGCTTCAATCAACGGTTGGGCGCCCAGGCTCTCGGCGTAGGCGCCCGAGCGCAGCGGCTGCAGGATCAAGTCGAATTGCGCCAGGAGATACGGACGATCGGCGGCGCTGACGGGCGGCAGATAGAGCCGCTGGTTGTCGGGCACCATTTGAGCAAAAAGCTGATAGGCGAGCGGGTCGCCCGCAATCGCCAGCCGGACGTCGGGGTGTGCGCGCACGGCCCGTCCCACTTCACGCCGGATTTGGGCGAGATCCAGATGCGTGCCCGGCCCGGCCAGCCAACCCAGATTCAGGGTGGCGCGTGGCTCGCGCGGCAGATCCCAGGCGCCGCCGGCGCGCGCCCAGCCGGTTGGGATGACGCGCGCCCGGTGGCCGGCCTCGCGCAGGGTCTCGGCCATCGTTTCGGAGGCCGTGACAACCAGATCGGCCAGGCCCAGGGCCGTGACAAACGACTCGACCCGCTCGGCCGAGCCGAGGCCGAGCCGGTGGAAGGCGGGATGTTCGGCCGGGAGGCGGGCGTAGTCGCAGGCCAGGCTGATCACGATCGCAACGCCTTCGGCAGCGGCAACTGCCAGCGCCTGGGTCATCTGGGCGTCGGCGTGCGGCTCATGGGCGATGATCACGTCGTACTCGGTCGCCCGCTCGGGCGCCAACGCGACGCTTTCGTCAACGTCGGCTCCGTGAGCGCGGAGGGCTGCCGCCGTGATGCCGGTGAAACTCGAGCCGCCCACCGGCGCGACGATCAGGGCGCGTAAGGGGCCTTGCCGCGCGGGCGTCGCCGGCCGGCCGGTGTCTCCGCGTTGCAGACGCAATGAAACCAGCAACTGGCTGAGCGCTTCGGCGACGTCATCCTGACCTTCACGCCGGGCTGCGCGTACGTTGAGCTCGACCAGCGCCGGCAGCAGCCGATCGATTTCGGACAACCGCTCGGCGATCAAGGCAGCCGGCTCGCGGGCGTTGACGATCTCGTCCAGCAACATCGCCGCGCGGCGGACATCGGCCTCGCTGATAAAGGTCAGCGTGTCGTCCAGTTGCCCGAGGTCGCGGCGCAGATCGGAGAGGTCGCGGTCGGTCGCTTCGTTGCGCCAGGGTTGGGCCGAACCGCCGCGCTCCACCTGGACCAGCCTCAACCGGGCCGAGATATCGTGAGCCGCGGGCCGCAGATCCTGGGCGGTGCCATAGTGCTGTTCGGCAGCGGTCAAATTGCCGGCCGCAAGTTCAGCATCGCCCAGCCAGAGCCGCGCCTCGATATCCTCAGGCGCGGCGCTCACGACCGCGCGCAAGAGCTCGCGGGCCGTGTCGATCCGGCCGGCATGCAGCTCGGCGCGGGCCTGAGCGCGGCGGAGGTGGAGGGCGGTGGGAAGAGGCATGACCCACTTACGCGGCGCTGTCGATCAGGCGTTGCCAGAGCGCGCCGATCTCCGGTGCGCGGCGGGTCTCGGCCTGTTCGCGGCCCGCCTGCGCCAACGACCGGCGCCAGGCCGGGTCGTCGATCAAACGCTCGAGCGTATCCCGCCACTCAGCCGGGGTGTTGCAGAACACGCCGCCGGCCGTCCAGCCCGTCAGGGCCGGGGCCGGGCTGGCGATCCATGGCAGGCCGCGCGCGCCGGCCTCCATCAGCCGCTGGTCGGTGCCCAACCAGGCCTGATCGCGAAGGCGGATCGGGTTCAGCAAGACGTCGAAGTGCGCCAGCAAATACGGGAAGTCCTCGGGACCGACCATCGGCAGGAACAACTTGCGCGCTTCAGGCACATCCTCAAACCGTTGATAGGCGCTCGGCGATCCGGCGATGGCCAGGTGCGTCTCCGGCCGGGCATGCAATACCGCATGCAGCGCTTCTGCGATCTCGTCGAGGTCGCGGTCCTGGCTGGGATCGCCAAACCAGCCCAGCACCAGGCCAGTGTGCGCCGGCGCCGGGTTGGTCCACCAGGCGTTGGCGGGCGACCAACCGCTGGGCGCGACAGCCACGCGTCGGCAGCGCTGGGCGATCGCTTGCGCCAGGTGGTCGCTCGCGACAGTCACCAGATCGGCTTGTGCCAGCGCCAGTTCGAGGTTAGCCAGGGCTTCCGGATTGGCCAGATAGCTGCGCCGGGGATGATCACCCGCCAGACCAAATGGATCGGAATCGAGATCGACGATCACGCGCTTGTCTGCGGCCCGGGCCTTCTTGAGCGCGTGCATGAGTTCGCCCGAGAGGTGCGGACGGCTGAACACAAAGGCGTCAAAATCGTTCAGGTCGGCGGCGTCCGGTGTTCGCGTCAACTTGACGCGATGCCGCAGGTCGGCCAGGGCATTGGCCGGGATGCTCAGACGGGCGGCGTCGCTCAGCTCGCCGGTGCCGTAGAAGGCGACGGTCGTAGGGCGGACCGGTGCGACCGGCGACGGCGCCTTGGGTGCGTTGGCCTTCAGCCGCGCCAGCTTGTCACCCAGGCCGGGTTTGGCCAGGATGGCCTCCGGCTGTGAGGGCGAAACCCGGGCGAGTGCGGTCTGGAATTCGACTTCGGTCGGGCGCAGCGACACGGCCTGGCGATACAGAGCGCGGGCCGATTCGATATCGTCCACTTCCTCGTAGCAGGTGCCCAACAGGTGCAGCGCCTCGGCATCGTCCGGCGCCGATCGCACGCGACTGACCAGTAGGCCAACACCTTCTTGCAGCCGGTTCAGATCCAGATAGAGCTGGGCCAGGTTGCGGGTGGCGGCGCCATGCTCGGGTTCGCACTCCAGAGCTTCCAGGAAGGCGGCCTCGGCCGGGTCGGCCTGGCCGTTCAAGGCGTAGGCGAAGCCGAGGTTGTTGTGGATTTCGGCGGAGTTGGGCGAGAGCTGAGCTGCGTGCTGAAATTCGACCAGCGCCTCCGGAAGTTGGCCGAGCCGCAACAGACTGATTCCCAGACCGGTTGCCACCGAGGCGTCGTGGGGCGCGAGCACCCGCGCCTGAGCGAGCTGACGGTGCGCGTTGGTCCAGTCGCCGGCACCGGCAAAGGCGTCGGCGCGATCGAGCAGGAGGTTGAGATCAAGGGTTGCAGTCGTCATGGCGGGCACCTGGCCGGTGCAGAGCACCGGCAGAACGACCCCGACGCCAATCGCTGTGGATCGGGGGCAACCATGACTCTACGGCCCCGATCGGGGTCTCGCCATAAAGCAGTTGTGAACGGGCGCTAAATCGCGGGTGAATTGCGGGGCGACAGCGTGAAGTAACCCGGGACGCAGCCGGGCCAGGCGTTCGCCTGGCCCGGTGGTGTTTCGCCAAAGGTAATGCGGGTTCAGGCGCCCGCCGCCGCAACCCGGTTCGTAGCCGGGCGGCCGATGGTGCGATCGAGCCACCAGCGCACGCCGATCAGCGTGGCAACCCAATAAGCCCAATACACGACGACCGACTCGATCGACGGGTCGCTCTGATAGCCAAAGAGGATCGCGAGCACCTGGCCGACGGGAGACGAGTCGCTCAAGATGCCGCTCAGGTCCCAAACATGCTCGTTGAGCGTGAAGAGCACCCCGGCTTCCTGGAATTCGTGAACGCTGTGCGCCAAGAGTCCGGCGGCGAACGCCAACAGGAACAGGCTCGTGACCGAGAAGAACAGCCGCAGATTGAGCCGGATGGTCGAGGCGTAGACGAGCGCGCCGATCAACACCGCCAACGCCAGGCCGATGACGGCCCCGGCCAGCGCGCTCAGTCCGTCGGTCGTGAATGAGGCCGCCGACAGGAGCAGGGCGGTCTCGACACCTTCGCGGAACACGGCCAGGAAGGCGACCGCGACCAGGCCCACACCCTTCCCAGCGCCGATGGCGGATTGGACCTTGCCCTCGAGGGTTGTCTTCAGCGTGCGCGCCTGAGCGCGCATCCAGATCACCATCCAGGTCAGGACGACCACGGCCAGGAGCATGGCGGTTCCCTCAAAGATCTCTTCGGCCGCTCCTTCGAGTTCGGCCCCCGCGATCTGGATCCCGGCCGCCAGGGCGATGCTCAAGGCGACTGCGGCGGCCACGCCGATCCAGATCTGGCGATTATGCGCCGTCTGGCCGGTCTTCTTGAGATAACCGAGCATGATCCCGACGATCAATGCGGCTTCCAGGCCTTCCCGCAGGGCGATCAGCAGAGTCACGAGCATGCAAGACATTCCTTTGCGGATGAGATTAGGTGACTATAGGGAAACCCGGCGACTGAATCAAGAGGTCCGCGTCAAGTTCACTTTTTTGACGCGGACATTCCAATGTTGATCGGGCTCAAATTTGGCCCCGTTAAGGGGCGACAGGCTTCCAGATCACAGATCGCGCCGAGAGAACCAACGGATGCCGATCCAGAGCGCCACAGCCGCGTAAACGAGCCCGTACGCGACCATCAAGACACTGGGAGGGGAACCTAAACCGGTGAACGGCGACACTGCACCGGCGGCCTGGGTCAGGGCCGAGCTCATCTCAAACGCGGCTCGGCGCCAAAGGGCCTCGGTCGGGACGAGCAGGCTGGAAAAGATGCCGATGTTCACAGCCGTTGGATTGTTCAGCGCGGACCCGATCTGCTCGACCATGCTGCCGAGGAAGCCGAGACCATACAGACCAAAGATCACGCCGCCGGTTGCCAGGGCCGACAGCCGGCTCGAGCACATCAAGGTGATCGACATCACAGTCAGGCTGACCAGATACAGCACGGGCACGCCGCGCACGAGCCCGGGCAACACGTAGTCGCCCTGCAGCCATAACCCCACGACCACACCGGTGGTCATCAGCACCAGATAGATCGCCAGCATCAGTGCGAACCCCAGCCACTTGCCGACCACCACATGCCAGCGCGCGATCGGTTTGGTGACGATCGATTGGATCGCGCCGGTGCCGATCTCGCCCGCCAGGGTGTCGGCGGCCAGGAGCGCGCCAAGCGCCAGGGCCAGGAAGTTGATCGCGTACATCCCGGCCAGACCCAGGCCGTTCAGGACACTGCGGGTCACGATCGCCTGTTGTGCGCCAGTCGCGCTGGAACCTGAGCGTGCGAATTCGTCGAGGATGAAATACAACCCGACGTTGAACAAGGCCACGAACGCCAGGCCCAGCACGAACGCCGCCAGCGCGATGCGCCGCCGCACGGCCTCTCGAAACGTCAGCCCGGCCAGGGTCAAGATTGCGTTCAAGCGAGCACCTGAAGTGGGATCACAAAATGCCTTCTGTTCCGACCGTGCGAATGAAGATCTCTTCCAGCGACAATCGTTGCGGCGTGAGGGCAAAGACGTCACAGCCCTGCGCAACCAGGTAGCGATTGAGTTCGGGCAACTGGGCCTCACCCTGGGTGAGCACTAACGTGGCCTGGCCGGCATCCGCGCGGATCGCGCTGGCCCAGCGCTCGAGCCCGGTCAGCACGACCGGCGTCAGGCCGCTGGCGCGCACGGTTACCTGTACTTCACCGGCCGCCAGCGCGTTGAGCGCCTCTGTGCGCACGATCTCGCCATGTTGGATGAAGGCGACCCGGTCGCACGTGACCTCGATCTCGCCCAGCAAATGGCTGTTGAGGAAGACGGTCGTGCCGGCGTCGCGCACCTCCCGGATCAGGTCGCGCACCAGACGGCGGCCGACGGGGTCGAGGCCCGAGGTCGGCTCGTCGAGGAAGACCAGGTCGGGTGTGTTGATCAAGGCCTGCGCCAACCCGACCCGTTGCAGCATGCCCTTTGAGTAGGTGCGGAGTTGCTTGTCGCGAAACGGGGCCAAACCGACGCGCTCGAGCAGGTCATCGATCCGCCGCCGGAGCGCGGCGGGCGCCAGGCCGTGCAAGCGGCCATGCAACGTCAGGAACTCCTGCGCGGTCAGCCAGTCATGGAAGCGGAAGTGCTCAGGCAGGAACCCGACCCGACCGCGGGTGGCCTGATGGCCGAGCGGCGCGCCCAGCAAGGCGCCGCCGCCCGAGGTGGGCGCGACCAGGCCGAGCAACATCTTGATCGACGTCGTCTTGCCTGCGCCGTTGGGTCCCAGGAAGCCGAATACCTCGGCCCGGCGCACCTCGAGGCTCAGGCCGCGCACGGCAACCTGCGCCCCGAACTCCTTGCGCAGCGAGTCGGTTTGGATGGCCAGTTCAGTCATGGGTTGAATGATAGCGAAAAAGCAGGTGCGGTGGGCGCGCCGGCGGGAGCGCCGCGCGCCCCCCCCCAGCGTGATGCTCATTCAGGGGGGTG
>JAEURK010000320.1 GCA_016789175.1 Anaerolineales bacterium
AAGACGCGCACGGCGCGTCTTCGCGATATCTACGACCCGCGCAGCCGCGGGTTATTTGTAGCTGACCAGGATGACGCCGCTCAAGGCCAGGCCCAGCCCGAGCATCTGACGCACGGAGAGCGATTCCTGAAACATGAGCAAGCCGGCCGCGACGACGACCCCGGCATACAGGGCCACCTGCACGATGCCCAGCAGGCTCAGTTGCCAGCCATCGAGAAACGCGATCGTGAACACGGCGATCTGAAACAGATACAGCGCGACAGCGCCCGCGAACCAAGGGCTGCGGAGCGTCGCGGCGAGATCGCCGGTCAAGGTGGCGTGCTTCAGAAAGACATCGGCGACGGCAACCGCGATCATCGCCAGACCAAGCAGCAGGTAGTGGGCGAGGGGAGGCAAGAGGGCTCTCCTGATAGCGACCGTCGGCACAGATGGTGTTTGCATCCTACCTACAAAACGCAATAAGGACCGAAATTGTGGTCTTTCAACCGGTGAACTTCCGCAGTGGATGGCGTGACAAACGGTCGATCAGCCCGTTACGATGAGTACTGGAGCCGGCGTCGGTCGGACGGGATACTGAGCCCGTTCGTGCTCATTCACCATCACCGGTCAAGGTGACCCGATTGCCCGGATGCCAGGGCGTAATGGGCGAAAGCTGGTGCAAGTCCAGCGCTGTGCCGCAACTGTAACTGGCCGTTGGCCAGAAGCCAGGATGCCTCCCTTGACCTGTTTCAGGCGTGTCTGCCCTTCTCGAGCAAGGAGGCGATGCCCGCGGCTCGGACCCCGACCCGCGCGGCAGGTGCCCCGGCTCAATCCTGGTGGGATTGAGCTTTTCGGTTAACCCCCTCCGGCTCGATCGGGACACCACGGCAGGGAGCCTAGCATGTTCGCGTCTTCAGGGCACGTCGGATGCTCCGGCGTGGCCGTACACCGAACGATACCGGGCCACGCTCGAGCGGGCCGGTCGAAGTCGGTCGACCGATGAGCACGATCTCGCGCCTCGTCATCTCGGCCCCGGCCAGTGGCAGCGGCAAGAGCCTGGTCGCGGCGGGCTTGATGGCAGCCTTTAGCCGGCGCCTGAGCGTGCAGGGGTTCAAAGTCGGGCCGGATTACATCGACCCGATGTATCACAGCGCCGCTACCGGCCGCCCGTCGCGGAACCTCGACACCTGGATGCTCGCGCCCGAGATCGTACGCCGCAGCTTCGCTCGGGCATGTGTGGGCGCCGACCTGGCCGTGATCGAAGGTGTGATGGGGTTGTTTGACGGCTCCGGGCCGGACCCGCTCGAGGGCAGCACGGCCGGGGTCGCGCGTTTGCTCGCTGCGCCGATTGTCCTGGTCGTCGATTGCGGCGCGATGTCGGCCAGCGCCGCGGCAGTGGTGCACGGGTTTCAGACCTACGTCCCCGGTGTGACAGTGGCCGGCGTGATCTGCAACCGCGTCGGCGGCGAACGGCACGGCGCCTGGCTGCGCGAGTCGATCGAGGCGCTGGGCGTCCCGGTGTTAGGCCTGTTACCGTTCCTCGCCGACCTCAAGGTGCCTGAGCGCCATCTCGGATTGTTCACTGTGGCGGAACGGCCCGATGCGGTCCGCGCCTTCATGGGCCGCCTGGCCGAGGTCATGGCGCGGCACATTGACCTCGCGGCGCTGGAGGCGTTGGCCTCGCGCGCCGAAGCGTTCACGCCTGAGCCCGAGCCCGAGGAAGTGGCGACCCACAAAGTCGGGCCGACTCTGCGGTTGGCCGTAGCGGAGGATGAAGCCTTCTGCTTCTATTACGAGGACAACCTGGACGCGCTCCGTCGGAGCGGCGCCGAGATCGTGCCCTTCAGCCCGTTGCGCGACAGCCGGCTGCCGGAGGGCATCGCCGGCCTGTATTTGGGCGGAGGTTACCCGGAGTTGTACGCGGCCCAACTCGCTGCAAACCTGCCGATGCGACGCGAGATCCTGGCCGCGCACCGCCGGGGCCTTCCGATCTATGCCGAATGCGGGGGCCTGATGTACCTGACCGAGGGGATCGATCTGACCATGGGCTACTATCCGTTGGTCGGCGTGCTCCCCGGGCGCTGCACGATGGGCGATCGGTTACGCATCGGCTATCGCGACATCGAGGTGGCGCAGCCCGGTTTGTTGGGCCTGACCGGCGCTCGCCTGCGCGGCCACGAATATCACTACTCGCACTGGCAGTCGAGCGAGCTGGAACGGGCCGCCTATCGCGTCGTCCCGCAGTTCCCGGGCGAGCCGGCGCGGTTTGAGGGCTACGTCGACGGTCGCCTGCACGCGTCTTACGTGCACGTGCACTTCGGGCAACAGCCCGCGCTGGCGGACCGGATCGTCGACGCGTGTCGTGACTGGCACGCAGAGCAGGGCCACGATCGATGACGGCCCGGACGCTGATGGTTGTGGGTAGCCTGTCGTCAGCGGGCAAGAGCCTGCTGGTCACGGCGCTCTGCCGGATCTTCGCGCGCCGCGGCCTGAGCGTTGCGCCCTTCAAAGCCCAGAACCTGTCGAACAACGCCGCGGTCTGCGCGGACGGCGGCGAGATCGGCCGCGCGCAGGCCCTGCAAGCATTGGCGTGCGGGTTGGCCCCTACAGTCGACCTGAATCCGGTGCTGATCAAGCCCGAGGCCGATGGCCGGGCGCAGTTCGTGGTGATGGGCCGGCCCTGGTCGGCGCCCACCGGCCTCGGCTTCGACGAGCGCAAGGCAATCCTGTGGGGACAGGTGACGGCCGCGCTCGATCGATTGCGGGCGGCCCATGACCTGGTCATCATCGAAGGCGCGGGCAGCCCGGCCGAGCTCAACTTGAGGCAGGGCGACATCGTCAATCTGCCCGTCGCGCGTTACGCCGGCGCACCCGTGGTGCTGGTCGGCGACATCGAGCGCGGCGGCGTTTTCGCTCAATTGCTCGGCACGCTCTGGCTGCTCGAGCCGGATGAACGTGCGTTCGTGCGCGGACTGATCGTCAACAAGTTCCACGGCGACCCGGCCTTGTTCATCGACGGCAACCGGATCCTAACGGAGAAGAGCGGCCTGCCCGTGTTGGGCGTCGTGCCCTTTCTCCCGGAGCTCCATCTTCCGGAGGAAGACGCGGTCGGCGTCCAAGCCGGGACGCCCCCGGCGCCGCCACCTGGCTGGACGACCGAGATCGCGGTGTTGGCGCTGCCCCGAATCGCCAACTTCGACGACTTCGATGCGCTCAAGTCCGAGCCCGGCGTCCAGCTTCGCTACGTGCATGCGCTCTCCGAGCTGGGCGCGCCCGATGCCATCGTGATCCCGGGCACGAAGAGCACGATCGCCGATCTGGCCTGGTTGCGCGAGACGGGCCTGGCTGACGCGGTGCAGCGTTTTGCCGAGGCCGGCGGGGCGGTGGCCGGCATCTGCGGCGGTTACCAGATCCTGGGCCAACGCATCACCGATCCGCTCCAACGCGAGTCATCGTCTGATGACGTGGATGCCCTGGGCTTGCTGCCTGTGGCGACAGAGTATCGGGCCGAGAAGGTCACGCATCAAGTCGAGGCGGTCCTGCAGGGCGGACCGGGTTGGATGGCGGCGCTCGCGGGCCTGCCGGTGACCGGTTACGAGATCCACCTGGGCGACACCCCGACGGCGACGCCCTGGTTGCAGATCAACCGTCGTTCTTCCGCCGTGGTCGGCGTGGCGGATGGCGCTGTCGCTGCCGGCGGCCGGATCTGGGGCAGCTACCTGCACGGCCTGTTCGCAAACGATACCTTCCGGCATGCCTGGCTGGAAAGCCTGGGCCGGGTCATGCCGGCGTCTGCGACGCCCCACGCCACAGCGCTGGCGCGCGCGCTGGATCGGTTGGCCGACACGGTCGAAGCCGCGCTCGATATGGACCGGCTTGAGAACCTCATCTGGGGCCAGGCCCAATGACCGCCACTCCCTTTCGAGGAGCTCGCCTGACAAGGCCCATCACAGCCGCTCGACTTTCGGGCCGATCCCGCGGGATTCAGCCCAAAAAACCCACACACCCTATATAGGACGAATCCAATATGACCCTGGAAAACCTGATCTCCCGGATCCAGCCCCTTGACGCTGCCGCGATGACGGCGGCCCGCGCCCGCCAGGACCTCCTGACCAAGCCGGCCGGAAGCCTCGGCCGGCTGGAAGCCCTATCGGTGCAGCTGGCCGGTATCACCGGCGCAGTGCGCCCGAAGATCGCGCACAAGGTCGTGATCGTCATGGCCGGCGACCACGGCGTGGTGGCCGAGGGGGTCAGCGCCTACCCGCAGGCGGTGACGCCGCAGATGGTGTTGAACTTCCTGCAGGGTGGGGCGGCGATCAACGTTCTTTCGCGCCACGTCGGCGCGCGTGTGGTCATCGCCGATCTGGGCGTTGCCGCGGAGATGGGCGGGCAGCCCGGTCTGGTCGAGCGCAAGATCGCGCCCGGCACCGCCAATATCGCGGTCGGGCCGGCCATGACCCGCGCTCAGGCGGAGCTGTCCATCCTGACCGGCGTCGAGATCGTGGCGGCCGAGATCGCCCAGGGCCTGGATGTGCTGGCCACCGGCGACATGGGCATCGGCAACACGACGCCCTCGGCCGCCATCGCCGCTGCTGTCACCGGGCGTCCGGCGCTCGAGATCTGCGGCCGCGGCACCGGCGTCGACGATGCCGGCCTCGCGCGCAAGCGTTCGGCCGTCGAGCGCGCGCTGGTCGTCAACCGGGTTGATCCGACCGACGGCCTCGATCTGCTCGGCAAACTCGGCGGTTTCGAGATCGGCGGGCTGGCCGGCGCGATCCTGGGCGCGGCCGCGGCGCGCAAGGCGGTCGTGATCGACGGCTTCATCTCGACCGCGGCCGCGATCGTGGCGGCCACGCTGGCGCCGCAGGTGAAGGACTACCTCATCGCCGCACACTGCTCGCAAGAGCTGGGGCATCGGTTGATGATGGATTGGCTGGGCCTGACGCCGTTGCTCGATCTGCAGATGCGCCTCGGCGAAGGTACCGGCGCGGCGTTGGCGATGTCGTTGGTTGAGGCCTCGTGCAAGGTGCTCGATGAGATGGCGACCTTCGGCGAGGCCGGCGTGAGCGGCAAGGAGGTTGAATGAGCCGCAACGACGCGGAGCTGGAACAGGATCAGGACGAATCATGCCGGACCTTACTCATTTGCCGTTTCGCCTGGGCACGACGTCCTTCATCGTGCCGGCGGACCTGCTGACCAATGTGCGCTATCTGGCCGGGCGGGTGCGCGATATCGAGGTACTGCTGTTCGAGGTCGACGATGGGTACAACGTCCTGCCCGGGCCTGAGGTCTGGGCGGAGCTGGCCACACGCGCGCGCGCGCACGACCTGACCTACACCATCCACCTGCCGTTGGATTTGAAGCTGGGCGGCGACGAACCGGAACGCGCGGCCTCGCTGGAGAAAGCCCGGCGTGTGATCACCGCCGTGAAGGGGCTGGATCCGTGGGCGTACGTCATCCACCTTGAGGGCGCCACGCTACGCGATTCGACCGATGCGTCGGCGGTGAAGGCCTGGTTGGAGCGCGCCGTGGCGAGCCTGGGCGAGATCGGGGTCTGGGTCGGTGGCGCCGAGAAGCTGGCGGTCGAGAACGTCGAGGGCTATCCACCGGAGTTCACGGCGCCGGTGTTTGGCAGGATCGGGGTCAGTCGCTGTTTTGATCTCGGGCACCTGTGGCGTGACTGCGTCGACCCCTGGCCCTACGTGCGGGCCTGGCTGCCGCGGACGCGCGTCCTGCACCTGCACGGCCTCGACCGGCGCGACCACGACTCGGTTGCGCACGTGCCGGCGGCCGACCTCGATGCTTTATTGACGCATCTGCTGAAGCACTACCGCGGCGTGCTGACCCTCGAGGTCTTCAATCAGGCGAACCTGGATTCCTCGTTGGAGGCAGTAGCGCGCAGCCTGAGCCGGGTCGCGGCAGCCTAGTCGGCCGGGTGGGGGCGCTGCGGCCACTCGACCACGGCCTGCCCATCGATCAGTTGGCCGACTCCGGGCGAGGCCAGCATGCCGTGCGGGAAGCCGAGCGGAACGCGGCTGACGGCTTCGAGCCGCGCCAGGTGTTCGGGCTCGAGCGTGAAGCTCAGGCAGTCGAGGGTGTCGAGCAACTGCTCGGCTTTGCGCGCTCCGAGCAGGACGCTGGTGACGACCGGCTGCGCGGCCAGCCAGTTCAGCGCGACCTGGGCCGGCGAGCGTCCGAGCTCACGCGCGACTTCCTGAACCGCGATCGAGATGGCGCGCTTGCGGTCATCCAGCCCCTCACCGCGGTTGCGCCGTGTGTCGTCGGCGTGGGCGGCATCGATCGGATTGTATTTGCCGGTCAGCACACCGCCATTGAGCGCGCCCCAAGGGATCAGGCCGAGGCCGAGCTCGCGCGCCATCGGTGTCCACTCGCGTTCGACATCCCGCTCGATCAGGCTGTATTCGCCCTGCAGGGCGATAAAAGGCGACCAACCCCGGAGTTCCGCCAGCGTATTCGCCTGAGCGATCTTCCAGGCCGCCGTGTCGGAGATGCCGATGTAAAGCACTTTGCCAGAACGCACCAAATCGTCGAGGGCGCGCATGACCTCGGCGACGGGCGTCCGATATTCCCAGATGTGGACGTAGAACAGGTCGATGTGGTCGGTGCCGAGCCGTTTCAGGCTGGTCTCCAGCGAGCGGACCATACTCTTGCGGTGGTTGCCGCCCGCGTTGGGATCGGTTGCGATTGTGTTGAGCGTGTACTTGGTCGCCAACACAAAACGTTCGCGTCGACCCAACAGGATCTGGCCGAGGATGGTCTCGCTCTGGCCATTGGTGTAGTTGTTGGCGGTGTCGATGAAGTTGCCGCCCCGGGCAGCGTAAGCGTCGACCTGTTGGCGGCAGACCTCGGGCGTCGCCCCAAAGCCCCAGCCTTCGCCGAAGGTCATGGTGCCGAGGCAAAGCGGCGACACCCGCAGGCCGCTCCGGCCGAGCAAGCGATAGTGATCCAGTTGGGTGGGGCGGGATGCAGTCACGATGGGTCTCCCGAACGCTGATGGTGCGATCAGGATACCCGGTGCGCCCCGCGGTCCGCAAGCCTGCCCGAATGGACGGGCGGGCTTGCGGACCGCGGGCGTCGCCGCGCGCGTTGCGGGCACGGGCAGCGACGCTTGTCGTCGCCCTTACTTGGGCGACATGATCACAAGTTTATGCTTCAGATCGCTCCCTGGGCGTGACACGCAATTGTTGTGGCGCGGGCGGGCGCGACGGCCCCAGGCATCGTCGCCGATGAAGGCCGGCAGGCCCCAGGGCAGGTCTTGCCTGGGGATCGGGGCATAATCGGATTCCTTGATCCCGGCGTCGTAATTCGCCTCCGCTGTCGAGCCATCCGGGTCGGGCGTGACGAGCGCGCGAAGCTGTGGGATCGCCTCGCGCCAGCCCCTGGCCAGTGCTGCCGCATTGCGAGCAGAGGGATGCGGCACCTCGAAGACAGGCGTGCTGCCCCGGCCCGGCCACTGCTCGACCGCGACCTGCGCCTGGCCGCCGAAGGCGACGATGGCCTGCACCGACGAGGTCTTCAACAGATCGTAGAGCTGATTGCGCCAGGTCTTGAGCGCGCCGTTCGCGCGGAGCAAGCTCTCGCCTGCCGCGCCCTTCGATGGGAAGAGCGCGAAGGCATGGGCGTTCACCAGCACATACGAGCGCGTCAGCCCCAGCTTGCGCAGAAAGCCCTGGACGCGCTGGCCGGCGTCGCCCACCAGGCTCCGGCAGGCGATGCGCTCGGTCGGGCCGGGGTCCGAGGCGATGCACAGCAATCGGGCGCTGCCATCCAGGCGACCGCGATAGAAGATCGGGCCCCAGGAGTGCCAGAACAACGACTTCTTGGAGCCTAGATCGGGATGCGCCGCAAAATGCGCGGCAAAGGCGGCGGATGGGCCGGGGTCGTAGTCAGCCATGGCGATTCTCCTGTATGCTGCGTTAACAACATAAACGTACACACGGTCCGGTTTTGCGCGTGGCGCGCTGCGGGCTCAGGCCAGCCGCGCCACGGTCACCGCTCACCAAAGGAAAGCCCGTATGCCACCTCAACCCCCTGTGCTCCCGCGCTATGGCCTGAAGGGCGCGATCGTGACGATGGATGCCGGCCTGGTGATCGCCGACGGTGTGGTGTACATCGATGCCGGCACTGGCAAGATCGCGGCCGTGCTATCCGCGGACGCGCCGCCACCGGTGGGTTTCGAGACCGCGCCGATCGTGAACACGCGCGGCACGATCTATCCTGGCCTGATTGAACTACACAATCACCTCTGTTACAACACCCTCACGCTCTGGCAGGTGCCCAAGGCCTGGGACCATCGCGACCAGTGGCCGAATCATCCGGATTACCTGCGCCTGATCCGTGGCCCGGCGCAGACCCTGGGCGCCGACCGCGCCGACGTGTATCTGCCCGCGATCGTGCGCTACGTCGAGGCCAAGTGTCTGATGTCGGGCGTGACGGCGACCCAGGGCCTGACCCTGCGCGGCACCAACACCGTGGCGGAGTTCCGCGGCAACGTTCGCAATGTCGAGAACCCGGGCCATCCCGACCTGGTCGGCGCCAATGCCCGCATCGGCGACGTCAAGCCCGGCGAGGCCGGGGCCTTCCTGGCTCAACTGCAGCGCGAAACTTGCGTGCTGCTCCATTTGAGTGAGGGCCGCCGCGGCGACGATCATGCCCTGTCGCGTTTCGATCGATTGCAGCTCGCCGACGGCTCGGGCTGGGCGATCACGCCCGCTTTGGCCGGCATCCACGGCGCGGCGCTGCGCGAGGCCGAGCTCGAGTTGATGCGGGCCGGCGGCGCCGCGCTCGTCTGGTCGCCGACCAGCAATCTGCTGCTGTACGGCACCACCGCCGACGTGGCCACGGCGCGCGCCAAGGGTCTGCGGATCGGGCTCGGCCCGGATTGGGCACCCAGCGGGAGCAAGAATCTGCTGGGCGAGTTGAAGACGGCCCGGCTGTTCAGCCAGCACAACGGCGGCTTGTTCAGCGACGAGGACCTGGTCGCCCTGGTGACCCGCGACGCCGCCGACATCCTGGGGTGGGGCGCGGCCGTGGGGCGGGTGAAGGCCGGCCAGATCGCCGACCTGATGGTCATCCGGACGCGCAGCGGCGACCCATACGCCCGGCTGCTCAAGAGCACCGAGGCCGACATCGGCCTGGTTGTGATCGGCGGCGTGCCCCGTTACGGCCGCAAGAGCCTGATGACCCGCTTCGGCGCCGGGCTCGAGCCCTGGAAGACGGGTGGGCGGGCCCAGGCCTTCAGCTTCGAGCGGGCGACGCCCGACAACCCGATCGTGGTCGACCTGAGCTTGAGGGCTGCGCAGGATCTGCTGACGGATGGACTGCAGCGTCTGCCCGAGTTGGCGACCAACGCCCCGGGCGGCGGCGGCGGCTTCCTCGGCGTGGCCGGCGGGCCGGGCGGCGAGGCAACCCCGGCGTTGTGGCGGCTCGACTTCGACGATGACACCGATTCGGCCTTCTTCGCCGGCGGTGGCGCGGCCGTGAAGTATAAGGACGTCGCCGTGGCGGTGGCCCTCGATCCGCTGACCGTGGTCGACGATCCCGAATACCTCGGGCGGTTCAGCCGCCAGCTCGACCATGTGCCCGACTACCTGCGACAGGGTCTGGCCGATCTCTACTAGGCCACGGCCATGGAGGATCACATGCCGGCTGAAGCCCCGCTTCTGCGCGAGGTCCTGACCCGCGAGAACATGCTCGATCTAGGCGCCCGACGCCGCGTCGTCGACCAGGCCATCGTGCTGTTCGAGTCGTTCTACGTGCATCGACCTCAGAAGGAGGCCATGCACGCGGTCATCCCGATCCAACGCCTGAGGTTGCTGCGGGCCGCGCTCGAGGCCTTGCCGGATGACACGCCGGCCGAACACCTCTCGCCGGATCTGGCGTTCCACCGCGAGATGGTTGCGATCTTTGCCGCCTGGCGCGACCTGCACACCAGTTATTTGCTTCCGCGGCCGTACAGCCAATACCTCGCCTTCCTGCCGTTCATGGTCGAGGCCTGTCAGGATGAGGGCCGAACGGGGTACGTCGTCACGCGCTTGATCGGCCAACCGCGGCCGACGGATTTCGTTGCCGGGGTCGAGCTCCTCAACTGGAACGGCGTGCCGATCGCGCGCGCCATCGAGCGCAATGGTGAGGGTCAGGCGGGCAGCAACCCGGATGCGCATGTGGCGCGCGGGCTGTATGCGCTGACGATGCGGCCGTTGGCCCGCTCGCTGCCGCCCGATGAGGATTGGGTCTCGGTCACATATCGCAACCGCCGGGGCACGATCCGAGAGGCCCGCTTCGAATGGCGGGCGCTGGACCTGACGCAGGACGATACTGGGCCGGTCGGTGAGCTGGCCGGGGTGGTGCGTTATCGCGACGTCCCCGACTTCGGGATCGACCTGCAGGCTGCGCTCATCCAGAACGCGCGGCGCCACTTCTTTCAGAGCGCGCCGCGCAAGGCGGCCGGCCGGGCCGCGCGCGCGGCCGGCCCACAGATACTGGACACCGCTCTCCCGTCGGTCTTTCGCGCCTATGCCCTGCCGGGGACGCGCTTTGGGTATCTGCGCATCTTCAGCTTCGACGTCGTCAGCGCCGATGGTTTTGTCGATGCCTGCTGTGATTTGCTCGACCGCTTGCCGCCCGACGGGCTGATCCTCGATATCCGCGGCAACCCGGGCGGCAACATCCTGGCGGCCGAGAAGCTGTTGCAGCTCTTCACCCCGCGCACGATCCGACCCGAGGCGTTGCAATTCATCAACTCGCCCGGCACGCTGGCGCTGTGCGAGCGCCATGCACAGGGAACACAGCCCGGATTGGGGCTGGGCGCCTGGGTGGCATCGATCCGCGAATCGGTTCAGACCGGCGCGCCCTATTCGAACGCCGTGCCGATCACACCCGAGCCTGACGCGAATGCCATCGGCCAGCGCTACTACGGACCGGTCGTACTGATCACAGACCCGCTCTGTTACAGCGCGGCCGACATCTTCGCCGCGGGTTTTCAGGATCATGACCTGGGCGCCATCCTGGGTGTGGGTGGGCGCACCGGGGCGGGGGGCGCCAATGTCTGGCAACACGGTCTGCTCGAGCAGTTACTGCACGGCGCCGATGAGACGGGCCTGGCCCCGTTGCCGCTCGATCTGGGGATGACCGTGGCGATCCGTCGAACCCTGCGTGTCGGCGAGAACGCCGGCGACGTCCTCGAGGACTTCGGCGTTGCGCCGGCCGGTCTGTACGCGATGACCCGGCGCGACGTCCTTGGTTCGAATGAAGACCTGTTGGCCGAAGCAGTGCGTCAGCTCGAGGCGCTGACGCTGACCCGGCCGGCGCGCACGCTCCGGCTGGCATCGCCGCAGATCGAGGCCGGGATGCTGACCCTGACCCTGACCACAGGCAATCTGAAGCGCGTTGACCTCTGGTTGGACCATCGGCCCTGGCAATCGCTCGATGTGCAGGATGGCGAAGTCGTGGTCACGGGGCGGGCCCCGGGTTCGTCGCCACGCCGGGTGCGTGCGCTCGGGTTCGCTGCGACCACGACGTCCGAACCGGTGGCTGTGGCGTCGGCCAGGCTGTGAAGGTCGACCTTCGGGACACCAACACTTTTACGCGACTGTCATCTTCTTATAGCGTGTTCTGACGCTAGGATGGACTCGAACCTGATGGAGACGCCCGCAACCGCGGATGGTGTCAGGTTCGTTTTATGACGAGTTATCGACCTCAACTGGTGCGGCGGCCAGGCCGTATTCTCTGGCTGGCGCTCGCCCTGACGCTGACCTTCATACCAGCCGCTGTCGTCATCGTTTACGGCATACAGGACGAGACCACCCGCATCCTGGCCAATGACATCTTGTTTCCGGTCTACGGCCTCCTGATCACCGGGGTCTTCGGCGTCGCGGCCCGGCGGTCGGGTGAATACTCGCGTCCATTGGGCATTGCCTGGTGGGTGCTGATGGTGTCGCAGTTGCTTTGGGCACTGGGTGATTTGACCTGGGGGATCCTTGAAGCCGGGCTGAAGATTCAGCCGTATCCTTCGCTGGCCGACGGGTTCTACCTGAGCTACTACGGCGTCTTCCTGGCCGGCGTCTTGTTGCTCCCCAGCGAGCGCCGCTCAACGCTCGATCGCGTCAAGCGATTGTTGGACGCCATGATGGTGTTTCTGGCGGCATCGGTGATCTTCTGGGTCTTTTGGTTGGGACCCTATATGAAGCGGCTGGACACATCCGACCCCGTGACGCTCTTCTTCTCGCTTGCGTATCCGGTCGGCGACTTGGTGTTGATCTGGTCGACCACGACCCTGCTGTTGCGGCCGTTGCGGGCGCAGCCGCGCTGGCCTCTGTCGTTGCTCGGGTTGAGCGCCGTGGCCGGCGCGGCAGCCGACCTGGCTTACACGCATCAGACCATCAACAACACGTATGTCAGCGGCAGTCTGGTCGATCTGGGTTGGCTGGTCGTGATGGTGCTCTCGCTGTGGGCTGCCGCGCTTCAGGCCGCGGCCCCGGTCGAGCAGTTGGGCCACGCAACCCGCGCGGCCGACCGGCCGGAGCCAGCCTGGTTCAAATATGGCCGGCGCGCTCTGCCGTACGCCGCGATCGTCGGCGCGTTCGGCCTGTTGTATTGGGTGCGCCACGCCGAGGATTTGGCGCTCGCGCAACCGGAGGTGATCGAGCGGGCGGTGGCGGCTCTGGTGCTGCTGGTCTTGGCGCGCCAGCTCCTGACGTTGATCGAGAACGCGCGGCTCTCGGTCAAACTGCAAGCAGAGCTGCAGGAGCGGCGTGAGGTCGAGGCGAACTTGCGCAAGGAGATCGCGGAGCGTCGCCGGGTCGAGGAAGCCTTGCGCGAAAGCCAGGAGCGCCTGTTGCACGACGCCGTGCACGATTCCCTGACCGGTTTGCCGAACCGCACGCTGTTTATGGACCGGCTCGAGCGCGCGGTCGAGCGTGGAAAGCGCAAACCAAACCAGCGCTTCGCCGTACTGTTTCTGGATTTCGATGGGTTCAAGTTCGTCAACGACAGTCTGGGCCATCCGCTCGGCGACCAGTTGCTGGTGCTTGCCGCGGGGCGGTTGCTGAGTTGTGTCCGGAGCTCAGACACGCTTGCGCGCCTGGGCGGTGACGAGTTCGTGATGCTGCTGGACGATCTCCAGGTCGTCTCCGACGCCACCGACATCGCCGAACGCACACTGGGGGGGTTGCGGCAGCCTTTCGAGCTCGATGGGCACAGCCTGAACCTCTCGGCCAGCATCGGAGTCGTATTTTGCGGCGCCGGTCTGCAACACCCCGACGACATCGTGCGTGACGCCGACATCGCCATGTACCAGGCCAAACAGGCGGGCAGGGCCCGCTACGCGGTCTACGACGCGGGCATGGGGGCCAAGGCCCTGGCGCGCATGGATCTCGAGCGCGAACTGCGCGGCGCGATCGAGCGGCAGGAGCTGCGCCTGCAGTACCAGCCGATCATCGACACCCGCACCCGGCAGTTGATCGGTTTCGAAGCGCTGCTGCGCTGGCGACATCCTCGTCTGGGCAACATCCCACCGGGCGACTTCATCCCGATCGCTGAGGAGACCGGCCTGATCGTGACGATCGGTCAAATGGTGCTTTGGGAAGCGTGCCGGCAGATGGTGGCCTGGCAGAGGACACTGCTCTGTGCCGATCCCGTCTGCACCATCAGCATCAACCTCTCGACCCGCCAATTCCGACAGCCTGATCTAGTTGAGCAGGTCAGGCAAGCCCTGCAGGAGACCGGCCTGGCGGCCGCCTGTCTGAACCTGGAGGTAACCGAGAGCGTGATCATCGGCGATGCCGCCGCCGCAGTCGCCACGCTGCGCAACCTGCAGGCGCTCGGCGTTAACCTGCACATCGACGACTTCGGGACCGGATATTCGTCGCTCAGTTATCTGCATCAATTCCCGATCGACGCTTTGAAGATCGACCGCGCGTTCATCGCCGGTCTGGACCGTGACGGCCGCACGCGCCGTCTGGTCGACAACATCGTGACGCTGGCCCATGACCTGGGCTTGAAGGTGGTGGCCGAGGGCGTCGAGACGATCGAGCAGGCGGCCCTGATCGATGAGATCGGCTGCGAGCAGATGCAGGGCTATGTCTTCTCTCGCCCGTTGGAGGCGGCCGGCGTGCCCGAGTTCGTCAGCCGATTTGCACGGCATCACACGGCGCCGCTCGATGCGCGTCGGTTGTGACGAACGGTCGCCTAACGCAAACGCGGCGCCCCCGGTCAACAAACCGGGGGCGCCGCGTTTGCGGTGACTTATCCGGCGCAGCAGGCCGCTTCGAGCCGCTCGAGCGCAGCAACCACCTCTTGTGAGGTGCGCGCCAGGGCCTCGACCTCGGTGCGGGCCTCGGTCGCGCGCCCGGCCCTGATCGAGCTCGCCAGCCGGGTCAGCTGCCCATGGAAGCGGCGATGCGGCTCCTCCACCGCCTGGAATTCGGGCAGATGCCCATGTTCGAGGGCGCTTCGGCCGGAATGCCAGCGGCCCAGCGCACAGGTCGCGTGATCCGGGATCTCGGCCGGCACGGCCTCCGTGCCCGCGATCCAGCCGCGCGATCGCTCGACCCAGCCGACATGTGCGCGTTTGAATGTCTCGAACGCCTCATGGAGCTCCGCCTCGGTCGTCTGCGTGAGTTTGAATTGGTGCACGACCTGCTTCATCTGTTCGGCGAGCTGTGCGAGACGGGTGGCCGAGGCGGTGACCGACTCGATTTCGCCGGCGATGCTACCCGCCGCCTGAGCGACGTCGGCAACCGCCTTGCCGTTTTCCTGGCCGACTTCGGCGACCGATTGCAGAGCGTCGGTCACTTCGATCGAGCCGGCCGCCATTTGTTCGGTCGCGGCCGTGTTCTCCTCGACCACCGCGCTGACGCTGTCCATCGA
Organism: Anaerolineales bacterium; assembly: GCA_016789175.1. Taxonomy (GTDB): domain Bacteria; phylum Chloroflexota; class Anaerolineae; order Anaerolineales; family UBA6663; genus UBA6663. Next base: position 14,869 of record JAEURK010000320.1, read on the forward strand.
GTCAGTCAATTGCCGGGAAGCAACGGACATGGCCGCTGTGGCGTTCAGGGTTGTGGCGGCCTGCTGGTTGACAGCGTCTGCGGCGGCCACGATCTCTCGCAGTGACTGTCCAGCCGTCTGGGCGCGCTGGGCGCCGACCTCGACTTCCCGGGAGCCGTCGTCCATGGCGATCACCGCATCCTTGACCGATCCCTGGATGGCTCGGACGAGACCGCCGATCTCCTTCGTTGCGCCGCTCGAGCGTTCGGCGAGTTTTCGGACCTCGTCCGCGACCACGGCGAAGCCCCGGCCATGTTCGCCGGCGCGGGCTGCCTCGATGGCGGCGTTGAGGGCCAGGAGGTTCGTCTGGCTGGCGATGTCGTCGATCAGCTCGACGATCGCGCCGATCTCGTCGGAGCGCTGGCCCATCTCGCGGACCTTCGAAGCCGAGCCAGCGACCTTGACCTTGATCGTTTCCATGCCGATCAGGGTGTCGTTGACGACCTCCATTCCGGCCCGCGCCGCCAGCGCGGCATTGGACGAGTCGCGGCTGACGACCTGCGAGCTCTCTGCGACCTGCGAAAGGGCGGAGCCGATTTGTTGGGCAATGGCGCTGGCCTGCGTCATGGCCGAGGCTTGTTCTTGAGCGCCCTGGGCCACGCCTTCGATGGCGCCCTTCATTTGCGACATGGAGTTGGCCGTGCGTGAGACGCCGTCAGCCTGCTGGCGGGTCCCGGCTGAAACCTGCTCGACCGTGGCCGCGATCTGGCGCGTCGCATCGCCGACCTGAGATGTGTGCTGGGCGAGATCCTGCGAGGCCACCTGGACTTCGTTGGCGGCCTGAGCGACCTGACCGAGCGATAGCCGCAGATCAGTGACCATCCGCGCGAACGCAATGCCAAGCGTATCCTGCGCGGATCGGGGTTGGACGTCGGCGGTCAGGTCACCCCGGGCGACTGTGGCCGCGAGTTGGGCGGCATCGTTCAGGTAGCTGATCGTGCGGTCAAAGGCGTTTGTGAGCTGGCCGATCTCATCGCGACGGGTGCATTGTCGCAGGCCGACCTGGGTATCACCATCCGCCAGGCGGACAGCGATGGCCGTGAGTTGCTTAATTGGGTTAATGACAGTCCGGGCCAGGAGTTGCCACAGGAAAACCCCGGTCACGATGAGGAGCAAGCCGCCGACTGCCAGGCCGGTGGCCAGCGATTGCTGGATCCGTCCCAGTGCCTCGGCCCGCGAGGCCGAGATCTCAACGACGCCGACGACCGCTCCCGCATGGTCTTGGACGGGGTAGGTGATGACGCTAAACGGCTCGTCGTTCAGGCTCACCTGTGTGATGGCCGGCTCGGCGGTGTCGACCACGACCTGCCGGATGTCGTCCGCGACGGCATGGGGTTCAGTCATCGTCGAGATATAGGGCGTGAAAGCAGGTTTGTCTTCGGTGTCAGGGGTGTAGATGAAAAGGCTGACGTCTCCCCCTTGCGTGCCCTTGAAGCTCTCCAGCAGAGTCGCATCGATGTCGAACCCGATCTCAAACGTGCCGATGAACGCGCCGTCTTTCAGTACGGGCACGATCCCGCGCAGGCCATAACCGGCGACGCCGTTCTCCAGCCCTGCGACGCGGGCCTGATCACGGAGCGCCTTCACCAACATCGGACGCAGTGACGAGAGGTCATCGCCGTATTTTTCGGGCTTGTGCAAACGCAAGAAAGAGATCGCGGGCGCGAGATGGAATTGCGCCTGCGAGACCGCAAAGTCCGTGTGCAGGGTGGTGTACGTGGGGCCCACCAGGCTCAGCAGAGCCTCGCGATCGCCGATTGCGAAGGCGCTCTGCACATCCGGGTCTGAGGTGATGGCGGCGGCCAGGGCCGTCGCGGAATCGGCCTTTTGTTGAAGCCGATCGGTGAAGGCGTGCGCCAGATCAGTCAGGCGCTCGCGTTCCTGTGCCTCGATCAGTTCGTACTGTGACCACAGGCTGTAACTCGTGAGTCCGACGACGCTGAGCAATAACACCGACAGTACGGGGAGGAGCAATCGAGCAGAGAGTTTCATGTCCGTCTTCCTGATGCGTCTGGTGTCCGGCCGACTTAGTGTCCCGTGGCGGCTTCGAGCCGCTCGAGCGCGATAACGATCTCCTGAGAGGTGCGGGCCAGGGCCTCGACCTCGGTGCTGGCCTCAGCCACGCGCCCGGCTCCGATGGTGCTGGCCAGCCGTGTGAGCTGTGAGTGGAAACGGCGGTGCGGCTCCTCGACCGCCTGGAACTCCGGCAAGTGCCCGTGCTCGTGGGCGCTGCGCCCCGCGCGCCAGCGCCCCAACGCACAGGTCGTGTGGTCCGAGATCTCGGCCGCCACGGGCTCTGTGCCCGCGATCCAGCTGCGTGCTCGCTCAACCCAGGCGAGATGAGCGCGTTTGAATGTCACAAAGGTCTCATGGACCTCGGCCTCATCGGCTTCGCTCAGTTTGAACTGGTGCACGACCTGCTTCATGCGATCGGCCAACTGGGCCAGCTGAGTGGAGGCAGCCGCGACCGACTCGACCTGACCGGCGATAGCACTGGCGGCCTGGGCGACGTCAGAGACGGCCGCACCGTTCTCCTGCCCGACCGCGGCGACGGCCCGAAGGGCATCGGCGACCTCGATGGAACCGGCGGCCATCTGTTCGGTCGCGGCGGTGTTCTCCTCGACCACGGCACTGACGCTGTCCATCGACTCGGTCAGTTGATGCGAGGCCGAGCTCATGGAGGTCGTGGCCTGGAGTGTGGTGGTGACCTGAGATTGCACGGCCTCGGCGGCCGTCACGATCTCGTTCAAGGCCTGCCCGGCCGCCTGGGCGCGTTGCGCGCCGATTTCGACCTCGCGCGAGCCGTCATCCATGGCGCTCACCGCATCCTTGACCGACGTCTGAATGGCGCGCACCAGGCCGCCGATTTCCTTGGTGGCGCCGCTCGAGCGCTCGGCCAACTTTCGGACCTCGTCGGCGACGACGGCAAAACCGCGCCCGTGTTCGCCGGCTCGGGCGGCTTCGATGGCGGCGTTCAGGGCGAGGAGGTTGGTCTGGCTGGAGATGTCGTCGATCAGTTCGACGATCGCGCCGATCTCATCGGAGCGCTGGCCCATCTCGCGGACCTTGGCCGCCGAGACGTTGACCTTGACCTTGATGGTGTTCATCCCGGCCAGCGTTTCGCTGACGACATCGACCCCGGCGCGGGCAGCGCTGGCGGCGCTGGCCGAGTCGCGGTCGACGGCCGTGGTGCTGGCCGTGACCTGTTCGATCGCGGCGTTGATCTGTTGCGCGATGGCACTGGCCTGGGTCATGGCCGAGGCCTGCTCCTGAGCGCCCTGGGCCACGCCCTCGATCGCGCTCTTCATCTGGTTCATGGAGTTGGCCGTGCGCGTGACGCCGTCGGCCTGCTGACGCGCCCCGGCTGAAACCTGTTCGACGGTCGCCGCGATCTGGCGCGAGGCGTCGCCGACACGAGCAGTATTGTCGACCAGGTGTTGTGACGCCTGCTGTACTTCGTCGGCCGCCTCCGACACCTGATTGAGCGCGCCGCGCAGATCGACCACCATCCGGGCGAGCGCCTGCCCGAGCGTGTCGGCCTGGGAGCGCGGCTGGACGACCGTTGTGAGATCTCCAGCGGCGACAGTTGTAGCGGTGTTCGCGCTGTCGATCAGGAAGAGCGTGGTCTGTGCCAGCGCCCGGGTCAACTTGCCAATCTCATCCGGCCGCCGAGTCTCCGCTACCCGGACCTGGGTGTCACCCTCGGCCAGGCGCATTGCGATGTTCGTCAGTTGCATAAGCGGGCGAATGATCACCCGTGACAGGATCTGCCAGATAACGATCCCCGCTAAGAGGAGGAGCGCGACGCCCAAGCCCAGCGACAGGTACTGGGAGTTCTGGATGGTTTGGATCGCTTCGGCTCGCGATAGGTCGACCTCGAAGACGCCGACGGGATGGCCGGAGAAGTCGGTCAGCAAGTGTGAGAGGATCCGATGCGGTTCCTGGCCGAGATCGACCTGCGCGGTCTGCGGCGCGCCCTCGTCGATTACCTGTTGGCGGATCGCGGTCGAGATGTCGGCAGGCGTTTCGAGGGTGGAGGCCAGCAGTGTGAACGGCGTCTCGCCCGCCGGATCGAAGAGGTACACGCTGACATCGCTGCCTTGCGACGCCTTGAACTCGTCCAGCAGCGCGGCACTGAAATCGAAACCGATCTCGAAGGTCCCGATGAAGATCCCGTTGTGTGTGACGGGGACGATGCCGCGTAACCCGTATCCGCCTTTACCCTGCTCCAGCCCGGTGACGACGGTTTGTTCGGAGAGCGCCTTAACGGCCATCAAGCGGGTGGTGCTGATGTCGTCGCCAAAGGCCTCGGGTTTGTGAACGCGCAAGAACGATACCCCGGGCGCGATATGGAAGTGAGCCTGCGATACGCCATACCGCTCGTGCAGGGTCGCATAGATCGGCTCCATCAGCGCCAGCAACCGCTCACGATCGCGTTCCGCAAAAGCTTGCTGAATGTCCGGATCGGCCGCGATCGAAGCGGCCAACGTCACAGCCATCCGCGACTCCTGATGCAGCTGATCGGCGAACACATCGGCCAGAGCATTCAACCGCTCCTGCTCCTGGGCATCGATCAATTCATACTGCGACCAGACGCTGTAGCCAGTCAGGGCGCCGACGCTCAGAAACAGCGCCGTGATCACCGGTAAGAGGATGCGTGTCGAGAGGTTCATGTGTTCACCCCCAAAAATAAACACGGAGCCGCACGCGATACGGGCGGTCCTCCATAACGTTAATGTTGGCCGCCTCGGGCGTCCATTAATTGTGCGTACAGGGCAGGTAAAACGATGTCAAAAAGCAAACACAATACAAACGACACTAACGATAAGAAAACGATATGGAAGGGCCACCCGGGTAGAATCTCGCCTCGTTAAGGGGTGCCTCAAATGGGTCAATCCAAGTCACACAGATATTGGCCGCTTCACGTTCCTGTTCCTAGTGATGCGGCCGTCAGCTGAACGGATCACGCGATGGCACAAAGGGTGACCCGGCCCAGCACCGGACGGTGGCCGAAGACGCGGCGCAGGATTGGGCTTCTGGCGTTGGGCGGACTGGGCCTGGTGGTTGTTCTCGGCGGCGCAGCGCTGGCATACCCGCGCCGACTGGATGTGGCCCTGGGCCAGCCCGAGACCGTCGTCGACCTGCAGGCGGGCGCGCGGGCGGTAACCGTGAGGCTCGTGCCCACGGGGAACGACAACGGCGTCGTCGATCTGTTGATCTCGGTCGATGGGGGGGCGCCCACTCGGCTCGAGTCCGTCTATGACTATGACCTGTTCTCCGACCAGCCTGCCGGTTACTGGTCGTATCGTTGGGTCGACTTCGATGGATGGCCTGACCTTGTGATCTCGACCTCTGACCAGCCGGCCCGATCTGTGGTCGTCGGCACCCGAGATGGTCAAGTGTCTGGGCTGCCTTAAGCGGCACCGTCCTGAGGCTGGGCAGAAGGCAAGCGATGAAGCGAATGGGATTATGCGCGGCGGCACTGGGCCTGATCGCTCTGGCAGCCGGTGCCGCTGCTGTCTGGCAGGGCCAGCGGGCCACTTCGGCTGAGCAGAGCGCGGTGGCACTCGCCGTCGCTGCCACGGCGGATGCGCTGACGGCCCGCGTGACGCAGGAGGGCCTGTCTGCCCTGGGCCGGGCGGCGGAGGCCGACGCTGCCGCCACGCAATCCGTCCTGGCGACAAGCGTTGCAGAGCAAGTTGCTCGGGCCGAGGCCCTGACGGCTTTGACGGAGTCGCAGCGGCTGGCGTATCTCGCAGCCAATGTCCCCGCGAACGAACCGGCCGTGGCTCAGCTCTTGAGCATCGAGGCGTTCCGCCAGCAGGACACGGCTGAGGCGCGCCAGGCGCTCTGGCGCACCGTGCTGAGTCACCCGACCTGGTTCAGCCGGGTCGGGCCGAAAGTAGACGCCTTTGCGTTCAACCCGACCGGCACTCTGTTGGTGACCACCCAGGACGCCAGTGTCGTCCGCGTCTGGAACCTGCACGACCTCGGTCATCCGCTTCTGGTGGGCGAGGGCGCTAACCCGGACTTCGGCCCGGCTCAGGCGCTGGTCTTCAGCCCTGACGGTCGTTACATCTATATGGCGGACTACGATGATCACCTCGCGGTCTGGGATCTCGCTGACCCGGCCCGGCCGGCCCGCGTGGGTGGTTTGATCGCCGTGACGGATTTGACCTCAATGGCCCTGCACCCCTCCGGGCGGGAATTGGTCACAGGCTACAGCGACGGCAGCGTTCAACGGTGGAGCCTCGCGCGGGCCGATGCTCCCGTGGCGATCGGGGCTCCGTTTGCGGCGCATCCA
>JAEURK010000392.1 GCA_016789175.1 Anaerolineales bacterium
GGCGGCCTGGGGCAGCGATAGTGATGCCTGCACACCAGCCTGTCTGTGTCACCGATTTATTTGGGCCGGTGCGCCATTGTGCGCCCGCACGAGAGGATAGATGGCGAAAAAGCGATATGCCGTCGTGCGCGGGCGCCGCTCGACGGATGATTTGTTGAGCGCCGAGATCTCGAGCCCCGCCGGTCAAGCCCTTTTTGGATGTCCCGATTGCGGTGAGAACACCCTGATCCGCGGAGCCGGCGATTTCTCGTGCGGCGCCTGCGGATCGATCTTCATCGCGCACGTCGTCCCCGGTTCGCGCACGCGCGAGAAATACCTGATCCGCCGCAAGTCCGTCGACTGAGCAGCCATCAGGCCGTCAGGCGCAACACCACGCCCCACACCGCGGGGACGTCGACCTGCACCTGGCCGTGACCGGTGGCGACGCGCGTGCCCGGGTTGAGCACATCGTGAATCGCAGCCACGCCGACGGCCGGCAGCGTCACCTGCTGCGGCTGCTGGGTGTTGTTGAGCACCACGATCAGCCGCTCGGTCGGTGTGCGGCGCTCGAAAGCGTAGAGCTGCCGGGCATCATCGGTCAGCACCGTGTCAAAGCCACCCACGCTCAGGGCGGGATGCGCGCGCCGGAGCTGGATCAAACGACGATAAGTCGCAAGCAGGTCGGCATCGACGCCGACCGGGTCCGGCACGGCCCGCCGCGTGCCGTCCGGCAGATACACCTCCGGCTCGTAGACCTGATCGTCCCACAGCATCGGCTTCCGACAACATGGATCGTTGGCGCCCCACAGCCCGGCCTCGTCGCCGTAGTAGATCATGGGCGCGCCGACGTACGTCATCAGGAAGAGCGTGATCAGCTTCTGAACCGCGCGTTCGGCATCGGTGGGTTTGCGCGGGTCGTAGGCCGGGTTCTCGACGGCCTTGGAGGACTTGTGGTAAGCGGGCCAGTCCCGATAGGGCACACCGTCGGCGCCGTCGGCGTTGACGATGTGCGAGCCGATCCGATTCGAGTCATGGCTGTCGAACAGGTTTTGCTGCACGTAAGTCACGCCCGGGTCGAAGGCCTCGCGTAGCGCGCGCAGACGGGCGTCGAAATCCGAGGTTGAGATGCGTCGGTCGCGGTCGATGAAATATTCGGCACAGGCGAAGCCGACGTTGTAGTTCATCACGGCGTCGAACTCGTCGCCCTGCAGATAGGGCTTGAGTACGTCGATCGGATCGATCACCTCGGCTGTGAGATAGGCTTCCGGGTTGATGGCTTTGACCTGCGCCCGCCACTCCTTCCAGAAGGCGTGCTTGACGCAATAGGCCACGTCCAGGCGCCAACCATCGATGCCGTCGGCCGGGTCGCCGTGCGGGGCCATCCAGCGTCGCGTGCAGGCGAAGATGTAATCACGCGGGCCGGCGACGATGCCGCGCTCATCCTGACGCCACTCGGGCAGTTCGGCCACCCCCCACCACCCGCGATAGGCAAACGCGGTCCCCTGCTCCGGGTCATCCCAGGCCTCGACTGAGAACCAATCGGCGAAACGTGAGTTGCGTTGATGCCTGACGACGTCGGTGAAGAACGGGCTGGCGCAGCTGATGTGGTTGAACACGCCATCGAAGATGATCCGCATCCCGCGTGCATGCACGGCGCGGATCAGATCCAGCGCCAGTCGATCGGCCGCTGTCCAGACCCAGGTCGATGGATCCGCCGGATCTTCGGCCGCCATCACGGCGCGGTCGCCCTCCGGGTCGGGCCCGAGGGTTCGGTCGACGTGGTGATACACCCGGCCGTCGTACTTGTGGTGCGAAGGCGACTCGAAGATCGGGTTGAGGTACAGCGCCGTCACGCCCAGGTCCTCGAGGTAGTCGAGCTTGTCGAGGATACCTTGCAGGTCGCCGCCGTAGCGTCGCCGGATCAGGTTATGCAGGAGGCCATGGCCGTTCGCGGCTTCATAAGGCTGGAGCGCGTACCAATCCGACGTCCACGGATGGATCTGCCAGGGCGAAGTCAGGTCGTGCGGCCAGGCCCCCGTGAGGTCGGCCAGGGTCGGGTTGGCGTGTGTGTCGCCGTTGCGAAACCGCTCAGGGAAGATCTGGTACCAGATCGCGCGCTTCGCCCACTCGGGCACCCAGTCGTTTGATGATCCCATGCGACCCCCTTCCGGAACGTTGACCGCTGTCGTCTTGTGCTGGGTATATCGCCTATTCCAATCCGCATAGTCCTATAGCAAACGCATATTGATTCTACACACGATCTAAGCCGGCCAGCCGTATCGTAACCCGCGAAAGGAATGACACCATGAACACTCCATCGCGACTGATCAAAGAAATCGTCGGGAGCGCCCTGTTGATCGGGTTGATGCTCTCGTTCTTCCCGGATCTAACCGGGCTCAACAACCACCAGATCCTCGGGACGGCGCTCGGCGCCCTGGCCGCGTACCACGGCTGGGCACACCGCGGCTGGATCGCCTCGATCGCGCGCCGTCCGCTGACCGGCTTCAACCGCGGTCATGGGCTGTGGCTGCTGGATGGGGCTCTGGCCCTCGGCTTTGCCCTGATCGTGGGCACCGGCCTGCTGATCTCGACCTGGTTGGGTCTGCCGGTTGACTCGCTGGCCGGGTGGACTGATGTGCACGTGATCGGCTCGCTCACGACGCTCGCCCTGGTCGTAATCAAGGTCGGCCTGCACTGGAAGTGGATCGTCCAGAGCCTGACCCCGGTCCGGCCGCGTTCGGTCGCGGCGCCCACGGCCATGGCCCGCGCGGCCGTCACTCACACGACCGGCCCGACGCGCCGTGATTTTTTGAACCTGATGGGCGTGGTCGGCGTCGCGGCTTTGACGGCCAGCGCCTCGGCGATCACCGGGCGCTATGGCCAGGCTCAAACGGTTTCGGCTGACACGACCAGCGTGGTGGCCGACACCGCGTCGACCAGCGCCGGCGCCGCGCCGACCGGCACGACCACGACAACCGCCGCCACGGCGACCACGACGACGACCACAACCGCGGCTGCTGCGACGACGATCGCCACGTCGACCCCGGCCGCAACCGCCACAGCCGCTGCCACGGCGACCACCCCGGCCGCTACAGTGGCGACGACCTGCACGGTGCGGTGTAATCGGGGCTGCAGTTATCCCGGCCACTGCCGGCGCTACAGCGACTCCAACGGCAATGGGCTCTGCGACCTGGGTGAATGCCTCTAGCGGATCCCGAGCCGCGCCATCCCATGAACTATGAAACGGGCCGCTGCCAGCGCGCCCGTTTCACTTTGCGTCGGCTCCTGCCCGGGGCCCGAGTGGGAACATCCGCTGATCGCGTCAGACGCGGCGAACGGCCGATCGCGTCGCTGCCGCGCGGATTGGCCAGGCAGCCTTCCCGGGGATCGCCGTGTCCGTTTATGGCTCCGGCAGCGGCTCGCCGTCGGCGAAGCGATTGTTTGCCCACACATTGCCGGCGCCGGCTCCATCCCAGTAGGCGACGGGACCCCAATAGCCGGACTCGGGCCAGATATCGCGCCCGAAGACGTTGTTCGTGAAGATGATCCCGGTTGAATGCCCAAAGGCGCCGGCGCCGCCGTAGAACGTGTAGCCGCCTCCGGCCAGGTAGTTCGAATCAATCACAAAATCGGTGTTGACTCCCCAATCCTGAAAGAGCGAGATTGCGCCGGTCTGATCGGCGTTGAGCACGATCTTGTTGCGCAGGATACGATAGCCTGAGTCGCCTCCGCCGACCTGCACCCCGTCTAGATGCGCATCGGTGTAGTAAACGAAGTCCTCCATCAGGTTTTCGACGATCTGGATATTCGAGCCGCCGAGTTCGAACATGTTACACGCCATCGAAAACAGATTACGGACAAAGATCGAGTCGTGGGTCTCGCCGCTGATCGCATCCGAGATCTGATGGGTCGGGTCGTCGGGTGCGCCCTCGGTCGTGGCCGCCCCGATCGAGCTGTACAAGACCAGGGCTTGTTGACCGCGGAAGTGCACGGCCCAATAACCGCCCTCGTGCGGCCGGATCAGGCTACCGCGGATGACGACCGACCGCGTCGTATAGAAGTCCAGGCCACCATCGATATGTTGACCGTCGATGAGCAGGTGGGGCGTCGTGATCGTGTAGCCGTTGTAGGTGGCCGGGCCATTGACCTCTTGAACAAACGGATACGTCTCGCCATCGCGGATCTCGCCGCCGGCGTGCACAACGCCGAATGCCGTGATGCCGATCGCCGCCGGGCCAACGTGGGCACGGGTCAAGGCCTCGCCGTGTCCAACGACCACCTCCACGTAACTGAAGCGCGCAACCAGGGGCAGGTGGAGGGTGTGGCCACCGGCCGCCGGCCAAACCGGCAAACCAGGCGGGGCGCCGGCAATCCACAGAGCGAGCGGCAGGGCGTGCAGAAGACGGACGATTGGAGCCAAAGGCCTCTCTCCTGGCGCGTTGGGCACGCCGAACGTCGGGTGGCCCCATCATACCCAGACACCCGCAGCGCGCCTGTCAACAGGCGACCCATCCGGGCTGCCGGACCGGCCTGCACGCGAACGGGGGCCCTTCAGAAACGCGGTTGGGGCCCCTTCGAGCGCGGCCAAGGACCCGTGTCTTCGCTCACCAGCCCCTGCGCGGAACGTCACTGGCGGTATCACCAGAATGGGCCATGATAGGGCCATCCACGGGACGCGCCGCCATGCCTTCCGCTGTGCCGGCCGTCCGTTCAGGAGGCTCAGGTATGACCGACTCCCCTACCCGCGTGTTGATCATGGGCGCCGCCGGGCGTGATTTCCATAACTTCAACACGGTCTTTCGGAACGACCCCACCCATCGCGTGGTCGCGTTCACGGCCACCCAGATCCCGAACATCGAGGGCCGGATCTATCCACCGGAACTCGCGGGGCCGCTCTATCCGGCCGGGATCCCGATCTTCGCCGAGCGCGAGCTCGAGCGTCTGATCCGCGACGAGCAGGTCGACGAAGTCGTCTTCTCGTACAGCGACGTGCCGCACACGACCGTCATGCATCAGGCGTCGCGGGTGCTGGCCGCCGGCGCCGACTTCCGGCTGTTGGGGCCGGAGAAGACGCAGCTGAAGTCGTCGAAGCCGGTGGTCTCGATCGGCGCGGCCCGCACCGGCGCCGGCAAGTCACAGACCACGCGCGCGGTGGCGTCGGCGCTGCAGGCCCTGGGCCTGCGCGTGGTCGCCGTCCGCCATCCGATGCCGTACGGCAACCTGGTGGCCCAGACCGCGCAGCGGTTCGGCGACTACGACGACCTGGACGAATACGACTGCACGATCGAGGAGCGCGAGGAATACGAGCCGCACATCGACAAGGGCATCGTGGTGTTCGCGGGCGTCGATTACGCCCGGGTGCTGGCCCTGGCCGAGGCCGAGGCCGACGTGGTGTTGTGGGACGGCGGCAACAATGACCTGCCGTTCTTCAAAAGCGATCTGCACATCGTCGTGGTCGATCCGCATCGGCCCGGGCACGAGGCGCTATACCATCCCGGCGAGGCTAATGTGCGCATGGCCGACGTGATCGTGATCAACAAGGTCGACACCGCCGATCGCGAGGGCGTGTTCGCGGTGCGGCGCTCGCTTGAAGCGCTCAACCCCGGCGCGATCGTGATCGAGGCCGCCTCCCCGATCTCGGTCGACGACCCGGCTGCCGTGTATGGCAAGCGCGTCCTGGTGATCGAAGACGGGCCGACCCTGACCCACGGCGAGATGGCGTACGGCGCCGGTTGGATGGCGGCCCGCCGTTTCGGCGCGGCCGAGATCGTCGACCCGCGTCCCT
>JAEURK010000424.1 GCA_016789175.1 Anaerolineales bacterium
CTCCTCGACCACGGCGCTGACGCCTTCGGTGGCTTCGATAAGCTGTGAGGAAAGCGTGCCCATCTGTTCCGAGGCCTGCAGGGCGGCGGTGGCCTGTTGCTTCACGGCCTGCGCGGCCTTGAGGATGTCGGCCAGGGCGGCGCCGGCCTGGTTGGCGGCTGTGGCGCCGTTTTCGACTTCCCGGGCGCCTTCGTCCATGGCCCGAACGGCGTCGGCGACAGTGCGTTGCATGCCCGAGATCAGGCCACCGATCTCCTTGGTGGCGGCGGAGGCGCGCTCGGCGAGTTTGCGGACTTCGTCGGCGACGACCGCGAAGCCCTTGCCGTGTTCGCCGGCGCGGGCGGCTTCGATGGCGGCGTTGAGGGCGAGCAGATTGGTCTGGCTGGCGATGTCGTCGATGGTTTCGACGATGGCGCCGATCTGATCCGAGCGTTCACCCATTTCGCGGACCTTGGCGGCGGAGACGCCGACCTTGGCCTTGATCGAGTTCATGCCCTGGATGGTGTCGGCCACGGTGTGGGCGCCCGATTGAGCGGCCTCGGCCGCCGCCGCCGACTCTTGCGTGACGGTCTGGGCGTTGCCGGCGACCTGGCCGATGGCCTGGCTGAGGCGTTCGGTGATGCCGACCACCCGGGCTACGGCGCCGGCCTGTTCTTGAGCGCCGCGGGCCACGCCGTCGATGGCGCGCTTCATCTGTTCCATGGCGCTGGCGGTCTGGGTGACGCCGGCTGTCTGCTGAGTATTGCCGCGCGCGACCTGTTGGACGGTGGTCGCGATCTGGCTGGTGGCCTGGCCGGCCTGCTCGGCGGCCGAGGCGAGTTGCGCCGAAGCGGCGCTCAAGGAGGTCGCATTGTCGGTGACCTGTTCGGCCAGCGAGCGCAAACTGACGATCATGCGCGCAAAGGCGTTGCCAAGCACGTCCCTATCCGAGATCGGTTTGACGACCTGCGAGAGGTCGCCGTCGGCCATTTTCTCGGCCGCATCAGCCATGCCTTTGAGATAGCCGATCATTCGGCTGAAGGCCTGGGCCATCTGGCCGACTTCGTCGTTTGCGCGGATATCGACTTGCTGATCCAGATCGCCCTCGGAGATGCCGGAGGCCGCTCGCGCGACTTTTCCGAGCGGCACCGTGATCGAGCGCGTGATCACGATCCCCAGGCCGATGGCCAGCAGCACGGCGGCCGCTGTGGCGATGATCAGGGTCAGGCTGGCGTTTGCGAACGTCTGCTCGCCGGCGATGTGTGTCTCTTCGGCGACCCGCACGTTGATGGCCAGCAGTTCGTCGATCGCCGTCCCCACGGCCTTGCGGGCGTCGGAGGCCTCGCCGCCATCGATGATCAGCGCGAGCGCCGCGTCGGTTTCGCCCGAGTCGATCAACGCGACGACTTTGTCGACCGAAGCCTGATAGTTGATCCAGGTCGCATCCAGCACGGCCAGCGCCGTGCGTTCCTCAGCCACCATTTTGGTCAACCGGTAGGCGTCCAACTCGTCGTTAATCGCGCCGACGTTTTCGGCCAGGGCGACCCCGGTGGCAGCCCGCTCCTCCGGCAGGATCAGGTACTTATATACGTCGCCGCGCATCTTGAAGAGAGTCGAGTCGATTACGCCAAGTTGCTCGATCGGCACCGTGCGGTCTTCATACAGGGTCGTCATGCCGGCGTTGATGCTGTTCATATTGGTGTAGCCGACGACGGCAACAACCACAACGACCAGCGCGACGGCCAGGAACCCGGCGATCAGCCTGGTCCCAACCTTAAGAGAGGCGAAGACGTTCATGGGTACATCCTTGTAAGGCACGCAGTGGCCCTCGACAAAGTGGCATGGACATGGACGATCGACCGATGAGGTCACGGACGGAGTTTCGCTTGGAGGGAATGCCCTGCGCAGCGATCACGCTTCGAGCGATCGCTGTCGACATCGTGCGCGATTGACCGGGCCGGCATAGCGGCCCTATCTCGCCACTCATGGGTCCATCCTGACCCGCGCGATGCTCCTTCACGGCGTTCAACGGAGGCAAATGCGCACGGTCGACGTCACTCTAGCAAAGCCCGGACCGTAAGTCAGTAAACGGTTGGTGAATGCCGGTATGGGACGCCGTGTTTTCGTGCGCCGGTTGATGGTTTCTCGCCGGCTTTACGCAGCGGTCGCGCACGGGCGTGACGCCAACGTCTCGGCCCGATCGGGATCCGCAGGATCGGGTCGTGAGGAGTCCCGAGATGAGTGCGTGACGCAGGTCGGCTTCAGCGCCATGCCAGCGGTCCCCGAATGTGCCGTGGCCGGCCCACGCCAGCAAGCCGATCTCGCCGGAGCGGTGCAGGGTGCAGGCGCTGACCCCCGCCGCGGGGGGGAAGAAGCACCTGGTTGACTTTTAGGCTTTCCTAATCTATGATGACCGTAATTAGGAGCGCCTAAAATAAACCGGGGTCTCAGCCACTTCCGGACGGTGCTGGCTGCCCTGATCATCGGGTGGGTGGCTCATCGCACGTCCGACACGCGACGGGTTCAACCCGTGGCCGCGGTTGTTCTTCAGCAGCCTGATCTTGTCGGCACCTAATACGACGACCTTCATCATCACCGACTGTCTGCTTCCGCGGTTGACCCCGTGAACCAGAAACGGTTCGGTTTTCTCTTGAGGAGATGCACATGGATCTAGAAATCGCTTTCCGCTGGGTGTTTGGCGGCGTGCTGGGACTGAGCATGCTCATCTCCGGATGGCATCGGGCCAAAGCGCGCCGTGAGACCGGCACGATCCCGCGTCTGGCCGAAGGACCGCTGGCCGTCGTGCTGCGGCTCGGCCTGACGCTGCCGCTCCTGGCGACGATCGTCCTGGAGCTCGTTGCGCCGGAGGTGTTGGCCTGGGCACGCCTGGACCTGCCGCCCGGCCTGCGCCTGGCTGCTGCCGCCGTGGCACTGGGCTGCCCGCTGTTGGTGTGGTGGGTGGTCGCCTCCATCGGGAGCAACATCTCTGAGACGGTCCTGACCAAGACCGACCATCGTCTGGTGCAGCACGGACCGTATCGATGGGTGCGCCACCCGTTGTATGCGGTCGCGCTCCTGGCGTTGTTGGCGTTGGGCTTGATGACTGCCGATGGCCTGCTCATCGCCCTGTGGGGTGCGGGCGTGGGGGTGTTTCGGTTCTTGGTCATCCCGCGCGAGGAGGCGAACCTGATCGCCCGGTTCGGGCAGACGTACGAACGCTATCGACGCACCACGGGCGCGCTGCTGCCGTGGCCGGGCGGGCCGATGTAGGATGTTGCCCCGCCTGTCTCAGTCCTGAGGCGCTTCGAACATGACCATGGCGTCGATCGGCGCGAACCCGAGTTTTTCGGCGAGGCGCCACGAGGCCGGGTTCTCCTCGAGTGCCTGCCAGACGGGCCGACGTCCGAGGCCGTCCATGTGCCGCACGACCTGGGCCACGCATCGCCCGGCGAAACCGCGACGCCGGAAGGCTTCGAGCGTGTCGACGGCGATGTCCCACAACGTCTCGGTGCGGCTCCCGGCGTAGCAAAACGAGACGGGGCGCCCGTCCACGCGGACCGCCGCGATCGGCGAATGGGAACCGCCGTCCTCGAGCTCTTCAAGGAGGTCGGCCGGGAGATCGTGGCCGCGAAGCTCATCCGGCGCGACCCAATCCACCTGGCCGGCCTCATCGGTCGGGAGCCGCTCAGGATGGTTCAGGGTGTGCACGATCAGCCGGGAGTGGGTCCAACCCGGTAGGGCATCGACCAGTCGCTGCTCGTAGGCGAGAGGTGCCACCACGTCGGCCCCGGCGGAGAGGATCGTGGCCGTCGCGGCGTCAAACGTTGTCTCAGAAACCTCGCCGACGAGAAAGACGCACGGTGACTCGCGGTCATATAGGACGAGGGCGATTTCACCAGCCAACTCGAGGCTGAGGATCTCGCCCGCTTCCGACAGCAGGAGATCGCGCACCTCCACCCAGCGCGGGATATCCGGCAGCCGCTCTGCGATGGTCCGATGGATCGACATAGGGTCTCCGTCAAGGTGGGTGGCTTTGTTCTGCTCAGGGGAGGGGTGTGAAACTCAGGATCTCGAGGCGATCGATCCGCGCCCGGGCCCTGCGGCAATTGATCGTGCTCTCACCACCGCTCAGCACCACTTCGATCAGGTTGCGCTGGAACACGGTAGAGATGGTCTTGGGGTAGCCCCATTCCGGGTCGTAGGTGGCCCGGATGACATAGGCGCCCTCGCACGTGCACCCGTTGGGGCCACAGACACGATCGTCGACGTAGCGGCTGAAGACCTCGAAAATGCTCTCGATCGTCAAGGTGTTGGTGGTGGCGCTGCCCAGACAGGTCAGACCGTGGACGCGCACGACGGCGCGGGTCTTGACCTCGATATCGTAATGGCATTGCGCGAAGCCGGTGCTGTAGTTCGCCTCGACCCGATAATGGGTGGTGGCCTGGCTCTGCCACAATCGCCTGGCCTGCAGGAACTGATATTCCGGCGAGCTCTGCCAGGCCTGCCACCCGAACCACCCGACAAGCGCCGGGACTGTGACGACGATCAACGCGGCGATGGCCAGAGGCCAGCGAGGGATCCGATGGACCATGCGGTCTCCTAGTCGAAAGGCAGACTAGACCATATCGCTTTTTGGGTCAGCTGCGTGATCGGCCGGCCGTTTCCACCCGTTTCGCGAACCCGCCCTTCGCCTTTCTCTTCCTAAGAAGCAGAACCCGCTCAGACTCGCACGCTGTGGGTGCAATCGACCTGAGGTTCGGGCAGGGCTAACGCATCCAGAGTGAAACAGCGCGGATTTTGCCACGCATTTCGCGAATTGATTCGAGTTCTCACGAATGGGATCGTTCGTGCCCATTCGCTTCAATTCGCGAAATGCGTGGCAAAGAAACCGATCCTCGTGAGCAAGGTGCGATACCCTGGGGGGCGGGGCCGCAGCCCCGGAGCGGCCATGCTAGACTTAAGTCTCAGGCACGCGTCGCCCTGACACACAGCAGCGCTGCGACCACGCATCTGACACCCCAACACGCCGTCGATCGACGGAGGAACCTGATGTCCCTGGAGCATTTCCGCCTGGCTCTCCAACCCGAGGCCGATCCGGCCGCGATCGTGCGCGCGCCCCATGTGCGTTTTACGGTGCTCACCTCGCGCCTGATCCGGCTCGAACACAGCCCGACCGAGACCTTTGAGGATCGCGCGAGCCCGGCCTTTTGGTATCGACGCCAACCGGTCCCGGTCTTCGAGACACGCCGCGACGGCGACGTCCTGGAGATCGAGACCGATCATCTCAAAATGCGATACATCCTGTCGCCGCGCGGCTTCACGCCCAGGTCGTTGTCGTGTGCAGTCAAGACGACCGGGGCGACCTGGAACTTCGGCGACCATCCCTTCAAAGCCGGCAATCTGTGGGGCACTACGCGCACGCTCGACGAGGTCGACGGCCAGACCCGGCTCGACCCGGGTCTGATGGCGCGCCAGGGTTGGGCCGTGTTCGACGACAGCCGCTCGTTGGTGTTCGGCGCAGACGGCTGGCTCAACACGCGCGCAGCGACCGCCAATGCCGATCTCTATTTCTTCGGATACGGCCACGACTATCAAGGCTGTTTGGACGACCTCAGGAAATTGAGCGGCCCAACCCCGCTGATCCCGCGCTGGGCGCTCGGCAATTGGTGGAGCCGTTACTGGGCCTATAGCCAGGACGAGTTGCAGGGCCTGATGCGGGACTTCGAGGCGCAGGCTGTGCCGCTCTCGGTCTGCATCATCGACATGGATTGGCACATCACAAGCACCGGCAATGCGGCCTCGGGTTGGACCGGCTACACCTGGAACACGGATCTATTCCCGGACCCGGCCGGCTTCATCCAATGGTTGCATGACAAGGGGCTCAAGACGGCGCTCAACCTGCACCCGGCCGATGGGGTCTTCCCGCATGAGGCGAAGTACCCGGAGATGGCCCGGGCGGTCGGCCTCGACCCGGCCACGCAGGAGCCGGTGCCCTTCGACATCGCCGATCGGGCCTTCACCGACGCCTACTTCACGCATCTGCATCATCCGCTCGAAGCCATGGGCGTCGACTTCTGGTGGATGGACTGGCAGCAGGGCACGCAGAGCCGGCTGCAAGGCCTGGATCCGCTCGGGTGGCTCAACCACCTGCACTTTCTGGATCTGGCCCGCGATGGGCGCAAGCGCCCCTTCATCTTCTCGCGTTGGGGTGGCCTGGGGCATCATCGCTATCCGATCGGCTTCTCGGGCGACAGCGTGGTGACGTGGGAGTCGCTTGCCTTCCAGCCGTACTTCACAGCCACCGCTGCCAATGTCGGGTACAGCTGGTGGAGCCACGACATCGGCGGGCACATGTGGGGCATCGAAGACGGCGAGCTTTACCTGCGCTGGGTTCAGTACGGAGTCTTTAGCCCGATCCTGCGCCTGCATAGCACCAAGGACGTGTACTCCGAGCGCCGGCCGTGGGGTTGGAACCCGACGGTCACGGAGCATGCGCGCGTTGCCATGCAGCTTCGGCATGCGCTTATTCCGTACATCTACGCCATGGCCTGGCGCAATGCCGAGGCTGCGGTGCCGCTCATCACGCCCTTGTACTACAGCCATCCCGAGGAGCCGGAGGCTTATGAGGCGGGATCGGCCTATTGGTTCGGCAGCGAGCTGATCGCCGCACCGTTTACATCGCCGACGATCGCGGACCTTGGCCTGAGCCGCCAACGCCTGTGGCTGCCCGAGGGCGAGTGGACCGATTTCTTCACCGGCGCGCGCTACGGGGGCGGGTGGCACATCGTCTATGGCGGGTTGGGCGCCACGCCGCTCTTTGCCAGGGCAGGCGCGATCGTGCCGCTCGGGCCGCGGGTCGGGTGGGGCGGGGTCGCCAACCCTGAGGCGCTGACCGTACACGTCTTCGCCGGGGCCGATAATCGCTTCACCCTGTATGAGGACGACGGCGAGACGCTGGCGTATCGCCAGGGCAAGTCGGCGCAAACCGTGTTCGAGTTGACCTGGGCCGAGCGCACCGCGATGATCACGATCGCGCCGGTGAGTGGCGACGCATCGGTCGTGCCGGCCGAGCGCGATTACACGATCGTGTTGCATGGCGTCGTTGCGCCCGAGATCAACACGCTCAACGGCCGCCCCGTTGCGGCCGACTACGACGCGCTGGCCGAGACCTTGACCGTGCCGGTCGGCGCGCTCAAGCCAGGCGCGGGTGCGCGCCTCGAGGTCAGCGTGCGCGCGGGCTCGTTGCGTGAGACCCGCGACCGGCGGGCCGAGGCCGTGCGCGCGCTCTTGCGTTCGATGCGGCTGGACAGCCGTGTCAAGGGCCAGATCGACGCCGACCTGCCGCAGTTGTTGAACGGCGAGCGCGGCGTCAGGCGCTATGACCTGTCCGACGCGCAGGCGGCGGCTCTGGGGCAGGCCCTGCATACCTGATGCCCTCAGCGGCGGGGGGAGGCCGACCTCCTCCCGTCTGGATCGGAGCACCCATGTGCCGAAGCATCAAAACCCTCCATAACTTTGAGCCGCCCGTGACCGAAGATGAGATTCGGGCGGCAGCGCTCCAATACGTGCGCAAGCTGAGCGGATACGCTCGGCCCTCGAAAGCTAACGAGGCCGTCTTCAACGCGGCAGTGGAAGACGTGGCGGCGGCGTCACGGCGCTTGCTGGCCGGGCTGGAGACCAGTGCGCCGCCGCGCGATCGCGAGGTCGAGGCCGAGAAGGCCAAAGCGCGGGCGGCCCAGCGCTACGGCGGGCCCACGTCGACCTAAAGTTAGAGAATCGACGTGGATTCGGCGAATGCCGATTCTGAAAGGGCTTTGATTCCCGAAAATCGTGGATGGACCTGTCAGGTCGAAGGTTAAACCCGACTCTCGACAATCTTGCTACGGAGGCCCCATGACCGAAAACGAAAACGTCCGCTCCGAGGAGTTCAAGTTCGACGGCGATGCCTTGATGTCCAAGATCAAGGAGCTGGTGCACGCCGGCAACGTCCGGCGGATCGTGATCAAGAACGAAGAGGGCAAAACCCTCATCGACATCCCGATGACCGTCGGTGTGGTCGGCGCCCTGATCGCGCCGCAACTGGCCGCGCTCGGCGCGATCGCGGCGCTCGTCACGCGCGGCACGATCGTGGTCGAAAAGGTGCAAGAATGAGAATGAGCTAAGTTGGACCGGATTACATCTATCGGTTCGAATCATGAGGAACGTCATCGGGCAGGGTGCTTGATCCACCGTAGAATCTGAATCCAATCTGGAGGAACACGCGACACGCAGCTCTGACAACGGTATCGTCGGGTCGGGCGACGCAACAGGCGCCCGGCACCAGGGTGAAATCCGGTGACGTCAGCCCGCGGGCGGACCATTCCGGTGCTGTCCCGCAACTGTGACGCCGCGCCTCCCCGCGCGACGAAGTCAGATCCCCTGGATTTCTTGGAAAGATGCTTCTCGCGGAAAGGAGCAGCCGAACGGGCTGCCCTTTTTGTTTTAATGGCCCGCCCTTCAAGAGCGACGCGTTGGAGGCTGGAGATGGCGTCACCCACGATGAAGACGACCGACCTTTCGATCGCCGATGTCATCGACCTCGGCGTCCTGCAACGGATTCAGGACACGTTCGCCCAGGCGATGGGCGTGGCGGCGGTGACCGTCGACCGCGGCGGCCGGCCGATCACCGAGACCAGCAACTTCTGCCGGTTGTGTCTGCTGATCCGCTCGACCGATGAAGGCTTGAAGCGCTGCCAGCGCTGCGATGCCGAGGGCGGACGTCGGGCGTTGGCCATGAATCGCCCCTATGCCTACAACTGCGCAGGTGGCTTGATGGACGCCGCTGCCCCGATCATGATCGACGGGTATTTCGTCGGTTCGATCCTGTGCGGCCAGGCCATCCCCGATGACGCGCAGGAGAATTACATCGACAGCATCGTGCGTCACAACGTGCCCCTCGGTTTGGCGAGGGACTCGATTGAGGATGCCGCGCGCGAAATCACCCCGTTGCCACGCGAGCGCTTCACCGCGGCTGTGGAGATGCTCTCGATCACGGCCAACTATGTGATCGAGATGGGCGTTGCGAAACTCGCTCAGACCGAACTGCTCAACCAGGCCCAGGAACAGGCCGCGCTCAAGGTCGCGTTGCAGGAGGCCCAACTGCGGGCCTTCAAAGCCCAGATCAACCCGCATTTCTTGTTCAACTCGCTGACCCTGCTGGGCTACACCGCCCTTGAGGAGGCCGCGCCGCGAACCGAGAAGATCGCGTACGACCTGAGCGATCTGCTGCGCTATAGCCTGCGCAACATCTCGACCCAGGTGGAGTTGGGCGAGGAATTCGCCATGATTCGGCAGTACCTGGAGATCCAAAAGGTCAGTTTCGGCGATCGGTTGTCCTTCTCCGTCGATCTGGCCCCGGAGCTCGATCACTTCGAAGTCCCGTGCATGATCATCCAACCCCTGGTCGAGAACGCGGTGCTGCACGGCGCCGAGCCGATCAGCCGTCCGGTCAACATCCGCGTGCGCGCCTTCTCGGCTCAAGGGCGGGTGGTGCTCGAGATCGCCGACGACGGCGTGGGAATGCCGAGCGAGATCGCCGAGCGGATCAATGCCGGCGCGTACGCCAGCGAGAGCGACTCGCTCGGGCTGCAGAACGTGCTCCTGCGCCTGGTTGCCGAGTATGGTGACACGTTTGCGGCGATGGCGACCACGGCGCCGGATCAAGGCACCTGTTTGCGGTTGTTCCTGCCGGTCGAGGCGGCCTCCGTCGAGGAGAGCCGCATCGAGGCGCTCTTCCCTGGGCCCGTTGCCAATCTGATCGGCAACCAGCTCGACTTCAGCCCGACCCACGCGGGCACGCCCCCGAGCCCCGCGCCGCGCTACACGACGCGGTTGCTGGACGGCGTCAGCGATCATCGTGTCGATCACCCAATCGAGGACATCGACCTCGAGCCGATCGAGGCCGTGCCGGCCTGAGAGCCTCATGCCTGGAATTCTCATCGTCGACGATATGCCGGTGATCCGGGCCGGCATTTTGCGCGTCCTGGAACAAAACGCGCTGGGCTTCAGCCCGGTGCTTGAGGCCGCCGACGGCCAGGAGGCGGTCGACCTCGCGCGTCGCCACCAACCTGAGCTCATCTTGATGGACATCAAGATGCCCAACCTGACCGGCCTGCAGGCGGCCGCCCAGATCAAGGCCGAGCAGCCGGGCGTCAAGGTCGTGATGCTCACGGCCCACAACGAGTTTTCCTACGTACAGAAGGCGCTCAAACTGGGTGCCCGCGACTATCTTCTGAAGCCGGTTCGTTCGACCCGCCTGATCGAGTTGCTGCAGGAGATCACGGCCGAGATCCAGCAGGAGAAAACCGAACAGCGCACGATCGAGATCGTCAAGGGTTCGCTGCGCAAGACCCTACCCGTGATCG
This sequence comes from Anaerolineales bacterium, assembly GCA_016789175.1. Lineage (GTDB taxonomy): Bacteria > Chloroflexota > Anaerolineae > Anaerolineales > UBA6663 > UBA6663. Next base: position 10,383 of record JAEURK010000424.1, read on the forward strand.
AGACCAGCCTGGTCGACAACCTGGTGCGCGGCACCTCGCCCGAGAGCGCGAGCATGGAGGAGGCCCTGGGCTTTTTGGGCAAGCGGCTCGAGAACCCGGCCGTGATCGTCTGTCGTGTGGATCACTTCGAAGCGGTCGTGCAGGGCAAGAGCCCGGCCGAGCTGCAGCAGCTGTATGCCGAATTGGTTGAGACCATCCGCGCCGAGCTGCCGGAGCCGCAGCGCTCACTGGTCGGGTACAACAACCCGGGGCGGGTGGTCGCGGTCGTGTCCTGCGACGCGTCGCGCGCGAGTTATGAGTCGCTGCAGGCCCTGGGCGAGCAGTGTCGCAGCGCGGTTTGCCGGAATTTCCCGTTCACCGTGACGGTCGGGATCGGCAATGCCTATAAAGACTGGATGTCGGTGCCGTTCTCGTATGCCGAGGCCAACCTGGCGCGTCGTTATCAGCATGTCTACAACCGGAACACGGTCATCCACATCCGCGACGTCCAGGCGCTGACCGACGAGACCAAGGGCGCGCGGCCGTATCGCGTGCAGCTCGAGCAGGAGCTGGTGCGTTGCGTGCGCGACAACCAGCAGGCGCGGGCGGCCGAGTTGATCAACGAGATAGTTGACTTCCTATCGGGCACGGCGGTCGAGTCGACCGATGTCCTCCGCAACCATTGCGCCGAAGTCGTCACGCTGGTCTCCTGGGCCGTGATCGGCACCGGCACCGACGAGCGCACCGCGCTCGAGGTGCTCCACAATCAGGTGCACAACCTGCCGGCCTGGAAGACCGTGCCCGAGCTGCGGGCCTGGATGATCAACAGCCTGGCCGAACTGATGGCGATCGTGCCGTCACGCTCGCGCAACGCCGATGTGATCCAACGCGCGGTCGCGTATCTACAGGCGCACTATCAGGAGTCGGAGATCTCACTGCAGGATGTGGCCAACGCCGTCAACCTGAGCCCTTCCTATCTGGGGTCGCTGTTCAAGACCGCGCTGGGTGTCAGCTACGTCAAGTATTTGACTCAACTGCGGATCGATGAGGCCAAGCGCCTGCTGCGCACGACCGACTCGAGCATCACCGTGATCGCCGAGCAGGTCGGCTACCCGAACGTCACCAACTTCTACCGGCACTTCCAGCGCCAGACGCAGTTGACCCCGGCCGCGTTCCGCCAGTCGGCGACCACGGCCAAGCCAACGAACTGACGCAAAAGCGCAGAGCGGTG
>JAEURK010000458.1 GCA_016789175.1 Anaerolineales bacterium
GGCAGGCGATTACCAAGGCCCAAACCCAACAGGCCGCCGATCAACACGGCAGCCGCATTCAAGAGCGTTCCGGTCATAGTGCGAGGACTCTTTCAGGATGGCGAGATGATCGGGCCATTATAAGTTAAGCGTCAGCGCGACGGCGGCCGGAAAGCCAGGCGCCCAGCGCATTCGCACTTTATTCGCGCGGACCGGCGTCTGCCACGAATGTCGCGGGACTACTCCCGGACGCCTGCGAAGTAACTTGAACTCGTGGCTAAGCCTAGGCTGCACCCGTCGCGGCGAGAGGGATCGGTATGGGGGGGTCAAAATCGTTCTGGCTGGGCGTGGTGTACGGTCTGGTGCTGGCGCTCGGCGCATCCGGCTTGTTGCTGGCTGTGGCGCGGCGCCCGGCGGGCGTGCCGGTGGTGCTGGCAGAGTTGCCGACGGCGGCGCCGGCGCGCGTGTACGTTCTGGGCGCCGTGGCGCGACCGGGCGTGTATCCGCTCCCGGTCGGCGCGATCGTGGAGGATGCGTTGCGGGTCGCGGGCGGCGCCCTTCCGAACGCCGATCTCGCCGCGGTCAACCTGGCGGCGTTGGTGCAGACCGGAGACCGCATCGATGTGCCGCTCCTCCCGCCGACTCCCGCGCCCACCCGACGACCGCCGCCACAGCCCACGCCGGCGCCGGGCGAGGCCGGCGTTCCCGCTCCTCCGACCCCGACGCCCGGCGTGGCGTCCGGGTCACCCGGCAACTCGGCGGCACCTCCGGCCGAAGCGCCGGCTGAGGCGGGTAAAATCAACATCAACACGGCGACGGCTGCGGAGTTGGAGCGCCTGCCTAAAATCGGGCCTTCGATCGCGCAGCGCATCATCGAGTACCGCGACGCGAATGGGCCGTTTGCCCGGGTCGAGGATCTCCAAAAAGTGAAGGGGATCGGGCCGGCCACCTTTGCGGCCCTCAAAGATTACGTGACAGTCGGGCCATGAGCGGCCGTCGGTCGCGTCGGGTTGGGAGATCATCATGGCGCGCCTGCACGACATCAAACGCCTGTGGCAGAAGCATGTGCTGGCTGAGAACCGGCGCTCGATCCCGGGGTTGCTGGCGACGCTGGTCCCCTGGCCGGTGTATACGCTGATGGCGGACGGTCGACGGTTTGAAGGGCCGGAGGGCGTCACACGGTTTTATTCCGGGTTATTCGAGGGCGTCCCGGACGCCGCCTTCGATCTCAAGGCCGCGTTTGTGAGCGAGATCGGTGTCGTGGAAGAGTCGGTCCTGCTGGGCCGCCAGACCGGGCCGTTGTTCGACATCCCGGCCGGGGGGCGATCGATCGCGTTGCCCCTGACGATCGTGTTTCCGTTCGACGAAGCCATCGGACGGTTCTCAGGCGAGCGCCTGTATTTTGATCTGGGCACGATGCAGCGCCAGCTTGACGAGCGCCAACTTGACGAGCGCCAACTTGACGAGCGCCAACCTGGCGAACACCCACTGGATAACGGCGGTTGAGCGCGGAACCCGAACACCATGGAAGCTGAATATCACATCCAAATTCTTAAGCGCAGCATCGGCGGGCGCGTGAGCGCCGAAGTCATGGACATCCTGATCGCGGGCAATCTGGGTCAGGACTCGCTGATCGGGTTGACGCATCTCGAATACCACTTCGATAACAGCTTGTTCGGGGTATCGCAGGCCTACGTCGATGGGCAAAGGGTGTTGGCCCAACGCTGGTGGGGCAGGCCGGCGGGGTGGGCGGCCTTTGGCCGGCTGAGCCACACGGTGGCTGACTTCTATGCCCATTCGAATTACGTTCGGCTCTGGCTGGCGCGGGAGCTGGGTCTGCTCAACCCCGGTGATGTCGAAGCTGTCCTGCTGAAATCCTCGACCACGGCGCCGTCTGTAGAGCGGATCCCGCCGCTTGATCCCGAGATCATGGCGCATCCGGATCTGCGCTCCGGGCGCGTCTATTGGGTTCGCGACGTCCTCAGCCTGGTGCCCGGGCTGGGGGGGGTGCTGGCGCCCTGGATGCCTGTCGATTCACACGCGGCCATGAATCTCGATCATCCTGGCCGTGGCCCGCTCTTCCCGTATGCGATCGAAGCCGCGATCGGGCGCACCCTGATCGAATACGATCGCGTGCTTGCGGCGCGGGCGTTGCCGCCCGCCGCGGCCTGAGCCGGTCGCGCAACCAAACGGACCCGTTGCGGGTTAATCCGATGCCAAGCGCGCATCGATCGTCATCACTTGTCAAAGGACACCGCTATGACCCAAGGAATGTATTTCGAGGAATTCCAGCTCGGCCAGAAGCTCGAGACTGTGGGGCGCACGATCACGGAGACCGATGTCGTGAATTTCTCGGCGCTTTCCGGCGATTACAACCGCATCCACACCGATGCGGCTTATGCGGCAAACACGCCGTTCGGTCAGCGCATCGCGCACGGGCTGTGTGTCTCGGCCATCGCTTCGGGGCTCATGGTGCGCACGAATATCATGGAAGGCACCGTGTTGGCCTTTCGCGAGATCAACGAATGGAAGTTCAGCAAGCCCGTCTTCTTCGGCGACACCATCCACGTGTCGTCAGAAGTCGTTGAGTTGAAGTCGCTGCCGCGCGTAGGCGGCGGAGCTGTGACGATCAAACTAGACGTCATCAACCAAAAGGGCGACGTCTGTCAGACCGGCCGTTGGACGATGCTGATGCTGGCCAAGCCGAAGTGACCGTCAGGGAGGAAGAGGGAAGAGGGAGGAGGGAAGCGGGAAAAGCGCTCATCAGTGCTCTGCCCTCCTCCCTCCTCACTCTTCCCTCCTCCTCCCCTCCTCCTCCCCCCCCAGGGGTTTGCTTGCATTTTCCCTGGAATATCGTATATTCGGCCCCTTGTAAGCTTCGTCAAAACAGCAAAGGAGACTTATCCATGGCCGACAAGCTCACCAAGTCCCAATTCATCGCCGCCGTGGCGGAGAAGTCGGGCGTTTCGAAGAAAGAGGCTGCCACCGTGCTGCAGTCCGTGAACGACATCGTCGTTCATCAACTGACCAAGCGCGGCGGTGGTGAGGTGACGATCCCGAACCTGCTCAAGCTGACCGTGGCCGTCAAGCCCGCCACGCCTGAGCGCCCGGGCATCAACCCCTTCACCAAGGAGCCCACGATCATCAAGGCCAAGCCGGCCCGCAAGGTCGTCAAGGCCCGCCCGGTCAAGGCCCTCAAGGACGCCGTCTAAGCCCTCCGGCCGACGACTGAATGGCACAGGCGCCGCCCCCGAGCCCGGGGGCGGCGCCTGTGTTTTCCTAACCTTGGACCCGACCGGGTGGCGCGTGATTCGCGGGAAAATACGGCGTTCGCGAAGGCATCTGACGCGACAGCGGGCGGCGCTCTTATCTCTGGACAGCCTCGCTCGCACGCGAGGATGGGTGTCGTGTTGGGCCGTGAGGCCGAGGTGGGGAGCGCCGGCCGACGCCCATCCGGACCATCAGGAAGTGTGGCCGCTGGCGCCGAGGCCCGCAACCAGGGTTGCGTCGGCGGTCAGTGGGTCAAGATGTCGTGTCGATGTGGATCACGCCCTCCAGACAGGTCACGGGATAGGGGTCGCTCAATGCGCCGATGAAGCGCCCATCGGGGGCGGAGCGGCGCCACGCCAGGAAGTTCCAGCGCCCCGCGGGCCACTCGATGAGCTTCCCGGCATACAGTGAACCGACGGCGTCGCCGACCAGGAATTCATCCGTTTCAAATCTGAACGGCCCAAATGGGCCGTCGCCGATGAGATAGTGCGTGCCGATCACGATCTGGTCTGCGCCCGCGCGCCGCTTTCGTGTTTCCGACGAACGCTTCGTGGAGCCGCAGAAGAGCAGCGCCCAACGGCCGTCGAGGTACAGCAGCTGCGGGACCTCCATCTGGCCAAAGTCGCCGGGATCTGTGACGGGTGGATGCGCGGTCCAATGTACGAGGTCCTCTGAGCTAGCGTGGGCTATCACACCGCGACCATCCGCCCGACCGTGGTTGACGCGGGCCGTCAGGTAGGCGTGGAAGAGGCCTGTCTCTGGATCTTGAAAAACCCACGGATCCCGCCAGGCCTGGTCGTGCCACAGGCTGAGATCCAGTTCCTCATACCAGCGTGGGTCTGCCACGATCAGCGGGTTATCGGGATGCCGGGTCCAGGTGAGCAGATCGGGCGACGTCGCCAGGCCGATGCGCTGAACCAGGCCGTTCTCGGCCCGGCTGGTGCCGGTGTAGAACAGGTGCCATAGCCCGGCGTGCCGGATGACGCTTCCGGTCCAGGTGGTGTAGTCGTCCCAGCCCGGCGTCGGGCTGGGGGCGAGGGCATCGGGCAGAATCTGCCAGTGGCGCAGATCCTGCGACTTCGCATGCCCGATCGACACGTTCCAGTGCCGGAGCTCAGGGTCGGGGAGCGAGCGCGACGCCTGGAGGTAGAAGACGTGGACGTCTTCGCCGTCGACCGCGAACCAGAAGTCCCAGACGAACCGGTCCTTGAGCTCGAGCGCCATCGTTCAGCCCTTGATGCCGGTTGACGCAATGCTTTCGATGAATGCGCGTTGAAGAGCCAGGAACATGACGAGGACGGGCAGGGTGATGACCGTGAGATAAGCCATAACCTCGCCCCAGGCGACATTGAGCTGGAAGAAATACTGCAGCCCGACCATCACCGGCCGGTAGTCCTCGATTTGCACGACCATGATCGGCCAGAGATAAGCGTTCCACATCGGCAGAAAGGTCAAGATCGTCACGGTCGCAAAGACCGGGCCCGAGAGCGGCACGATCACGGCGCTGAAAATCTGGAACCAGCTGGCGCCGTCTATGCGCGCGGCCTCGACCAGCTCGGCCGGCAGCGATTTGAAGAACTGCACGAACAAAAAGATCGAAAAGGCGTTGGCCACGAATGGGATGACCTGGACGTGGTACGTGTTCAACCAGCCTTGCGTCAATCCATCCAGTCCGATCGTGGGCAATCGGCTGACGATCAACAACAGCGGGATCGCGATGGTCTCGAACGGCACGATCAGGGTGGCGATGATCAATGTCAGGACGAGTCCGCGGCCGCGCCAGCGCGGGACCGCCAGCGCGAAGCCCGCCATCGAGTTCACCAGCAGACCGAGCACCACGGTCAGCGCGGTCGTCAACACCGAGTTGAAGATGAAACGCCCGGTCGGCGCGCGCACGAAGGCCTCGCTGTAGTTGTCGAGCGAGATGTCGCCGACGGGCAGAAAGGCCCGAAACGACGACGAGTCTTGCATGATCTGGAGGTCCGGTTTGAGCGACGAGATCACCATGAACACGATCGGAAACAAGAAGATGAGCGCCAGCAGGCTCATCAAGGCGTAGCGGACGATGGCGGTTGCATTGGGATAACGGTGAAGGGTGCGGGTCGTGTTCATTCAGCTTGTTCCCGGGTCACAAAGCGCTGGATCAGGGCCACGGCCAGCACCAGGGTGAAGAAGACCACAGAGATGGCCGAGCCGTACGCGATGTCTTGCTTCTCGAAACCCTTCTGCACGGCCTGGAAGACGATGGTGGTGGTCGAGTCGAGTGGGCCGCCGCGGGTCATGACATTGATCTGCGTGAACAGCCCAAAGGCCGCCATCGTGATCGTCACGAGGATGAAGACCGCTGTGTTGCGGAGCCCTGGCCATGTGACGTGGACGAACTGATCCCAGGCGCCGGCGCCCTCGACCGCAGCGGCTTCGTACAACACGCCCGGGATCGTTTGTAGCCCGGCCAGCCAGATGACCATGTGGAAGCCGACCGCCTGCCAGATCGACATCCCGATCACGGCCCACATCGCCGTCGATGGATTGCCGAGCCAGTCGACGGGCTGGAAGTTCCCGAGCGTCACGGCGCTGAGGATGTTGTTGAGCAGGCCGTTCTGTCCGTCGTAGATAAAGCGCCACAGGATCGAGACCACGACCATCGAGACCACGACCGGCATGAAGTAAATGGTCCGAAAAACATTCACGCCTGCCGTGCGTTGATTGATGATCAGGGCCAAGAGCAGGCCCAAACCGCCCTGGAGTGGGACGACCACGACTGTGAAGAAAAGCGTGTTGAACAGCGACTTCATGAACACCGCGTCACCGGCCAGCCAGACGAGCCTGTCGTCGCCCCAACTCCAGGTCGTCCACTCCTGTAGGCCATCGAACTGCGGATAGTCAGGGTTGGTGCGCGTGTACGTGCGCACGGCGGGGTAGGTCGGCTGCCCGTCCTCATCCAGCACGGCAGCGCCCGTGGCGGGGTCTACCACGGGTTGAAGCACAAGCGGCCGCACGGTGAGCAGGCGCTCGAAGTTGCGCAGCCCGACGAATTCCGTGGGGTTGGGTGAGATCAGACGCTGGTTGGTGAAGGCCAGACCAAACGCCATGATGAACGGCACGATCATAAAGAGCAGCAGCAGCGTGATCGCCGGGCTGGCCATGAGCCAACCCGCGAGCGACTCCCAGAAACGGGCGCTCTGGCCGGATTGATCGTGCGTAGGGTTGGCCTGTATTCGGGCGGACGTATCCAGGGCGGTCATGCGCGCCTCCGTGCCATTCAGAGGGGCCGGGGCGGCGAGTCTGCACCCGCCGCCCCGGCCAGGGGTCAACTCGACTTATTTGAAGCCGTAGCCGTTGTTGGATTCGATGTCGGCGTTGATCTCATCGGTCGCAGCATCGAGCGTCGTGGTGACGTCGGCGCCGTTGGCGATGTCGGCCAGGGCCTTTTCGAAGACCAGGGCCGCCGAGAGGTACGCGGGCGTCGGCGGGCGGATCAGCGCTTGCGCCTGGCTGAGCTCGAAGAAGACCTCCATCGGGCCACCGGGGGCGTAGTTCTTGGTCAGGGCGGCCGCCGAGGCCGTCGCCGGGATCAGGCCGATGCCGTCCGAGAACGCGGCCAGGTATTTGTCCTGGAGCGCGAACTGGATGAAGGCATTGGCGCCCTCCTGGTTCTGGCTCTTGGCCGAGATGCCGAACTGCCAGGACGCGGCGCCGATCGTCGAGCCTGCGCCGAAGTCGGGGGCCGGCAGGAAGACCAGGTCATCGCCGTACTTGTCGAGCGCGGCCAGGGCGGCCCAGTTGCCGTTCCACTGCAGCGCGTAGCGGCCGTCGATGAAACCAGCCTCGCGGTCAGCGCCGTCTTGCGAGGTGCCTGGGGCCAGGCCACGCTCGAACAGACTCTGCCACCATTCGCCAAAGGCGATGGCCTCCGGGCCGTTGAGCTTGCCTTCGGCCGTGAGATAGGTCGAGCGATCGACGATGTCGCCGCCGAAGCTCTGCATCAGAGGCGAGAAGGCGTAGGGATACCACTCGCCGGTCCAGGCTGTGCCCAGGTCGAGCGCGTATTCGAAATCGCCCGTGCCCTGCAGCGTCACCAGCGCGGCGTCAAACTCCTCGAACGTCCAGGGCTCTTCGATCGTCGGGATGCGGATGCCATTGGCTTCGAGCACTGACTTGCGCGCGAACACGGCTACGGCCGCGTCCCACAGGCCCACCGAGTACACCTGGCCATCCCAGGTGCCGATCGTGCCGGGCAGGAAGTTGTCGAGCGTGCCTTCCTTCAACTGGAGCGGGGCCATGTAGCCAGACCAGGCCCAATTGGGCATGATCGGGCCGTCGACGTCGATGATGTCGGGCAGATTCCCGGCCAGCGCGCCGGCCACGACCGACTCGTTGTAGCTCTCCTGTGGAAAGTCCTGGCGTTCGACCTTCCACTCGGTCTGCGAGGCGTTGAAGTCATCGATGATCTGGGTCAGGATGGTGCGCTCGACGTCGTTGCCGGCGCCGTGGTACCACATCGTCAGCACCTTGGCTTCGGCTGCCTCGGTCGCGGCCGGCGCCTCAGTGGCGGCCGGGGCGTCGGTGGCGGCCGGCGCTGGTGTCGCAGCGGGCGCGCAGGCTGTGGCAATCAGTGAAAGCGCGCCGAGCCAACTCAAGATCCGCACGAAGGGTTTCGGGGTCATAGATCTCTCTCCTCAATCTGGTTCCAGGTTTAGCCCAGGGCGACGCCGAGGGCGGTGTCTCAACCGACGGGTGGTGCGGAAGACGGTGCGAGAGGCGGGTCCTTTCTGCGCCACGTGGGGCGCCGATCAAGCGAGTCAAATCGATTCGCGTTCGACGTAAGGGCACTCCAGCAGACGTTGGACCGGCCCGGGCTCACGCTCGGGGCCACCGAGAAGGTGACGAACCGCCCATTGGCCCATCTCGTAGTGCGGCAACTGCATCGTGCACAGACCCGGATGAAGGGCTGGCGCGATCACTTCGTGGTTGTCGAACCCGAGGACGGCGATGTCGTCTGGGATCGTTAATCCAAGCTTGCGGATTGCGTCGTAGGCGCCCATCGCCATCGGGTCGTTGAAGCAAAAGACGGCTGTGGGGCGGTCGGGTTGGCTCAGCAGCGCGAGGGCAGCCTCGTAACCGGCCCGAGCCGTGCCCCCGGATGCGCATTGGATCAGCGCCGGATCCGAGTCCAGCTTGTGTTCGGCCAACGCCTGGCGGTAACCGGCCAAACGCCCTGAGGCTGCCGGCACATCGTCGGAGTTGTTGAGCAAGCCGATGCGACGATGCCCCTTGCGGATCAAGACTTCGGTCGCCGTACGCCCGGCGGCCACTTCGTCCGGCACCACGGATGCGATCGAACGGTCCTCGCAGTAGCAATCGAGCAAGACCGCCTCGGTTTCGCGCAAACCACGCGGGGGAACGACCGGCCGGTGGTACATCGTGGCGTAGATGATGCCCTCGACCCGATGCTCGAGCAGGGTCTCGATCGCCGTGTGCTCGACCTCGGCATGACCCTCGGTATTGATCAGGAGCAGGATCTTGCTGGCGGCACGTGCCACGTCCTGAGCGCCTTTGATCATCGCGCCCGCGAACGGGGTCGAGGCGACGGTATCGGTCACGAAGCCGATCAAGTTCGATTGTTGTGTCCGTATGCTCCGGGCAGCGACGTTCGGGCGGTAGCCGAGCAGCCGAGCAGCGGCGAAGACCCGGTCGCGGGTCGCCTGTCCGATACGCTCATCTTCGGACCCGTTGATGACATAAGAGACCGTTGCCTGCGAGACACCGGCTCGCCTGGCAACATCCTTCATCGTAATGATCCGCTCCTGGGTCTTTCGGGTCATACTCTCTTGTGAATTCGATTACATGGCTGCTTATACGATTAAGCAATATAGGCCAAACCGGGGAGCTGTCAAGGGTCTTTTGAAACTGCTCATAAGAGTCGATGGAACCGGGCTGAAACCAGAGGGCTGGATCGGGCGTGAAAGTGGGCCGGGCACCGATTCGTGCATGAGCGGGTCGGTGGGCGCGACAGCGGGGGAGAAACCGCGAAGACGCGAAGCCCGCAAAGTTCTCGCTTTGCGGGCTTCGCGTCTTCGCGGTGAACTCATTTCCTGGCTGACAGTCAGCCGTCGACCTGGTTTCCACGGTGTAGCCACCCCGGCCAACGGGTGGTATTCTCCTCGGACCTATGAGCGACGTCGCGTTTTACGTAGGCAATGTGCCCGTCCAGGGTCGGGTCATCCTGGCCCCCATGGATGGCTTTTCGGACCTGCCGTTCCGGCTGATCTGCCGCGAGCTGGGCTCGGCCATGTCGTACACCGAGTTCGTCAACGTCGACGAACTGGCCGCCACCCGCAAGCGCGACGCCAAGTGCTGGCGTAAGCTGGTCTTCGACCCGACCGAGCGCCCGATGACGTTCCAGATCTATGGCCACGACGTGGACCGCATGATCACGGTGGCCGAGCGCCTGCAAACGCAGGAACCGGCGCCCGATATCGTCGATATCAACATGGGGTGCTATGTCCGCAACATCGCCGAGCGCGGGGCCGGCTCCGGCATGCTGCGTTTCCCGGATCGGATTGCCCGGCTCTTCGCCGGGCTCTCCCAGCGCCTCCGCCTGCCGGTCACCGGCAAGATGCGCCTTGGGTGGGATCCGTCGACTCGGGTCCACGTGGAGGTCGCACGGATCCTGGAGGACAACGGCGCTCGGCTGATCGCGGTCCACGGCCGCACGAAGTCGCAGGGCTACGGCGGCCAGGCCGACTGGGACGCGATCGCGGCGGTGCGCCAGGCCGTCAGGGTGCCGGTCATCGGCAACGGCGATGTCAAGACCGTGGCCGACATCGAGCGCCTGCGGGTTCACACCGGCTGCGACGCTGTGATGATCGGGCGCGCCGCGATCGGAAACCCCTGGATCTTCGCCGGCAAGGACCGTGAGCAGGTGACCCTGGCCGATAAGGTCGCGCTGATGCGCCGCCACCTGCAACTCAACCTCGACTTCTACGGCCAGCGCTTCGGCCTGGTGCTCTTCCGCAAACACGCTGCGCGCTACATCCACGGCCTGCCAGACGTCGAGCGCCTGCGCGTTCCCCTATTGACCGCTCGCACGGTGGCGGCCTTCGACGAAGCCGTGGGCGAGTGGGCCGACGCCGCCGAGCCCGTCGCTTAATCCGCTCCGTGGGATGTGCACACACGAGTTGAGCCTGTTGGCGAACCTCAGATGGCGCGCCGACGCAGGTCCACGGCCCCATGTCACCGCACCCCCTGCACCTCTTGTCATCCTGAGGGCCAACCGACTTTGCCTGAAGGCGCTCAGAATGAGCCCGAAGGATCTCCAATCAGACTCGTGTGGCCCGGGAGCCACATCCTCCGCAGCCGTGGGGTCTGATCGGAGATCCTTCGGGCTCATTCGGCGAGTCAGAGTGCAATCATGGCTGGCCCTCAGGATGACAAGGGGCCGAGGGCTTAGGTTCGCCAACAGTCGTCATGAACTGCGTTCACCACCCCGGACGAAAACCGGCGGCTGTTTTCAGGTCAGGATCACGAGTTGTCAGCGACCATTTGCCAAGGATTACGCGGATTTCGCGGATTCGAACAACTGGAACCTTGCCGGGATCGGTCCCGCTTCTTTCCGCGAAATCCGCGCAATCCGCGGCGAAATACCGCCCCTGACAGCTTGCTCGTGCACACTCCGTGGCCACAGTCCAGCTTGACACCCCCTCTGGTTTATACTGAGTTAGCGCCACGGGCCAGCCCGAAGGAACTTCTGTTCCAGGCGCTGCGTCTTTGACGGGACAAGGATACGAGGAGACGCCAAGGAGAGCCATGTCCACGCCAAACCCCTCCACACCGGAGCCCCAACGCCCGGAGGGCGATCAACCGGCCGGCGAAACACCGAAACGACCGCGGGCCAAACCGCCCGCGTCCTGGCCGGACGAAAACGCCCAAACCGTTCGGATGCCGGCGCCCGACCAACCGCCGACCGCCCCGGCCGCCCGACCGCGCGCCCCGCAAGGCGAGACCGGGCGCACAGGCCAGACGTCGGGACAGATCCCGCCGGCTTCACCCGACCAGACCACCCAACGCCGCCTGGACGTCGATCAGCATGGCATGCCGATCCCGCGCAACCCCGGGACCCCCGCGCGCCCGCGGCCGGCCTTCGTGGAGCCTCGACCGGTGTCCGCTCCACTGGATGACCCAAACCACGAGCCGACCCTGGGCGGCACAACCGTCTGGCACCGCCAGGCGCCGCGCAAACAGGGCCCGAGCCTGTGGCGCTGGGTCCAGATCCTGTTCTTCCTCGGCGTGGCTGCCGTGCTCGCGACCCTGGCCGCCGTGATCGGCGGGTACATCTACATCGCCAGCGACCTGCCGTCGGTTGACGACCTGGCTGCCCGGGCCTCTCAGTTCGAGACGGCCCGGATCTACGACTCGCAGAACAACCTGTTGTACGAGATCAACGATCCGAACACCGGGCGACGCACCCGGGTGCCGCTCGAGCGTATCTCCCCGTACCTGATCGCGGCCACGATCGCGACGGAAGATAAAAACTTCTACAGCCATCCGGGCTTCGACCCGGTTGGCATCGTCCGCGCTATTTTCCAGAACCTGGAGGCCGGCGATACCGTCTCGGGCGCGTCGACGATCACACAGCAGCTCGTACGCCAACTGGTGTTGACGCCTGAGGAGCGGGTCGAGCGCAGCAACTGGCGCAAGATCCGCGAGATCGTGCTGGCGGCCGAGATCGAACGCCGGTACACCAAGCGCGAGATCCTCGAACTGTTTCTGAACGAGAACAACTACGGCAACCTGGCCTACGGTATCGAGGCCGCCTCCGAGCTGTACTTCAACAAGACCGCTGCCGATCTCACCCTGGGCGAGGCGGCCATGTTGGCGGGCCTGCCGCAGGCGCCGGCCGTCTACGACGTCTTCACCAACCGCAAGGTCGTTGAAGGCCGACAGCTGCAGGTTTTGGGGCTGATGCGTGTGTTGAGCGCCGAGCGCAATTGCATCCCGCTCGAAGTCGAGTCCAGCCCGAACCCGGTCTGCGTCGATGTCGAAGCCGTGACCATCGCGATTTCGGATATGCAGACCCGCGAGTTCACGGCGCCGCGCAACGATGCCCGTTTCCCGCACTGGGTGTTGTACGTGCGCCAGCAACTCGAGGCTCAGTACGGTCAGCAGCTCTATCGCGACGGCCTGAGCATCTACACCACGCTCGATCCGGATCTGCAGACCCTGGCCGAGGAGATCGTGGCCGAGCAGATCGCGGCCCTGGGCGACCGCAACGTCACGAACGGCGCGCTGGTCGCGATCGACCCGCGTACCGGACAGATCCGGGCCATGGTCGGCTCGGACAACTACAACGATCCGGTCGACGGCCAGATCAACATGACCTTGATCCCGCGCCAGCCCGGCTCGTCGATCAAGCCCTTCGTCTACGGCCTGGCGCTGGAGAAGGGCTGGACGCCTGCGACTCTGTTGTGGGATGTGCCGACTGAATTCCCGGACGGGGTCAACGAGCCCTACAAGCCGACCAATTACGACGGCCTGTTTCACGGCCCGGTGCTGTTGCGCAGCGCGCTGGCTAACTCGTACAACGTGCCCGCCGTGCGCGCGATCCAGTTCACGGGCGTGCGCCAGGACGGCGGCCTGGTGCAATTCATGCAGGACTTCGGCGTGACAACGTTGACGCGCACCGACTACGGCCTGTCGCTCGGATTGGGCGCGGGCGAGGTGCCGCTGGTGCAGATGGCAGGCGCCTACGCCACACTGGCGCATCAGGGCCAACGCGTCTTCCCGGTCTCGATCACACGCATCATTAACCTCGACGGCACCGTGATCTGCGAACAACCGCTCACACCGGCCGAGTTGCGCAACGATCCGCCGCCCTGCCAGACCCCGCCGGAAGGGTGGGGGCAGCCGGTGGTCTCGGCCGAGACCGCCTTTCTGCTGACCGACATGCTGTCGGACAACGCCGCGCGCACCCCGGCCTTCGGCCCGAATTCGCCGTTGGCGCTGTCGTTCCCGGCCGCCGTCAAGACCGGCACGACCAACGACTACCGCGACAACCTGACGATCGGGTACACGCCCGAACTGGTGACCGGGGTGTGGGTCGGCAACGCCGACAACTCGCCGATGGCGGCCGGCACCAGCGGCGTCACCGGGGCGGCGCCGATCTGGCGCTTGTTTATGGAGACCGCGCTGGCCGGGCAGAGCACGCCGTTCGTGCGGCCGGGCAGCGTCGTGGAACGCACCATCTGCACGCTCTCGGGCGCCGAACCCGGCCCGAACTGCCCGCCCGATCGACAACGGATCGAGCTCTTCGCGCAGGACAAGCTGCCGCTGCCGGCCACCCGTGATCTGCAGCAGAAGGCTTACATCGATCCGTTCACGAGCCTGCGCCAGACCGAGGCCTGTGCCCGCGCCTATCAGGCCGATCTGCTCTTCGATCAGCAGCGCGACATCGTCGACGTGCAAGACGACGCGGCGCGCAAGTGGCTGACCCAGGACCCGGCTGGCCAGGCCTGGGCCGCGGCGCTGGGCATCCAACAACCGATACTGTGGTCGCCGCCACGGGATTGCGCCGAGTCCGATCCGCGGCCGATCCTGTCGATCGCGTATCCCCCCGAAGGCGCCAGCCTCGCGCCGGGCGTGATCGAGGTCCTGGGCACGGCCGGCGCCTCCGCCGACTTCGCCTACTACGAACTGCAGTACGGAATCAGCCACAGCCCCGAGGGGTGGGGCCAGGTGCTTGGCCCAAACACCAATCAGGTGCTGGGGACGTCGCGCCTGGCGCAGTGGGACGCGTCGAGCCTGCCCGACGGGCCGGTGACGGTGCGCGTGATCGTGCATGCCCAAAGCGGCGGCACGGCCGAATACCGCGTGCACTTCAAGATCGAGCGCCCAACCGAGACGCCGGTGCCGACCTCCACGATCACGCCGACGCCGACGATCACCCCGACCGCGACCATCACGCCCACGCCGACGATCACGAGCACGGCTCAGCCGACGCCGACGATCACGGCGACGCCCACCCCCACAGCGACGAGCCCGGCCGCCCCGACGGCTGAGTTGACGCCATTGCCCAGCCCGGCGCCGTGAGTGCGTGGCGCGTGGCGCGTGGAGCGATGACGCTTCGCGCGCCACGTTCCACGCGTCACGGTTCCCGGCGTGTTAGCATACCCACATGCACGCCACGCAGGCGCCGATCGGCGCATCACAACGTAATGCCGGGGTCCAGCGGGTGCTGTGGGTGGTCCTTGGGCTCAACCTCCTGATTGCGGTCATCAAACTGGTGGCCGGTTTCTTGACTGGCTCGCTCGCGATCCTGGCGGACGCCTTTCACTCTTTGATAGATTCATCCTCCAACGTCGTCGGGTTGCTCGGTGTGTGGGTGGCCGGCCGGCCGGCCGATGCCAATCACCCCTATGGCCACCAGCGCTACGAGACGATGGCGGCCCTGGGCATCGGCGTGATGCTGGCGCTGGCGGCCTACGAAATCGGCACCGGCGTGATCGATCGGCTGGTGGGCGGCGGCACGATCCCGATCGCAGAGCCGGCGGCCATCGTGGTGATGGCCGGGACGTTTGTCGCAAATCTGATCATCGTCTGGTACGAGACCCGCGAGGGGCGGCGCCTCAACAGCCCGGTGCTGTTGGCCGATGCCCAGCACACGCGCACGGATCTTTTCGTCACGACCTCGGTGGTGGCGGCCTTGATCGGGGCGCGTTTCGGCTGGACCTGGCTCGATCCGCTGGTGGCGCTCGGGGTTGTGGTGCTTCTGGTGCGCGCCGCCTGGGGCATCGTGACCTCGGCCTCGTTGACCCTCACCGACGCGGCCGTGCTCGACCCCGACATTGTGGAGCAGGTGGCGCGCGCGGTTCCAGGCGTAACCGCCGTGCGCGGCGTGCGCTCGCGCAACCGCGGCGACGGCGCCTGGGTCGACCTGGCGATCGAAGTGGACGCCGTGATGGACACGGCGCAGGCCCATGCCGTGGCCTGTGAGGTCGAGCGAAGACTGGCGGGCGCGCTCCCCGGCGTGGCCGAGACCTTCGTGCATGTTGAGCCGGTCACCCCGACCGAGCGCGGCTGGGCGCATCTGGCCGCGCAACTCCGCGGTCTGGCCGACGGGCTCGGCCTGGGGTTGCATGATCTCAATGCACATGCGGAGCCGGACGGCCGCGTCTCAGTCGAGATGCACATCGAGGTCGACGCCCGGCTCTCGCTGGGCGAGGCCCACACGCTCGTCGACGCGTTCGAGGCGCGCGCCCGCGCTGCGTTTCCGCGAGTCGCCGACGTGGTCACCCACATCGAACCGCTGGTGGAGGTGATCGAGGACGAGGCCGGCCGAATCGAGCGGGCTGAACTGCTCACCGCTGCGATCCGCACCACCACGGACGGGCTGGCCGGGGCCGGCACCTGCCATGACATCGTGCTGCATAACGTGGGCGGACACCTGGTCGCGACCCTGCACGTCAGCCAATCGGACGCCTTGCCGATTAGCGAGGCACACGCGCTGGCCGAGCGCATCGAGCGGGCACTGCATCAGGCTCTGCCGGAGCTGAGCCGCACGGTCGTGCACGTCGAGCCGGCGTGAAGGGGGGAGCGAAGAGGGAAGAGGGTAGGGCGAAGGTCCCTCCTCCCTCCTCCCTCCTCCCTCTTCCCTCGTCTCCTCGGCTCTTATGGCTCCGGCGTGGCTGCGCCCAGCTCCGCGGCCATCGCGTCGAGATAGGCCTGGCCCTCTGCCAGCTGTGGCCCGAAGGCGGTGTCGGCGATGTCGATCTGGATCGGCACCTCGAGCTGCACCGGGACCTCGGCGTTGATCGGCACCGTCAGGCTGATCGGGATCGACTGAGTCAACTTGATCGGTAGGTTGGCGCGGATCGGCAGCGTGAGGTTGCGCGTCCCAAAGCCCGGGATCTCGAGCGGGATCGTGACCACAGTGCTGATCGGGATGGTATTGCTGATCGGCACCGTGATCGTTCGGCTGATCGGCACTGTGACGTCGACCGGGATCACCTGATCGACCTGCACCGTGTAAGCGATGCTTGCCTCACGGATCTGACCGACCGCCTCGGCCGCTTGTGCCGCAGCCAGACCGGCCTGTGCGCGCACCTGTAGCAAAGCGTTGATCAGATAGAGGTTCAGCGCCAGCGCCGTGACGGCCACGATCCACAACAGCCAGTAATCGAGCGGGCGGGACGAGTCGGATTTGAGCATAAGTGTGTTCTAATTTGATGAACGCTGTTGGCCCAAAGCATACCCTAACCCGGAGCACCCGCCTACATGACCGATCTGTTACGCCCCGAGCACTTCGAGAAACACACCGAGGCCATGCTGGCCCAGCTCAAGACTCTGGTTGAGATCGAGTCACCCTCGACCGACAAGGCCAGCGTCGATCGGTTGTCGGCGGCCTTGTTGCCCTCGCTGACCGAGCTCGGCGCCGAGATCACGATCGACCCGCAGACCGAATTTGGTGACAACATCGTCGCCCGCTGGGCGGCGCCGGGCGGGTCGACCACCGCCGGCGGGATATTGCTGATGTGCCATCTCGACACGGTATTCCCGCTCGGCGTGTTGGCGCGTCAGCCCTGGCGGGTCGAGGGTGGTAAGGCCTTTGGACCGGGCACGATCGATATGAAGGCCAGCGTCGTTATGGCGTTGACAGCGCTGGGCGAGCTGCAACGCAGCGGCCGCTGGCCGGCCCGTCCCGTTACGCTCCTGCTGTCGTCGGATGAAGAAACCGGCAGCGCCGGCTCCCGGGCCCTGATCGAGCAGCTGGCGGCCGAGCACGCGCTGACTCTGTGCCTTGAGCCCTGCCTGCCGGACGGGTCGCTCAAGACGGCGCGCAAGGGCATCGGCGAGGTCGAGCTCGTTGTGCGCGGCCGGGCCTCGCACGCCGGCACCAATCACGCCGACGGCCGCAATGCCATCCACGAGCTGGCCCACCACATCCTGGCGGCCCAGGCGTTGACCGATTACGACCGCGGCACAACCGTCAACGTCGGCGTGATCAGCGGCGGCACGCGCTCGAATGTGGTGCCCGACGAGGCCCGCGCGAGCATCGACTACCGCGTGCCGACGATGAAGGAGGCCGAGCGGCTGGCGGCCTGGACGGCCGGGTTGAAACCGATCCTGCCGGAACTGACGCTGGAGGTGCAGGGCGGCCTGAATCGACCGCCGATGCCGCGCGATGCGCTCATGGCCGCGACGTTCGCCCAGGC
>JAEURK010000460.1 GCA_016789175.1 Anaerolineales bacterium
AAGACGGGGCGCATGGATCCGGTCACGGCTCTGGATGTGCTGGTGTCCACCCTCGCCGCAGCCTGAGTCACTCGCCGGCGGGGATGCGAAAACGAGCGTGCCCGAAAAGGGTGATACGGCGCTGAGGCGATCAGCGCCGCACTGAAGTCGCTGGCAGTCGATACTTAAGACACAGCAGGCCGCCCGGCATCGAGGTGGCACTCACGCACTCAAGTGCCGTCTCGCGCAACCCCCCTTCATCAAACATGCGCAGGCCCTGACCGAGCAGGATGGGCACAAGATCGACCTGCAACTCATCGACGAGCCCGGCCCGCAACGCGTGGTTGATCGTGGTTGGACCCCCGACGATCACCACGTCCCGATCCCCCGCGGCGAGTTGCGCCTGCCGAATGGCGTGCTCAACCCCTTGGGGCACAAACTTGAACGTCAGTTGCGGCGTTTCCTTCGGGTGCCGCTCCGGAGAGCGGCGCGAGACGACGAAGATCGGGACCTGGAACTCGTAGTTGCCGGCGTAAGCATCGGGATCCGGCGCCATCGCGAAGGTCCGCCAGCCCATGACCACAGCGCCCGTGTCTCGGATGACCTGCTGCAGCGGCTCGGCCTCCCGCCGTCCCGCCCAATTGGGGGACAACGCGCTGACGCTGCCGTAGCGATCCTCCACGAAGCCATCGAGCGACATCGTCATCCCGGCGATCACTTTACCCATGGCGGTTCTCCGCCCGGAAGCGTATCGCCCTAGCGCGCCCTCAACCACATCTGTTCGACATGCCAGGCGTCGCGACCTATCTCCTGCGCCAACTCGAAGGTGCCGCGATCGGTCCGCACTCGAAAAATGTGGCGCCGCACACGGCCCTGGCGGTTTTCGGTCCGGCAGGATTCGACAGCCGCCACCTCGACCCGATCCCCGCGCCAGACAAACGTGCGCGGGAAGAGCCCATCGCGCTTGTGCCACATCGTGATCCGCTCCCTCATCGCTGCCATGAAGACTCCTCGGTGGATCGGATTTCGGCGCCGTCGATCTCGACCTCGCTGCCGCCGATCACACGAAAACGGCGCTCACCTGGTTCGAGCCGCGGCACCATCGTGCTTGGAACGGCCGATGCCATTGAGCCGACCGGGTAGACCCCGGCTGGCCCCATTGGCTGCGGGGGCACCACCACGATCCGGGGTTCGGACTGCACAATCGGGGGCGCCTGCCGCTGCGCCATACGTCCTGCCATCCAGGCCACGACCACGCTGGTGGGCACGCTGGCCGCAACCCCGGCCAGGACGCCGACGATCACGGCCATCGACTCGGCCGACAGGCGTTGCGCCACGATCACGCCCAGCGCAGCGCCGAAGCCGAGCAGAAAGACCAGGGTCATCACCCGCGCGGTGCTCATGGTCTGGGCCTCGTTTGTTTCATAATCGTCGCAGGGCCATGTCCCAATCCATCGGAGGGACCCAGGCGGCCTGGAAGCGCACCGTCTGCCCGGCCGCGACCGCCATGAAATCGCCGCGCCCCATCAATCGCTCGGCACCCGTGGCCGAGACGCCGGCCGCCACACGTGCATCTTCGGCGCTGCCGACACGCCCCACCAGGCGCACCGGGAAATTGGCTTTCAACATCCCGCCGATCACGGATGCCGACGGCTTCTGCACGCCGGCGAGGAGATGGATGCCTGCCTCGCGCCCGCGCTGCGCCAATCGGACCAGCGCGATCTCGACCGGCTTGCCACCGACCATGATCAGATCCGCCAGTTCATCGACAGCCACCACGATATGCGGCGTATCGATGCCCTCGTGATCGCGGCGCTCCATCTCGGCGACCAGGCGCTCGAGCAAAGCGATGGCGGCACGCGGATCCTCCGCGATCGGCCCGAGGCAGTGCGGCATCACTGCCAGGCCCCGCAAACCTCGCCGCTTGGGGTCGATCAACGCGAACTGCACCTTGCTTTGGCGGTTGGTGATCGCTAGCGACAACACCAGGCTGCGGATCAACTCCGTCTTGCCGGAGCCGGTGGCGCCGGCCACCAGGATGTGGGCCACATCCGGCGAGTTGAGCTTGAGCATCAACGGGCGCCCATCTTCGGCCAGCCCGGCGCAGGCCGTCAGCGAGGGGATGTTGCCCATTCCTTTGAGCATGGGCAGCAGCCGTACCGGCTCGGCATCGACCCGCGGCACCTCCAGCGCCAGGGTCTCGCCGTCACGGGCAACCCGCACGTCAGCGGCGCCCAGGGCCAGGGCCAGTTCCTCGGAGAGATTGCGAACTGTCGCGATCTTGGCCCCGATGGCCGGCGTCAGGTGAAAGCGGATCCAGCGTGGAGAAACCGTGCCGCCATGGACACGAACCGGGACGCGATGCGAGGCCAGGACCCGTTCGATCCGGTCTGATTGGAAATTGAGAAAATCCCGGGAAACGGCCAATGCCATAGCGACCTCCGCAGACCACAATCCGGTTATTTGGGGGTAGCGGACATAACCAACGATTGCGCCGGACGACGCCTCAATGGCCGCTAGAACTTACGTTCTAATTATTAGAACAAGAGTTCTAAAGAGTCAAGTCGGATTTCTTAAATTTTGGGGGATTGTGGCGCTTCTGGTCACACGACCGGTGGCAGGGCACACACTGCGCAGGGCCAACGCTACGGTCCAGGCGCTTCCGCCAGGATCTCGCGGGCACGCGCCTCCCGGATTTGACCCTCGGCGATCAGGCGGGCCGCCACCTGCTCGATTTGGGCGCCAACCGCGCCGGCGGCGACGGCCAGCTGGCGGGCGTGAAGGCTCATGTGGCCGCGCTGGATGCCCTCGGTGGCGAGGGCGCGCAGCGCGCCCAGGTTTTGGGCCAGCCCGACGGCGGCCATGACCTCGGCCAGCTCCCGGGCTGTCGTCACGTTCAGGATCTTGAGGGCAGCGCGGGCTGCCGGGTGGACCCGGGTGGCGCCACCGACGATGCCCACAGCCAGCGGCAGTTCGAGCCGACCGGTGAGCGCGCCGGAGGGCGCACGGGTCCAGGTGCTGAGCGACGTGTACCGGCCGCCGCGCGCGGCGAAGGCATGCGCACCGGCTTCGATCGCGCGCCAGTCGTTGCCGGTGGCGATCACGACCGGGTCGATGCCGTTCATGATTCCCTTGTTGTGGGTGGCGGCGCGGTAGGGGTCGGCTGCGGCGAAGGCGTAAGCCTCAAGGATGCCATCGCGGACCTGCTCGCCCGAAAACGTTTCGAAGGCCAGCGAGGCCAGGGGGATGGTGCAACTGGCCCAGGCGAGCCGCCGATCGGTCAGGTTCGACAGGATGCGCAGGTGCGCGCGCCCACCGGTCAGCGCTTCGATCTTTGGCGCCAACCCTTCAACCACGGTGTTGACGGCGTTTGCGCCCATGGCGTCGCGGGCGTCGTAAATGACGTGCACAACCAGGAACGGCCCGATCGGCGAGTCTTCGATTGCGCGCACCTCGAGATCGCGCGCGCCGCCTCCGCGGGCCACGATCGACGGGTTGACGGCGTTGGCGGCTGCCAGCAGCGCCGGCTTTTCGGCCTCGATCCGGGCGCGGGCGGCGGCCCGGTCAACGAGGTCGAGGAGTTGGATCTGGCCGATCATCTCGGGTTCGGTGCTGCCGGCTGTGAAACCGCCGCCGTCGCGCGCCAGGCGGGCCATGTACGAGGCGCTGGCCACGACCGAGGGCTCCTCGATCACCATCGGCACCAGCACGTCCCGGCTGTTGACCGTGAAGTTGGCCGCGATCGCGAGCGGCAAGGCGAAGGTGCCGATGACGTTCTCGATCATGTGGTCGGCCTGGTCGAGGCTCAGCCCGGCCTGGAGCGCAGCCTGTTCGTCAACGTTCAGCCCGACGCGCTCAGCGAGGAGTTGCGCCCGATCGACGACGCTCTTTTGATAGAAACCGGGTAGCCGGGAAGAAGGGGCCATGCTCACCGCCCGTGTTCGACCATCTCGATGAAGTGCAACAGATCGGTGTTTCCCGTGATTCGCAGCCGGGTCCACTCGTATCGATCCGCGTAGCGATGGTACCAGCCCCCGCGCGTGGTGACACCGCCCCACAGCCCGAGTTCGGGAGCCAGTGCGAGGGTGGTGTCATCATAGCTGCCCGAGGGGTAGTTGAAGAAGCGCGGCCGTTGGCCCAGGTTGGCCTCCACGGTTTCGATCGAGCCCAACATCTCGTAGAGTTGGCGCTGGTAGCTCATGCCTTCGAGGCCGAGATGCGTCTTGGTGTGCGGCTCCACGCGCCAGCCGAGGCTGCTCATGAAGCGCAGTTCGGGCCAGCTCAGATATTCGGGCCGGGCCTGGTCGACGAATTCGGTGATGACGAAGACGGTGCCGGTCTGATTGAACCCCTGCATGACGGGCACGGCGTAATCAAACAGACCGGCGTAGCCATCGTCAAAGGTCAGGATGACGGCCCGATCCGGCAAGGCGCGACCGGTGGCCAGCGCATCGACCAGGTCGTACAGGCTGATTGTGGTGTAGCCGTGCTCGGCCAGATAGGCCATCTGTGCCGCAAACTCTTCGGGTTTGACGGTCAGGCCCTGGCGCAACGGGCTGGCATCGGCCGGCCAGGGTTCGACATAGTGATAGGTCAGGATCGGGAGGACGGCATCCCGGCGGCCGACCTGGGCGTCCGGCGTAGGTTGATAGATCGGTCCGGGTGTTGCCGTGGGAACGTCGACCGGTTCGATCACGGCTTGTGTCAAGGACGGTGCCTCCAGATATCCGGTCGCTGTTGGCGGCGGCGTCAGGGTCGGTAGGATCGTCCGGGTCGGTTCCGGCAGAGTCGTCGACGTGGCGGGAACGCTGGCCACGCTGCCACTCATGCTGGCTGGCGGTGGAAACGCGATGCCGGTCGAAACGATCCAGATGATGAGGCCGGCCGCAAGGGCCGCTGCCAGTTGGGTCACTCGTTGAGGCATGTGCCGGAGGATTGTAACCGCGTTCGAACCGGGGCGATATCCGCCAGCCCTTCGGCGCAGGGCACTCACACCTTATTGGGCTCTGCCGTTTTTGCCGCGGATTGCGCGGATGACGCGGATTGTGGCAACACACAACCCATCAGCGAAATCCGCGCAATCCGCGTGACTGCTCAGCCAGCAGGAAGTTGGGCGAAAAACGAGGGGGTGGGGGGGGGGGGGGGGGGGCCCCCCCCCCCCCCCCCCCCCGGGTTTGGG
>JAEURK010000044.1 GCA_016789175.1 Anaerolineales bacterium
TCCTCGGCGTCGTGCAGCGCTTCTTTGATCATAGGGTCAGGACTCGTGGGTCAGTTTCTGGCAGGCGGCCAATCGGCGCGCCCGGGTAGACGCTAAGGATACCCTTCACAGCCCCGAGGCGCAAGGGGCGGCGCGAGGGGCCAGGGGCGGCGCGAGGGGAGTAGGGCGCAGGGCACTCGGTTTCATCAGGGTGAGAATACGGCGCTCCCGGCTGGTTCGCAAGCACCCAGGTGCGCCATTCGCTCCTCGCGCCGCTCTCCTCGCCCCTCAGATCCTTATCGCCCGATGACGGTGCCGACCGTCTCGCCCTGGACTGCCCGGACGAGCGAGTCGCCCTCCCAGAGGTTGAGCACCAGGATCGGGAGGTTGTTGTCCATGCACAGGCTGATGGCCGTGCTATCGAGCACCTTCAGGCGCCGGTTGAGGGCCTCGATGTAGGGGATGGTCTCGAACTTGACCGCGTTCGGGTTGGTCTTGGGATCGTCGTCGTACACGCCATCGACCTTGGTGGCCTTGACCATGACGTCGGCGTCGATCTCCATCGCGCGCAGGGCGGCGGCCGTATCGGTCGAGAAGTAAGGGTTGCCGGTGCCGGCGGCGAAGATGACCACGCGGCCCTTCTCGAGGTGACGGATGGCGCGCCGGCGGATGTAGGGCTCGGCCACGGCGCGCATCTCGATCGCGGTCTGGACGCGCGTGTACACGCCCTGGCGCTCGAGCGCATCCTGGAGGGCCAGGGCATTCATGACGGTGCCGATCATGCCGATGTAGTCGGCGGTGGCGCGCTCCATGCCCTTTTGGATGCCCTCTCGGCCGCGCCACAGGTTTCCACCGCCGATCACCAACGCCATCTCGACGCCCTGTTCCTTGACCGCTTTGACCTTGATCGCGATGTCATCGGCGTTGGCCGGCACGATGCCCAGCCCGCCGATGCCGCCCAGGGCCTCGCCGCCCAGCTTCAGGAGGATGCGTCGATACGTTGGTGTCGCCATGATGGATCTCCTCGTCGGGTCGCGGCCCGGGCTCTCTCCGGCGCGACTCACAAAAAACGGGTGGCCGATCGGCCACCCGTTCATCTTTACGCGCTGACGTCTTCGCCCAACTCCCAGCGTACGAACCGCCGGATGATGACGTTCTCGCCGATCGTGGCGATGGTCTGTTTCAACAGATCCGCGATGGTCAGCTTATCGTCGCGGACGTAAGCCTGGCGCATCAGGCACACGTCCTGATAGTACTTCTCGATCCGGCCGTCGACGATCTTGTCCACGACCTTCTCGGGCTTGCCCTCTTGCAGGGCGCGGTTGCGCGCGATCGAGCGCTCGGCCTCCAGGACGTCGGCGGGCACCTCGGCGATATCCATGTACTTCGGGGCCGAGGCCGCGATGTGCAGGGCCAGGTCGTGCGCAAACGTCTGGAATTGCTCGGTGCGGGCGACGAAGTCGGTCTCGCAGTTGACTTCGACCATGACGCCGATGCGGCCGCCGGCATGCGAATACAGCTCGACCTTGCCCTCGCGCGCCTCGCGGCCGGCCTTCTTGGCTGCCGCCGCCAGACCCTTTTCGCGCAGGAAAGTCACGGCTTTGTCGAAGTCGCCGTCGTGTGCAACCAGGGCCTTGCGGCAATCCAACATGCCGGCCTGGGTCGCATCGCGCAGCTGCTTAACCATTTGTGCAGTAATCTCAGCCATAATCGTTTCTCGATTGTGTGAACAGGCGATTGGGTGATTGGCCATCACCCAATCACTCAATCACCAACCTAACTTACTCGGCGGCCGCCGGCGCATCGGAAGCGGCAACAGCAGCGTCATCGCCCTCGCCCAACTTGGCCAGGGTTGCGGCGCCCAGCAACTCTTCGTTGCTCTCGCTCGAGACCTCGGCGAAGCTGTAGATCTCGCCGTCGCCGCGCGGGCCGTCTTCACCGGGCTCATCCTTGCGCGACGCAGCCCCTTCGATAGCGGCGTCGGCCAGGCGCGCGGTCATCAGCTTGATTGCGCGGATCGCATCGTCGTTCGACGGGATCACGTAGTCGACGCCGCTCGGGTCGCAGTTGGTGTCGACCAGGGCCAACACCGGGATGCCGAGCTTGTTGGCCTCTTCGACCGCGGTCGCCTCACGGCGCACATCGACGACGAAGATCAGGTCGGGCAACTTGCTCATGTTGCGGATACCGCCGAGGCGGTCGTTGAGCTTGATGATGCGACGATCGATCATCAGCTGCTCTTTCTTGGTGAGCAGCGTGAATTTCCCGACCAGCTTGCCCTCTTCGAGGCGCTTGAGCTCGGCGATCTGTTCTTTGATCGTCTTCCAGTTGGTGAGCGTGCCGCCCAGCCAGCGCTGGTTCACGTACGGCATGTTGGCGCGCTCGGATTCCTTCTGGATCGTGTCCTGGGCCTGGCGCTTGGTGCCGACAAACAACACCACGCCCCGCTTGGAGACGGTGTCGCGGATCAGGTTGTAAGCCATCTCCAGCGCGCCGACCGTCTGCTGCAGGTCGATGATGTGGATGCCATTGCGTTCGGTGAAGATAAAGGGCTTCATCTTCGGGTGCCACTTCTGGGTCCGGTGACCAAAGTGAACACCCGTCTCCAGAAGCGACTTCATGGAGATAAGGGTCATCGTATTCTCCTGGCGTTAGCCTAAGGTTGCCTCTCACACCCACAAGCCGGGTGCACGCGGGTCGCTGGCAACCTGAATAGTCTATCCAACAGAATTGCTGGACAGCCAATCGAGAATTTTACCAAAAACCACCTGAACTGTGAAGGGTGCAGAGGAAAGAGGAGCGAGGAGGGAACGCTGCCGCGCTGTTTTGTCCGCTCCCTTCCCCCGCTTCCGTGTACTATTCCCCCATGCCCACGCTTGTCTATGCAACCTGCACGGTCACGGACCTGAACGACGTCACCGAGATCGTCCGGCAGGAGCCGGGCCGGATCGTGATCCAGCAGGGTCGATCGCTGCGCCCAGACCCGGTCACCGGCCTGATCCCGCCGGCCCCGCCCCTGACCTGGGTCGATGTGCAGCTCGACGAGGCCACGGCCACGATTCAGCCGCAGGCTGCGCGCGGGGTCTTTCATTATTTGCGTCAATCCGATGCCACGCTGATCCCGCTCCCGCCAGAGCATCCAGAGGACGGCCACAAACTTGTCGCCTGGAAACTCGACGAGCTCGGCGTGCGGCCCGGGCACCCCTTTCGGCTCAACCTGCGGCGTGGTGATGCCTACGTGGCCGTGACACCCGGGGCCGCCCGACTGACCGACGGCACCGCGATCGCGCGCTTTGTTCACCTGCGCGATTACTTCAATGCCGAACGCCTGGCGCAGGCCCTGGTCGACGACGTCTGCGGTGGGCGCGCTGGCCAGATCCCGGCCGCCTTTACGGTGCTCGTGGTCGAGGCGCGGTGAGGCCGGCCACGCCGACGCAAGCACTCGGGTGCGCGACCCCGGCCCCTTGAAGCCGTGACGACCCGCCCGCCCGTCAGCTACCCTGTTTGAATGCCACATCAAGAACCGAAACCTCGGCTGACCCGCCGGGGCTTTCTCAGCACCCTGCTTCGCGCTACAGTCGCCGGCGCAGCCCTGACCCTGGGCGGCGCCGGTTATGCCGCCCGCATTGAGCCTCGCTGGATCCGGGTCGAGCGCCGCGGGCTTCGTCTCCCCCGCCTGCCCCGAGCTTTCGACGGCTTCACGCTCGCGCAGATCAGCGACCTGCACTTTGGGCGTGCCGTCGATCCCGCCTATTTGCTGGCAGCCTGCGAACGGACCACGGCGCTGCGGCCCGACGCCATCGCCGTCACGGGTGACTTTGTCAGCCGTCTCGACAACGGGGAGGCGCAACGCGTGCAGGAGGCCGTCGGCCGTCTCCGCGCGCCGTACGGCGTCTATGCCGTGCTCGGCAACCACGATTGGTGGACGTCGCCCGCGATCGTGCGCCAGGCCGTGCAAGCGGGCGGCGCGACCCTGCTCACCAACACCAGCGTGGCACTCAGCCGCGGATCCGATCGGCTGCATCTCGCCGGTGTCGACGACATCTGGGAGGGCCGGCACGACCTGAGCGCAGCGCTGGCCTCCATCCCGGCGCAGGCAGGCGTGATCCTGCTCGCGCACGAGCCCGACTACGCCGACACGGTGGCGGCCGACGGACGGGTCGATTTGATGCTTTCGGGCCACTCCCACGGTGGGCAGGTACGCATGCCGTTTCGCGGCGCGCCGATCCTGCCGCAATGGGGGCGCAAATACCCGGCGGGTTGGTATACGATTCAGGGGCTGCAGCTCTACACCAACCGCGGGCTGGGCACCTCCGAGATCGCGGTCCGTTTCAATTGCCCACCGGAGATCACACTGCTGACCTTGCAGGCC
>JAEURK010000091.1 GCA_016789175.1 Anaerolineales bacterium
GGTGTGCCAGGGGGCCGGGGCGTTCAGTGACGTCATCGTTCGACAGCTCCTCCAGAAGAAAACGGTGCGGTTTGCACAGCCGGGAAAAGATACCGCAGCCCGACGCCGCCGGGGAGGCGGGCGCTGTCAGGCAGCTGTCGCCTGGCCGACAGTGGCTGACAGGTTCGCGACAGCGGATCCACTGAACCGCTATACTCGCTGGATGAGAGGGCGCTCATGAAAATCCTGACGGTGGCCGAGATGCGTGCGGCCGAATCGGCTGCGGATTCCGCCGGTAATGGCTATGCGGAGATGATGGAGCGGGCCGGCCGCGGCGCGGCTGAAGCGCTGCTGGCCCGGCTCGAAGATCCGGGGGCCCACAAGATCGTGGTGTTGGCCGGATCCGGGAACAATGGCGGCGACGGACTGGTGTGTGCGCACTACCTGAGCAATGCTGGGGCCAGCGTGGCGGTGTATCTCACGCGCCAACCCGACGAGGCCGATCCGAAAGTCCAACGGCTGCGCACTAAGGCCATGTTAGTCGCCGATGCCGAGCGCGACGGCGACGGCCGCGTGCTGGCCCGGCTACTCGGATCCGCGACTGTCGTGGTCGACGCGTTGGTGGGCACAGGCGCGCGTTTGCCGCTGGCGGGCGGCCCTGCGGCGGTCCTGGATGCCATGCAGGAGCAGCTGGCGGTCGGCGGTGAGCGACCCTTTGTGATGGCGATCGATTGCCCGTCCGGGCTGGAGTGCGATAACGGAGCCTGTGATGCGCGTCTGACGCCGGCGGATCTGACCGTGACTTTCGCCGCACCGAAACGCGGGTTCTTCGGCTTCCCGGCCAACGATCGCCTGGGCGAGTTGGTCGTAGTCGACATCGGCCTCGACCCCTACCTGCCGGTCGCTGCACCGGAAGTGATGGACGCTGAGCGCGCGGCGGCTTTGTTGCCGGAGCGACCGCGGCAGGCGCATAAGGGCACCTTTGGGCGCGCATTGGTGATCGCCGGGAGCCGCGCCTACGTTGGGGCTGCGGCATTGGCGGCCGAGGCCGCCTACCGCGCCGGGACCGGTTTGGTCGAAGTGGCGCCGCCCGAAAGCCTGTGGGCCGTGCTTGCGCCTCAGATCCCTGAGGCGATCTGGCTACCGCTGGACGAAAGGGACGGCGGGCTCGCACCCGGAGCCGCCGAACAGGTGAGTGATGCCCTGGACAAGGCCTCGGCCGTTTTGTTCGGGCCCGGGTTGGGCCAGGCTGGGACCACTCAAGCCTTTGTGGCGCGGCTCCTTTCAAAGTTGGCGGGAAGACCCGGCCTGGTTGGTCGGGTGCTGGTGGATGCAGACGGCTTGCGGCACCTCGCGCGGGTTGCCGATTGGGCCGAGCGACTGTCGCCCGGGGCGGTGTTGACACCTCATCCGGGAGAATTCAGAGCGCTGACCGGCCGGAGCGCGAGCGAGATCCAATCTGACCGGATCGGATCAGCGCAGCGCCAGGCGCAGCTCTGGGGTCACGTGGTGTTGTTGAAGGGCGCTTTCACGGTGATCGCCGCCCCGGACGGGCGCACCACGGTATTGCCCTTCGCGGAACCGGCGCTGGCGCGAGCCGGCACTGGCGACGTGCTCAGCGGCTTGATCACGGGGCTTCTGGCGCAGGGCCTGACCGGGTACGACGCTGCGTGCGCCGCCGGCTGGTTGCATGGTCGGGCGGCGCAGCTGGCGGCCAACCACCTCGGGACGGCTGCCAGCGTTCTGGCGCGGGATGTGCTCGCGGCCGTCCCGGAGGCGCTGTCGGAGGTGAAGCGCTGAGTGCTGGTCGCCTCAGTCGGTCACGGGCGGGACACTCAAGACGCGCGGCAGGATGTCGCGATCGATGTCGTCATCGGTGCGCGGCTCGGGCACGCCGGCGAACAGGCCCCAGTGTTCGGTATGAGTCACGGTGGCGCCGGGCGCGAGCGTGGCGAGCGGGCCAAGCGACTCGAGCTCGAGCATATCGGGGTCGGTGTACGTCTCGTAGTTCACGCCGTGATCGGGGTAGGTCGCCGTCGGGTTCCAGACGAAGCGCTTGACGAACAGGTGCTCCTGGAAGGCGTAGGCGGCCCAGCCGTCGGCGATGCGAAGACCAAATTTCTGCGCCCCAAAACCGGTCGGATCCTGCCGCAGCGCGATGTAGCGCGCGCCGATCCGCCAGCGCGGGTCGGCGAAGTTGGTGTAGGACCACAGCGTAAAAGTATTGGTGGGTAGAAGGCGCTCGGGGCCGTGGGGTGCGTACGGCGGGAGTGGCACGATGGCCAGGCCGCCCTGGCACACCTGGGTCAACGACCAGGGTGCCAGTTCCACAGGCCAAAGGGTGCGGTTCACCAGCCGGTGCACGACCGTGGCGGTTGCCCCCGACGATGCCAATGTGATCTCCATCTGTTTCTCGATCCCGGCGAGCGCGTCAGCGGCCATCGTCAATCGCACCCCGTTGGGCACAGGGGTCACCGCCAGCAATCCGTTGTCGGGCGTATAAGTCCGATCGATGTTCTCGGGCGCATGCCAGAGACGATGGCCGCCATAAGCGCGAAAACCATCACCGCCGGTGAGGCCCAGCTGGTTCTCAAAGAGCTTCATGACGTTCGGCCCGCCGTTGAGCGTGTAGCTGAGGATGCGGGGGCCGACATCGGCGGTGACGATTAGTTCGGCGTCACCGTTGCTGAGGACTTGAGAGGTGGGCCAGCCGTGGAAGTCGCGAGTTGTCAGGGTCGTCATGATGCTTTGCCGATTAGTGATCAGGACCAGGCCTGAGCGTCGTACGCGGGGAGCTCGCAACGCAAGAGTGCGTCACGACGGTCACCGAGCGCGTAGCCGGCCTGGATAAGTTGATGGATTTCGTTGGTGCCTTCATAGATCGCCCCGACCCGAGCATTGCGCCAGATCCGTTCGATCGGTTGAGCATCCGAATAGCCCTCGGCGCCCAGGATCTGAAGCGCCGAATCGGCGGCCGCGAAGGCCGTGTCGGTCGCCTGCCATTTTAGCAGTGAGGTCTCGCGCGTATTGCGCTGGCCGCGGTTCTTCAACCAGCCGGCCTGCAGATACAGCAACCGGGTCAACTCGTAATCGCGCGCCATGTGCGCGACCTTCTGCTGGATCAGCTGGCGGGTCGCAAGGGGGCGGCCGAAGGTCTCACGCTGTTGAGCGTACGCCTTGCTGAGCCGCAATGCCGCACGAATCGTTCCGGCCGCGCCTGCGCCGACGGTATAGCGCCCGTTGTCCAGGCAGGCCATGGCGATCTTGAACCCTTCGCCCTCATCGCCCAGCCGATCGGTTCCCGGGACGTGCACATCCTGGCAGCGCACCCAGCCGGTGTGCATCGCGCGCAGACCGACCTTGCCCTCGATCGGGCCGGTGCTGACGCCGTGCGTGCGCGTATCGAGGATGAACGCCGATAGCCCTTCGTTCGCCGGCGCCGTGGCGTCGGTCCGCGCGATCCATAGGATCTGGTCGGCCTGTCCGGCGAGCGAGATCCAGCGCTTCAGCCCGTTCAGGACATAACCGTCGGCGACCTTTTGAGCTGTGCTGTCTAGATTGGCCGGATCCGACCCCGCGCCGGCATCAGTCAGGCCGAACATCCCCAGGCGTTCGCCGCGTGCAAGCGCGGGCAGCCAACGCTCGCGTTGCGACTCGGTGCCCCACTGAAAGATCCCGAGCGCATGCAGGGCCAGGTGGACGGAGAGCACCACCCGCAGCGTGGCGTCGACGGCCTCGAGCTCCTCGCAGGCCAGTCCAAGCGCCAGGTAATCGGCGCCGAGGCCGCCGTAACGGCGAGGCAGGCACAAGCCCAACAGGCCGGCCGACGCCAGTTCGGCTGCGACGCCCTCGGCCGGTCGGCCGGCGCGATCGGCGGCCACCACCGTCTCCCGCAGGCGTTCCGCGATGGAGCGCGCCAACGTCTGCGTCTCAACCTGGTGCTCGGTGAGTGCCGCGAACATGCTCGCGATTGTAGCGCAGTCCGTTCAGGCACAAGCATCAGAACGGCCATCGTCAGGGTAAGCGCAATTTGCTCGAGAGGACCGGTCTTTGCCACGTGTTTCGCGAAGTGAGGTGACTGTTCGCCAGTCTTCTCCCGACCAGTCTGAACAGTTGCGAATTGAGGCGAAATCACTCGAATCGGGAGCGTGTGTGCTCGTGCGATTCGGTTCGCGACATTCGTGGCGGAGCTTCCGCCGTCTTGCTTTGATGCGATTGCCGTGCGTGGTCGAGGTGCGTAACCAAGGCTGCGGTGTAGAATCGAACTGATACAGGGGGCGGACATGCACATCACCCATCAACCGTACAACGACAGTCGCAACGACTTCACTGCGATGCTGCGTCTTGTTTGTGAGGACGCCGCGCGGCGGCAGGATGATTTCATCTGGCAGCCGGGTCGGCTGGTTGATTGGAAGTACGGCTTGTGGAGCGACCGCAAGCGCTTCCCGATCTTTTTTCCAGAACATGCCGAGTTGTGGTGGTCGGGCCTGGGCGACCTGGCCGGCTTTGTCGTCTCCGAGAACGGCGAAGGCGAGTTCACGGTCATTACGGCCCCGGGTTTCGCCAGTTTGCTGGACGAAATGCTTGATTGGGTCGTGGCTCGGTGGCGGTCGCGTCAGCCCGGGCTAACCATCGAGGTGCGTGAGGCCGACCTGACGCTTCAGGACGCGCTCTTGGCGCGCGGCTTTGCGTCGTCCGGAAGGGTGGCCACCACCCGCCGCTACGACCTCGCCCATCAGGCCGGCCTGCCGATCCATCTGCCGGCCGGGTTCGCGATCGTCGATATGCAGACGAACGGCGATTGGCGCGGCAAGCGGATCCTGCAG
This sequence comes from Anaerolineales bacterium, assembly GCA_016789175.1. Lineage (GTDB taxonomy): Bacteria > Chloroflexota > Anaerolineae > Anaerolineales > UBA6663 > UBA6663. The sequence goes on from JAEURK010000091.1 coordinate 4,806, forward strand.
GTGGATGCATTTCAGGATCGACAGGCGTTAACCGAAGCCGATCTGTGGGCCTATGCCTATGCGCGCACCAGCCCGATCTATGATGCCACCCTGGACCTGTCGATCGTTGCTGCGGACGGCCGCCATGCTGCCGGGTGTGAGGGCTTCGTCGACGAGGCGCACGGGCTGGCCGAAGTCGAGCGGATCTGCACGCACTCTGCGTTTCGGCGGCGCGGATTGGCCGAGGCCGTGGTGCGATCCTGCTTCCAGCGCCTCCGCGCGCGCGGGCTGAACCACGCCTACATCACCGGGTTGAGCCGGGCGGCCAACAACCTCTATGAGAAACTGGGCCCGGATTCGCAAAGCCATTGGGCGGGTTACGTCCTGGAAGGGGTTTAGGCCATGCTGACTTACGACGAACTGCTCCGGCGTATCATCGCCTGGGCGGAAGCGACGCCGATTGTGCGGGCGGCCATGATCCTGGGCTCGCGGGCCCGGAGTGATCATCCCGCGGACGAGTGGTCTGACCTGGACATCCTGGTCTTTGCGGCGGACCCGGAGAGCCTGATCCGCGAGTCGGCCTGGGCCACCGACCTGGCCCCGCACTGGCTGACGTTCGTCGAGCGCACGGGCGACGGCTCGGCCTGGGAACGGCGCACCCTGTACGAAGGCGGTCTGGATGTGGATGTGGCTGTGTTCCCGGCCGAAGGTCTGACCGCGCTGGACGGCGATCTTCCGGCGGCCATGGTCGACGTGATTCGGCGCGGCATTCGGATCCTGGTCGACAAAGAGGGCGGGCTGAGCCGGGTGGTCACCCGGCCGTTGCCGCCGGTCCGGTTGTACCAGCAGCCCAGTGAATCCGAGTTTTTCAACGTCGTCAGCGACTTCTGGTATCACGCCTTGTGGAGCGCCAAGCACCTGCGGCGCGGCGAGTTGTGGTGGGCGAAATCGGGCGTGGACGGTGCACTCAAGAGCCATTTGCACCGGATGTTGGAATGGCATGCGCGCGCCACGCGCGGCGCCGATTTCGACACCTGGCTGCGTGGGCGTTTTCTGGAGGAATGGGCCGACCCACGGGCCGTGGCCGCCCTGCCGCGCATCTTCGGGCGTTACGACCCGGCCGATCTGGCCGGCGCGCTCGAGGCCACCATGGAGCTTTTCCGCTGGTTGGAGGA
>JAEURK010000101.1 GCA_016789175.1 Anaerolineales bacterium
CGATCTCGATCTGGCCGGCGACCGAGTTCTCGGCCGTCGGGCCCAGGAATTCGGCCGGGGTCGCGCCGAGCTCAGCTGCGGCCTCTTGCGCGCCTTCATTGGCCTGATCGAACACGGCGATGCCCGTGAACTTGGGCAGCAGGATCGCGTTGAAATCCTGGCCGGGCTCAAAGGTGACCGGCTCGCCGGAGACGGCGGCCTGGGTCGGTTGCTCGGCCGGGGCCTCGGTGGGTTGGGCCGGCGCTTCGGTGGCGGCGGGGGCGGTTGTGGGCGTGGCGGCCGGGGCGCAGGCCGCGAGCAGCAGCGTTGCGCTGAGGAAGGCGCCCATCCATTTACGGGTCGTGTGCATCGTCATACTCCTCCTGTGATTAACGGTTCGTCGTGGAAGCGGCGATGGGGGATGTGTGAGCAGTGACCTCCTTACGTGTGGCCGGCGCGGCCGACCCGGGCGCGCCGCAGGCCGTTGACGAGATTGGGCACGAGCACCGACAGGATCAGCAGAGCGCCGATGATGCCGGTCTGGGTGTTGGCCTCGACGTTCGCGAGGCCGAGCCCGTTGCGCATGTTGAGGATGATCAAGATCGACAGCCCGACCCCCACTAGGCTGCCGGAGCCTCCGAAGATGCTGACGCCACCGAGCAACACCATCGTGATGATGTCGAGCTCGAAGCCCTCGCCGGTGCTGGCCCGCACCGCGCCCAGCCGGGCCGCCAGCAACACCCCGGCCAGCGCCGCCACCAGCCCCGAGAGCACGAACAGGCTGAGCTTGACGCGCTTGACATCGATCCCCGAGTAGCGAGCGACGTCGGCGTTGTTGCCGATCACGGTCACGTAGCGGCCAAAAGCCGCCGACTGCAGCACGATCACGGCGATCACGGCCATGCCGACGAAGATCAGCAGCGCCAGCGGGATCGGGCCGAGCAGCGGCTTCTGGCCGAGTGCGTTGAACCATTCCGGGAAGTCGCCGATCGAACGATCCTCGACCAGCATGCGCGCCATGCCGCGGAATCCGATCAGGCCGGCGAGAGTCACCGCCAGCGATGGCAGCCCCATGTGGGCGACGAAATAGCCCTGAACCAGGCCGGCCAGTGCACCGACGACCAGCGCGAGCGCCACAGCGGCTGCGAAGGGCAGGGCGTTGTTCTCGTGCACCACAGCCACAACACAGGCCGCGAAACCCATCACCGAGGCGACCGACAGATCGATCTCGCCGTTGATGATCACAAAGGCCATGATCAGGGCCACGATGATTTTCTCGATCGAGAGCTGAAACAGATTGATAAAGTTGCCGACGCCCAGATACACGGGCGAGAGCGCGATGTTCAGCGCCACGACCGCGATCAGGATCACGAGCAGCAGGCCTTCCCAGCTGCGCAGGCTCTTCAGGCTAAGGCGCATGGTGCTCCTCCGGGGCAGGCGTCGGCGCGGCTCTGGCCTTGAGTTGATCGACGATCCACAGCCGGCGCAGGCGTTGCATGAGGACGTAGTCGGTGGCCACCGCCACCAGGATGAGCAGGCCTAGCAGGGCGTCGCGCCAGAACTCGCTTACACCGGGCATGCGGGTCAGGCTCTGATTAAGCGTGTCGATCAGCACCGCGCCCAGCAGCGCGCCCAGCAGGGTGCCCGACCCGCCGGCCGTGCTGACCCCGCCGACCACGGCCGCGGCCACCGCCTGCAGTTCGAGGCCCTGACCGGCCGTCACCGTGATCGTGCCGAAGCGCGCCAGGAACATGAAGCCCGCCAGCCCTGCGAGCGCGCCGCAGATGGCGTAGGCGCTGACCACCAGCCGTGGCGCCGGCAGGCCGGCCATGCGGGCCGCCTCCGGGTTCGAGCCGATCGCGTACAGGCGCCGACCCCAGGGCAGGTAGTTGAGCGCCAGTTGGATCAGGACCGCGATCACCACGGCCAGCACGAACAGGCCGCGGATGTCGAGCTCGCCCGAGGAGAACAGGTTGAGGCGCGGCAGATCGACCAGCCACTGTGGCAACGAATCGGCCGTGATGGTCTTGGCCCCGGCGTAGTCGATCAGCCAGGTGCGATAGATCGCCAGCGTGCCGAGCGTCACGATGATCGCCGGCACACGTCCGTAGGCGACCAGCAGGCCGTTGATCAGGCCCAACCCGGCGCCGATAATCAGCGCGACCGTGATCGCGGCGAGCGGCGACAGCTCGGGGTTCGCGCCGAGCACCTGGCCGGTCACGTAGGCCGCGACGCCCACGATCGAGCCGATCGACAGATCGATGTTACGGGTCAGGATGACCAGCGTCTGTGCCGTCGCCAGCACGATCGTGATCGCCACGCTGGTCGAGACGCGCACGAAAAAACGCCCGCTCAGGTAGTTCTCGATCTGGGTGCTGAAGAACGCCACGGCCACGAAGATGATCAGCGCCAGCGAGAGCTCGCGGATCTGTTCGGGGCGCAGCACGCGTCGCAGCGTTTCCATCAGGCCACCCCCACGGCCGCGGTCATCACCGCTTCTTGTGTTGCGACGCCGTGTTCGAAGATCCCCACCTGCCGACCCTCACGCATGACGAGTACGCGGTCGCTCATCGCCAGCACCTCGGGCAGGTCGGACGAGATCAGGATGATCGCCAGCCCTTGCTGAGCAAGTTGATCGACGATGTGGTGCACCTCGGCCTTGGCGCCGACGTCGATGCCGCGGGTCGGCTCGTCGAGGATCAGCACCTGCGGCTGGAGGTTGAGCCACTTGGCCAGCATCACCTTCTGCTGGTTGCCGCCCGAGAGCTGCCCGACCGGGTGCTCGAGCGACGCGGCCCGGATCGACAGCTTCTCGCGGAACTCGGCGGCCGTGGCCTGTTCGGCAACCGGCTTGATCAGGCCCAGCCGCGAGAGGTAGCGCTTGAGCGTAGCCAGGGTGACGTTAGCCGTGATCGACTGCGGCAACGAGAGGCCGAGCTGGCGCCGATCCTCCGAGACGTAGGCGATGCCGTGTGACATCGCCGACTGTGGCGAGCCGATTGTCACAGTCTGGCCGGCCAGCGTGATCGTGCCCGCGTCGGCCGGGGCGACGCCGAACAGCGCCAGCCCGACGTCGGTGCGCCGCGCGCCGACCAGGCCCGCGAAGCCGAGCACCTCGCCGCGCTTGACCTCGAACGACACGCCGGTGAAGGCGCCGGCGCGGCCCAGGCCGTCGACGCGCAGCAACACGTCGCCAAAGGCGCGCTCGCTGCGGTGGAAGAAGTCCTCCATCTTGCGCCCGACCATGTCGCGGATCGCGCCCTCGGGCGTGACCTCGGCCCGCGGCCGGGTGGAGATGTGCCTGCCGTCGCGAAAGACCGTCACCCGATCGGCGATCTGAAAGACCTCGTCCAACCGATGGCTGATAAACAGAATCGCCACGCCCTGGCGTTTGAGCTTGTCAACGCGTTTGAAGAGCTGCGCGACCTCATGGGCCGAGAGCGCGGCGGTTGGCTCGTCCATGATCAGGACGCGCACCTGCAGCGAGAGCGCCTTGGCAACCTCGACCGCCTGCTGCGCCGCCAAGGTCAGGCCGCGGGCGGGGGTGCGCACGTCGAGCTGGATGTCGAGGTCACCCAGGATGCGCTCGGCATCGCGGGCCATCGCGCCCCAGTTGACGATCGGGCCGCGGTTCTGGTGGCCGATGAAGATGTTCTCGGCCACGTTCAGGTCCGGGAAGATCATGGGTTCCTGATAGATGGCCGCGATGCCCACGCGCTGCGCGTCGGCCGAGCTGCGGAGTGTCACCGGTTTGCCGTCGAGCAGGATCTCGCCCGAGTCGGGCGGGTGGATGCCGGTCATGATCTTGATCAGCGTCGATTTGCCCGCGCCGTTTTCGCCCAGCAGGGCGTGCACCTCGCCGGCGCGCAGCACCAGGCCGACGTCGTCGAGCGCCTGCGTGGCGTCGAAGCGTTTGGAGATGCTGCGCATCTCGAGCAGGGGCGTGGCCTCACTCATGGAGGCCCTCCAGCGTCCCGCGTGTGAAACTGTTCACAATGGGACCACCTGTATTTGAGCATGTCGGCGCGAAGCGCGCGTGGGGTCGGGCGTGCGTCTGTGTGCAGGCGCGGCGAACCCGGTCGGGGTCCGACCGCTGCGGTGTCGATGGCGTCAACCTGGACGATCCTATGACAGTGGCGCGCGGTTATTGACTGAAGTTGATCGGCATTGTAACATACGGTTAAGTTGCTTGTCTAGACAAGCAGACAGGTCGTCATTGCTCACGATTGTTTGGGTATGACACGTGCGCCTATACGCGGGGCCACGTGCGCTCATCACCGAGGCCCCGTGTCGATCGACAAGCACAGCCACGTCCCTTACTACGTCCAACTGGCCACGGTGCTGCGTCAGCGGATCAAGACCGCTACTGCCAACAACCGCGTCTATGCTGTGCCGTCCGAGAACGAGCTGGCGGCCCGCCATCAACTCAGTCGGGCCACTGTGCGTCAGGCGCTGGCGCTGCTGCAGCGCGAAGGCCTCATCTACAAGGAGAAGGGCAAGGGGACCTTTGCGGCCAAGAACCGGGCCCGCTACGAGCTGACTTCGCTCATTCCCACGACCGATGAAATGCGCCGCCGCGGGTGGCGGCCGGGCTCCAGGGTCGTGTCGCTCAAGCGCCTGCGCACCCGCCCGCCGATCACGGATGCGCTCGAGCTTGACCTGAACGCCGAGGTCTTCGAGCTCTGCCGGCTGCGTCTCGGCGACGGCGAGCCGGTCTGTCTGCAGTGGTCGTACCTCCCGGCCGCGTTGTGCCCCGAGCTCGATCAGCAAGACCTGACCGGGTCGCTGACCCACATCATGGAATTCAACTATGGGCTCAAGTTCTGGACCGCGCACGAAACCCTGCGTGCCCGACGGGCCTCGAGCTCTGAGGCGCGCCTGCTCAAGATCCAGACCGGTAGCCCGGTCATCTACATGGAACGCACGACTTTTCTGCCGACCGGGCAGCCGATTGAATTTCTGGAATCCGTCTGGCGCAGCGATCGATACGAGTTCGTGTTCAGTTTGACGCGGGCGTAGGGCGTGGGGCGAGGAGCGAGGGGCGAAGGGCAATTCGACCTTTGACCGTCGTGTCCTTCTGAGTGTGCCTGGGCAGTCCCAAACGGCAGCCGAGCCACGGCGGCGGCCCCGTGGCGGCGGTCCCGTAGCGGCGGCCCTTGTGGCCGCCCACTCGGCTCGAATGGATCATCAGGCCGTTTTGTTTCTCAGTAGCACCCGCGCAACGTTTGCCGCGAGGCGCAGCGCGGGTTCACATACGCTGCCGGCGCCGTGCCGAGAGAGGCTTCGCGCAAGCGGGCGCGCAGCATGCTATGGCGGGCGGTGGGGCCGCCAGCCGGATCAATCACTATCGGAGAACCTTGATGTCATCGCCCATCCTGAGCTACAGCCGCGACTTCTTCGAGGAGCAGGTCAAGCCGCTGCTCCTGCGCGAGTTCCCGGAGGAGACGGCCCAGACCGCGTTCGGCATCTGGGGCTACGGCTCCGAGGTGCTCGGCCTCGACGACGATTACTCGCGCGACCACCACTGGGGCATTCGCATCAACGCCGTGATGCCCGACGCGCTCCATCGCGCCCGGCGCGACGCAATGACGGCTGCGGTCGAGGCCCGGTTGCCCGACAGCTTCCGCGGGATCGAGCTCGAGGTCGGCAAGACGCCGGGCAAGGGCCTGTCGCTCGACAATCGCGAAGCCTTCCTCGAGCGCACGATCGGGCTCCTGCACGCGCCGACGACCGAGGCCGAATGGCTGAGCATCCCGGAGGAAGATATCCTGCACATCGTTGGCGGCGAGGTCTGGTACGACCCATCGGGGGTGTTCACGAGCATCCGTGAAGTCTTCCAGGGCTACTATCCCGAGCCGGTCCGCCGCCGCCGCATCGCGCACTGGTGCCGGTATTACTCGGGCATGGGCGCCTACGCGCTCAAGCGCGCGATCCTGCGCGACAACGACCTGTACTCGGTCACGACCTTCGCGCGCGCGATCAAGCTCGGCGTGCAGCTGGCTTTCCTGCTCGACCGCGTCTACTTCCCGTACGACAAGTGGCTGTGGCACTACTTCGAACGCCTGCCGCGGATGGCCGACCGAATGGGCACACTGGTGGCCGAGGCCGTGAAGCTCGCGACGCCCTGGGCGCGCAAGCTCGAACTCCTCGACGCGATCTCGGACGTGCTCGACCGGGTCATGGTCGAGGACGGCCTGCTCCAACCGCACGCGCCGCTCAAGGGCTCGCCCACGTCCGGCTATCGCCTGATGGAGTCGGCCTACGCCGAGATCCTGCGCGGGCTGCCGGCCGAGATCCGCACGCTCGTGCCGGTTTGGGATCAGATCCCGTTCGAGCGCTTCCACAGCGGCTACGTCGCCGGGCTCGATGAAGCCACCTGGCGCGGCCTGCTCAACCTGACCCCACGCGAGGAGGGCGCATGAACAGCCGCGAGCGCATGTATGCCGCCTACCAACGGCGGCCCGTCGATCGCACCCCGATCGGCGTGCTGCTCTATCAAAAGCAGTTCCTGGAAAAGCTCGCCGTCGAGTACGGCCCGCGCGAGCAGTTCCTGGATGAGTTCAACGTCGACGCGTTCACGGGCTTCGTGCCGTACCCGAACCAAACCGGCAAGCGCTGGACGATCCAGGAGGCGCTGACGCTCACCCTCGAAGATCCGCGCGACCCGAAGTGGGTCAACCACACCGATTGGAACTACGACTTCGCCGGCGTCAACGTGGTCGAGGCAATCGCGCAACAGGGCCTGAAGCGCTTCGTGTACGCGCACCTTTGGGGCCTCGTCGAGGGCACGAGCACGTTTCTGGGGATCGAGAACTGCTGGCGCAGCCTGGCCGAGTACCCGGCCGAGATGACGCAGTGGTTCGACCGGTACGCTGATTGGTTGTGCGCGCTGCTCGAGGGCGTCAAGGCGACGGGCGTCGATGCGATCACGCTCTCGGACGACTGGGGCAGCAACCAGACCATGCTCTTCTCGCCGCGGATGTGGCGGCGCATGATCGGGCCATACGCCAAACGCGTGGTCGCGCAGGCGCACGCGCTCGGCCTGATCGTCAACCTGCACAGCGACGGCTACATCATGCAGATCATGGACGACCTGCGCGACATCGGCTACGACTCGCTGCATCCGCTGCAAGAGAGCGCAGGCATGGATCCGCGCACGGTCAAGGACAAGTACGGCGAGGCCTTCATCCTGCACGGCTCGCTCGACGTCGTCGACGGGCTGCTGACCCACGACGGTGATCGGCTTGATGCCTACCTGGCCGAGCGTTTCGCGATCTACGCGCCGGGCGGCGGCTTCATCTTCAACACCGGCCACTTCGTCATGCCCGATATCCCGCCGCAGCGGCTGCTTCAGGCCTACCGCACCGTCAACGCCCTGGCCGCGCGCTACGGCACAAGCGCGTCCGCATGACCGCGGTTTGGATCGGCTCGCCGCATCCGTTCGACCTGCACGAGGCCTACGTCTGGTTCCGGCACGCCTGGTCGCATGATGGCGGGCAGGCCCGGCTCGCGATCACGGCCGACAGCCGCTACAGCCTGTGGCTGAACGGCGTCTTCGTCGCGCGCGGGCCGGCGCGAAGCTGGCCGCAGGCCCAGTGCGTGGACGTCCACGATGTGTCGGCGCTGCTCCGAAAGGGCCGAAACACGATCACGGTGCTGGTGTACCAGCCCGGCTACTCGCACTTCGCCTATGTCCATCGCGGTGCGGCCGGGCTGCTGGCCTGGCTCGACGTCGACGGCGCGCGGGTCTGGTCGACCGGATCCGAGTGGCGTGCACGACGCGACCCGGCCTTCAGTAGCGATGTCAAACGCGTGTCGATCTACGCGGCCGGGGTCGAGGACCGCGACCTGCGCCGCGCCGATGGTTGGCACGCGCTGGACGTCGAGGACGACGGCTGGTCGCCGGCCCGGATCGTGGCCGGGACGGGCGCCGCACCGTGGATCGACCTGACCCCGCGTCGTCTTCCGCTCCTTGAGGAACACACGGTAAAGCTGGCGCCCATTGAACAGCGGCGCGCCCCAACGCCGTCGGACCCGGATCCGCATCGGCGACTCGCCGCTGCCTGGACGGGTGGGGCGCCGACGCCATCGCGTTTTGAGATCGAGGCCGGCGAGACCGCGCTGTGGTGCGCGGATCTCGGCCACAGTCAGATTGGGCAGGGCGTCGTGCACGTAAAGCGCGCGCTGGGCGGCGAACGGGTGCTGATCGGGTACGCCGAGAAGCGCCGGGCCGGCGAGCTGGTGTTCTCGGACCCCGAGACCTATTGCCGCGTTCGTCTGACCGATGCCTTCACGCTTCGACCCGGTGCGCAGACGCTCGCGACCTTCAGCCTGCGCGGCGGGCGCTATATCGTCTTCGCCGTCGATGGCCCGGCGCATCTGGATATCGAGTTCGAGGCCCGGCTCAGCCGCTACCCCCTCTCGATCCGACCCGAGGTCGAAGCCTGGCTGCACGCGCCCGAGGGCGACGCCGAGCTCCAGGCGATCGGCCGGATGTGCGCGACCACGCTCGAGGCCTGTCTGGCCGACGGCTTCGTCGACTGCCCGTGGCGCGAGGGCGCGCAGTGGGTCGGCGATGCGCTGGCGCAGGCGCATGGGCTCTGGGCGCTCAGCTCGGACCTGCGGCCGCTCGAGCAAACGATCGCGCAGGCCGTCGAGGGCGCCTATCCTGATGGTGTGCTGGCCACGGTGCTCCCGAGCGAAGCGCACGCCTACACGGTGCTCGACTACAACTTCACCTGGGTCGAATTGCTGGCCGCGCATCGCGCGTTCTCGGGCTCGCCGGCGCAGGCGGTCGCGCACTGGCCAGCGCTCAAGCGGATGCTGGTCCGCTTCGCGCAGGATGTTGGTCGTGACGGTCTGTTGCGCAGTCAGGGTGGACGTCGTCTGTTCCTGGATTGGGCCCCCGTCTCGCGCAGCGAGCCGAGCGCGATCTACAACCTGCACTTTTTGCTCGCGTTGCAGACGGCTGTGGCGTTGGCCCAGGCCGTGGATGCGCCGGTCGAGGCGGCGGCCTGGCGCGCGCAGGCTGAGGCACTTGCCACAGCGATCCGCGGCACGTTTTGGCGCAACGGGCGCTGGCAAGACGATCGGGCCGGGACGACGGCGTCGCAACTGGCGGCGGCGTTGGCCGTGCTCACCGGCTGTGCGAACGAGGCCGAAGTCGACGGTGTGCTCGATGCCATCGTGGCCCGCTCGCTGGATCTGCGCGACGAGGCCGTGCCCGGCGCGCTGGTGCTGGCCAGCCCGTTTCGTCATCAACACGTGCTGGCGGCGTTACGCGCCCGCGGTCGCCACGCCGAGGCGCTGGCCATCATCCGGGCTCGTTGGGGGCGCTGGGCCCGCGCCGGCGAGCCGACCACCTGGGAGAACTGGGATGTCAGCTTCCCGGATGGCTCGGTCTGTCACGCCTTCTCGGCCCACGTGCTCTTTGATCTGGTCGGCGCCAGGCAGCGCCCCGTGATGAAGGAGGATCTATGACGACGACGGCTTTCGATATCCTGTCCGAAGACCTCGGGCGACGCGGCATCGACGTGCCGCACGTGCTGGCCCGGCTCAAACAGCAGCACATCGAAACCCCGAGTTGGGGTTACGCCAATTCCGGCACCCGGTTCAAGGCGTTCGCCTGGCCGGGCGCGGCGCGCACCACCCGCGAGAAGCTCGACGATGCAGCCACCGTGCACCGTTTCACCGGCATCGCGCCGAGCGTCGCCATCCACATCCCGTGGGATAAGCCCGAGGACGGCGACTACGCCGCGATGGGCCAGTACGCGCGCGACAAGGGCGTGACGATCGGGGCCGTCAACCCCAACGTCTTTCAAGACGACGCCTACAAGCTCGGCTCGTTCGGCAACCCGGTCTCGGGCCCGCGCGAGGCCGCGCTCGACCACATGCTCGAGTGCTGCGACATCATGCGCCGCACGGGCAGCGACGCGCTCAGCCTATGGTTCGCCGACGGCACCAACTACGCCGGGCAGGACTCGCTCCGCGCGCGCAAGCGGCGGTTTGAGGAGGGTCTGGGCGTCGTTTACGAGAACCTGCCCGAGGGCGCCCGGATGCTGATCGAGTACAAGTTCTTCGAGCCGGCCTTCTACAGCACCGACATCCCCGACTGGGGCACGGCCTACGCCTGGGCGCTCAAGCTTGGTGAACAGGCGCAGGTGCTGGTGGACCTCGGCCATCACGCCCAGGGCGTCAACATCGAGCAGATCGTGGCCTTCCTGCTCGACGAGGGCCGGCTGGGCGGCTTCCACTTTAACAATCGCAAGTACGCGGATGACGACCTGATCGTGGGAAGCACCAACCCGTACGAGCTCTTCTTGATCTACAACGAGCTGACGGAGGCCGCCGAAGGCGACATCGAACCGGCCCGCGACTGCGCCCGGCGCGTCGCCTACATGATCGACCAGTGCCACAACATCGAAGGCAAGATCGGCGCCATGATCCTGTCGGTCGTGAACTGCCAGGAGGCATACGCCAAATCGCTGCTTGTGCCGCGTCAGGATCTGGCACAGGCGCGCGCCGCCGGCGATGTGCTCGGCGCGCATGAGTTGCTCAACGGTGCGTTCAAAACCGACGTGCGACCGCTGTTGGCCCGGGCGCGCGAGGAGCTGGGTGTGCCCGTCGACCCCTATCGGGACTACGTCGCCTCCGGTCACGATGCCGCGCTGGCCGCTGCGCGTGGTGTGGCCGGTGGGAGCGGCGGGGGCTTCCAGTAGGGGCGGCCTGTTGGGGCGGCCTGTTGGGGCGGCCCTTGTGGCCGCCCACCGCTGAGGCTCGAATGGGGGAGACCGTTACGACGTAGGGGAGGCCCACTCGAAGAGACGGGCGAGTTCCGGGCTGTGAGCGCGCAGGACGTCGCCGATTTCGGCGCGCGTCGGGGCCGCGAGAGCCGTGCCGACTTTGAGGGCCTTGGCTGCCCCGACCGCATTGGCGATGGCACCGATCACGGCCCATGGTTGGCCGGTAAGCAACCCCCAGGCCACGCCGGCCGCGAAGCAATCACCGGCCGCGGTGGCATCCCGGGCTTCGACCGGGTAGCCCGGACACACGATCCGCTCGACCGCCGTCGAGATTACACAACCGCCCGGGCCCAGTTTGAGGATGAGGGCCCGCAGTGACTTCAGTGCGCGCAGGTCGCGCAGATCAAGTTGGCGGGTCAGGGCCTGATGCTCGGGCTCAGTCGCCAGGATCACGGTTGCGGCGCGCGTCACGGTTCGCAACCATTCCGGATCGATGGCGCCGACCCTGGGTCCGGGGTCAAACAACAGCGGGACGCTCGCCTGGGAGGCGGCCTCCACCCCCTGCAGGACCAGGGCCGGGTTGCTGTGAAAGAAGGACCAGCCATCCACCAAAAGCACGCCGGAGTCGGCGATCGCGTGGGCCCAGGTCTCGGGCAGGGTGGCCGGGCCAAGGCCGCCCGGGCGGCCCATGAATACCTGTTCGCCCGTGCCGGCCCGCAGCCGAACGGCCGTGCGCGTATCGGCGCCGGTCTGACGCATGACGCGCCCGGCCTCCACGCCTTCGGCGTTGAGATGAGTAAGCACACGGGCGCCGATCCAGTCATCGCCGACGCATCCGAGCGCGACGGCGGGCAGGCCCAGCCGGGCCGCAGCCACCAGAGCATTGCCGGCGCCGCCGGGGCCGAGAGCCAACCCGGAGAGGGTCTGGTGCCCGGGCGGCAGGATCGGAAACGATTCGACGTCCAGGCAAAGGTCCGCGATCAAATCACCGAGGGTCGTCAACGGTAGCATGGGCCCAATGCTACCCGAGGTTGGCCGCGGCCGACGCGAACGGCTCCGGGTTGCCCTGTGTGTCGTAGGCGCGTGACAGCACGCGATAGGCCGCGGTGCGCATGGCGAGGAGCGTGATCACGAGCCCGATCAGGCCCGAAAGCGTGAACAACAGGGCCAGGCCACGGTCGACACCGGTGCCAAACCACCCGCCGAGCAGATCCACGCCGGCCCCGGTCGTCATGAAAGGGATGAAGATCCACTGCGCGATCGGGCCGATCAGGAAGGCCGTGATCGGCGTAGCGGCCTGTTCGGCGCTCTGCGCGAAACCAAAGACCCGGCCCTGGCGCTCAACCGGCACCACGCGTTGCAGGATGGTCTGCTCGGCGGCCTCGACGACCGGGATCAGGCACAGCCAGATGAACATGCCGACCGTGAGAAGCTCGATCGATGCCTGCAGCGTGAAGAAACAGCAGATCACCCACATCGCCACGTTGCTGAGGAAGAGCGTGCGCAGTGGGCTGCGGCCCAGACCGCGGCGCGCGACGATCATCCCGCCCACGATGAACCCCAGGCTCAAGAACCCCCACAACACGCCCCAGACCTGAACCGAGACCAGCTGCAGCCCATACGCGTCCATCAAGGACATGAAGACACCGCCCAGGAAGTTGTTGATGGTGTGGAAGAAGATCAGGCCAAACAGGCCGGGCACCTGGCGGACGACCTGGATCGTGCCGCGCAGGTCTATCGCGCCGCGCAGGTCTGTCGCGCCGCGCAGGTCTATCGCGCCGCGCAGGTCTATCGCGCCGACCGGGTTGCCGGCCTCACCATCAGCTGAAGACGGGTGGGGCGGCGCTCCCGCCGCGGGCATGGGGACGATGGCGAGATGGACGAAGACGGCGAGGGTCAGGCCAATCGCCAGGACGAGCACCCAGGCCACGCCCAGATAACCGATCGCCAGACCGCTGAAGATCGAGGCCGCCAGAAAGGCGACACCGTTAGCCGTGCCCACCAGGCCGTTCGCCTTGTCGCGCTGATCCTCGGGGACCCACAGCGTGACCAGGGTCGAGAGCGCGATCCCGCGCAAATTCCCGGCCAGGGCCCCGATGAGCGTGAGGATGATGAAGACCCACAGCACCGGCTGATCGACCGCCGAGAAGACCGGTGCGGGAGACGTCACGTAGACGAGGTACGCCAGCCCATAGCAGATCAGCGATCCAAGACTGGAGCCCAACATCACCGGCTTCTTGGGAAACCGATCGACCAGGGTCCCGAGAAAGATGCCGGACGCTGCCACCGTGATGGTGTAGACGCCGGCCATGACCGAGGTTGCGATCACGGATTGCGTTTCGAGATAGACCCAGAACGTGACCGCGAACCACACGAACGTGTTGGCCACTGAAGCGGTCACCGTGTTGGTCAGCACAGCGTAAAAGCGCATCATCATGGGGGTCATCCTTGCCGGGGTGAGGGGGGCGCGAACGAATGTTCTTTAAAGTATCTCCTCGGAATCACGATAAGTCAACTCATTATGTCTTTATATTATGTATATGTAGATTGCGCGCTGTGGCCCAGGCACAACGAGCGTGCATCGCCCGTTGTGCGTCGGACGATGTGGCTGGCGCAGGGCGCGGCGGGTGGCGCTGCGCCTCCTGACGACGGGCGCCCTCGTGCGGCTCCGCTGGTCGAAACGGCGCAGGCTGGCGGCAACGTTTCGTGAGGCGTGCGTTGGGGCTGCAACGTGTCGCGGCCCTGCACGCCGAGCCTTGGGCTCGGCGTCCAGCGATGGTCCGGTGAGCGTGTAGCTTAATCATTTCTCAGGCGCATCCTTTAACATCGGCCTGTGTCGCTCCGCCTCCGTCTCACTCTCCTGTACAGCGTGATCCTGGCTTCGGCCTTGATCGTCTTCAGCGCCGTCATTTACCTGGTTACGACCCGCATGTCGCAGTCCGTGATGCAGGACGCGCTCTCGACCGAGGCGTTGCGGATCGTCTCTGATCGCAAGTTCGACCTGTACCGCATCAACGTGGCCCTGGGCGGGATCGGCGTGCCCTACACCTACGTGCAGACGCGCGATGCCGAGGGCGAGGTGCTGGCGCGCAGTTGGAGTTACGCCGATCTCGACCTGCCGATGGACGAGCAGACGCGCGCGATCGCGGCCGGCGATGCCGTGATCTTCACACGGGTGACGACCGGCGACCTGAGCATCCTGGTTTACAACGGGCCGGTGTACGTCGGCCCGCGCCTGGTCGGTTACATCCAGGTCGGTCGCTCATCCGGTGAGCAGGATGCCGCGTTGCGCGTTTTGGGGACGCTCCTGATCTCGGGCAGCGGGGCGTCGGTGATCGCGGCCTTCGGGGTGGGTTGGTTGCTCGCCGGGTGGACGCTGCGCCCGATCGGCAAGATCACACGCAGTGCGGCCGCGATTGGCGCGGCGCGCGACTTCGGCCAGCGCGTGGCTTACAAAGGCCCGCCCGATGAGCTCGGCACGTTGGCCGCCACGCTCAATCAGATGCTGGCCGAGCTCCAATCCGCCTTCGACCAGACCGAGCAGACGCTGGTGTCGCAACGCCGGTTCGTGGCCGACGCGTCGCACGAGCTGCGTACACCGTTGACCACCATCCGCGGCAATCTGGGGCTGTTGCAGCGCGAGCCCCCGATCGACGAAGAGGACCGACGGGCAGTGCTACGCGACTCGATCGACGAGACCGAGCGCCTGATCCGCCTGGTCAATCAGCTCCTGTCGTTGGCCCGCGCCGACTCGGGCGCGCCGGTGACGGTGACGCCGCTCGACCTTAAGCCGATCCTGGAAGCGGCGGTCCGCCAGGCGTTGCTCCTGGCGCCCGGTCGTCCGATCACCCACGAATTGTTCGAGCCGCTGCAGGTCCAGGGCAATCGCGACTCGTTACAGCAGATCCTGCTGGTGTTACTCGACAATGCGCGCTCGCATACACCACCAGGCACGGCGATCCACCTTGGGTTAGCCGTCCAGGGGCGGGTGGCGCAGGTCACCGTGCGGGACGCCGGGCCCGGCATCCCGCCCGACAAGCTCCTGCACATCTTTGACCGGTTCTATCGGGGCAGCAATTCGCGCACCGGCAGCGGCGCCGGGCTCGGGCTGGCGATCGCCAAATCACTGGCCGAGGCCCAGGGCGGCCAACTGGTTGTCGACTCGCAGAGCGGTGTCGGCACGACGTTCACGCTCACACTGCCGCTGGCCGGGTCGCTCAAAGTCTGAGCGCGGCGGCCGCGCGGCCGGTCCATTAACGGAGGAGGGCGCCCGCAGGCGCCCTCCGTTCGTTCCGGAACGCGGGTGTGCCTACTTCAAGTTCATCAGCACCCACTTGGCATCCGCGATCAAAACCGCAGCTGCGTTCTTATCGATGTGGTTGCGGCTCTGAAGCTGGACCTCGACGATGAAGGTGGTCAGGGCAACCCTGGCCGCCCGGATCTGTTCGCGGTTCATCGCCAGTTGCGCGATGTACAGCTTGGCCAACAGGCTGGTCCGCACGCCCTTGGTCTTGATCAGGCCCTCATCGTAGTACTGGTTCACGGACGTGATCAGGCTCTGGACTGTGGCGTTGACGTTGAACGCGACAGTCGCGGTCGTCGCGTGGCCAGCGCGGTCCACGGCCGTCACAGTCAGGGTGTGGCTGCCGAGCGCCAGTGCGCGCAGATCGAGGATCTGATTGTCGCTCACCGGTGTGCCGTCGATGTCGGCTGTGACGCTGCGGATCCCGGCCGGGCCGACATCGGTGGCGCTGAAGTCAAGCGTCAGCTTGTCGGAGTGCCGGTAGGTCGACGCCGTCGGGCTCGTGATCGACACGGTCGGGGCGTCCACGTCGGCGATAAAGCTCAGCCGGCCTTCGATCGCCGGGCTGACCGGCGCCGTTTGGGCCTGCAGATACTCGATCACCGCATCGCGGACGTAATACTGAGTGTCGGCCACGATCTGGTCGAGCGGCCAGAGCGTCTTACCGCCCTCGCTGTAGTTGCAGGCGCCGGCGGCCAGGTAGTTCACGGTCGACACGTTGTAGTACACATTCGGGTTCGTGAAGTCGACCTCCAGGCCCTCGACCTCGAGCGAGACGACATAGCTTTGGGCCGGGTCGTAGGCCGCCGGATAGAGATCGTTGTACGTGATCTGGTTGCCGGCGTTGACGTCGAGCATGCAGGTCGTGTAGTACGAATAGCCGCCGTAGCCGGCCACGTACTTGTAATAGTAGTAGTTGCGATAGGCGCGCTCAAGCACGGCCTTGAGTTGCGGGCCGTTCATGGCGATGACCACGAGCGAATTCTCGTACGGCATCGCCGAGAACATGTCCGACACCTTGAGCGCGTAGGGCGCGGCCGGCGTGGCGGTGTCGGCGATCCGGCGGTTGGTCATCGCGCCCGAGAGGTGCACGTTGACGTCGACGCCTTCATGTTCAAGCTTCCAGACCGAGGCATCGGCCTGCAGGTTGGCGCCGTTGGTCTCCTGCGTGAAAGCGTTGTTGGTGTCGATCGGCGTCGTGGTCGAGCCGATGGCTGTGTTGTTGTAGGCGTTAATCAGATCCTGGTACGGCTGCACCAGAGCCACGATCGCAGCGTCCTCGGGCGTGGCGCCCGTGGCCGCCGTCGAGACCGCGATCGTGCGGCCCGCGCGCGAGACGACCGTGTAACCGCCGGCGCCGTCAGGCAGCAGGCCCAACACGACCTCACCCAGGAAGGTGTTGTAGCGGTAAGCCTGGGTCACGAGCACCGGGACGTTGTTCGGGCCGGCCACATAGGTCGGCAGGAACTTATAGTCGCCGAAGCCGGTCGTCGGGTTGGTGTGGCTATGGCCGCCGATGACGGCGTCGACGCCCGGCACCTGCCCGGCGAAGTACGTGTCGACGTTGTTATCGACCTCGACGCTCTTCGGATCGGTCGTGAAGCCGATGTGCGTCAGGGCGATCACGGCGTCGTTGTTGAGCTGCAAGGTCGGCGCGTAATCGACGCCGGCCTGGATCGGATCGGTGAAGGTCAGGCCCGGAATGTTGCTGGGCAGCTCATAGCTGGGCACGCGGTGGTTGCCGATGCCCAGGATGGCGACCTTGATCCCTTCGGGGCCGACCACCTTGGTGGTGTACGGCTCGACCGGCAGCGCCGCCAGGCCGTAGGCCCCGGTGTCGGTCACATTGGCCTGCAGGATCGGGAAGTTCGCCTGCGCCAGCGTGCCGAAGACGTCCTTGCCGAAGTTGAACTCATGGTTGCCGAGCGTCCAGGCGTCGTAGCCCACGGCGTTGAAAGCCTTGATGAGCGGGTTGATGCTCAGCTCGGCCGGCAGCACCGTGCCGTCGGCGGCGTAGCCCAGACCGGCCGACTTGAAGTAGTACATCATCGAGTCGCCCTGGACGTTATCGCCCGAGCTGACGAGCAGGGTGCGCTCGGGGTTGTGCTGACGCTCCTGCGTGATGAGCGTGACCAGCTGGCTGTAGCCGGCGGTCGTGCCCGCGCGGACCAGACGGCCGTGTGAGTCGTTGTGGTGGAGCACCGTCAGCGGCACGACCTCGCCGGGTTCATAGACCACATCGCCGTCGCCGTTGCGCGTGATGCGGCCATCGAGCGAGCCGTCGCCGTTCGGGCCACGGTACGGGTTGTCGGCGGTGTAGGTGGCCGAGACCCAGGCGTTGACCGAGTCGAGCATATCGCCCCAGTACGTGATGTTCTTCATGTACTTGAAGGGCGTGAAGCCGTCTTGGCCGGCCGGCGCCAGGAACTCGTTGGTGCCGACGTTGTAGGTCCGGTCCATGTCGAGCGGCTGCCAGGTCGCGGATGTCTTGTCGAGCACCTCGACGTTGTAGGCGCCCCAGGCATAGGGCTGCGGGCCGGGCAGGGTGTCGGTGTAGGCGTAGAAGCTGTAGCGGATACCCGACGGCTGCAGTGCGCCCTTGAAGAGCGTGGCCGACTGGTTGAGCAGATCGTAGATCTGGGCGCCCGTCATGGTGCCGACGGCCGTCGCGTTGCCGAACGGCAGGATCTGGAACATCTGGCCGTAGTTCAGCAGCATCGGGGCGTGGTCCCACAGCCCGGCGGCCGAGCATTCGCCCGCCGTGGAGGTCCAGGTGTAGCCGCCGGGCGCTGTCGCGTCGGCCTTGTCGCACCAGTCGATCCGGATGCCGCCGGCGTTGTTGAAGAACATGTCGACGTCGTTGGTCGCTGTCGCGTCGTGGTTGAGCGCGCCGTAGATCGCGTCGTCGACGAAGTCGCCCATCATGTTGTCGCCGTTGTAGTTGCGCAACAGGTCGACCTGAGTGTAGCCGACGGGCTGGTTGATCAGCGCCTGATAGGCCGGATCGTTGGCGTAGCCGTCGACGACGGCCTTGATCGGCGCGTATTCCGGATCGGCCGCGGCAACCGTGATCCGGCTCCACGCCAGGGTCACCTGGCCGGTGGCCGGGTCGAAGGTGAAGTCGGCGCGCCCGACCTTGCGGCCGGCGTAGTGCGCCTGAACCACGGCCGTGTTCCCGACCATGGTCGCGGCCGCGAGATCGGTGTGGCTGTGGCCGCCGATGATCAGGTTGACCGGCTTGCCGGCGTCGTTGAGCTTCTTGGCCAGGGTTTGATCGCCGTAGACCGTGAAGCCGTAGCCGTAGCCGCCATCGGTGTAGCCGTTGTGCGAGAGCACCACGATCACGTCGGAGGCGGCGTCGAGAGCATCGTAGTAGTGCAGGATCGACTCGGCCGGGTCGCGGAAGCACAGGCCATCGGTCGCGGCCGCGATCGTGATGTAGGGCGTCTCGATCGAGCCGACGCCGATGACGCCGACGCGCACCGAGCCCGCGACTGTGAAGACCTCGTAGGGCGTGACGCTGGCGTTGAACGGCTCCCAGGTGCAGGCGCCGCCGGCGTCCTTCTTGACGATGTTGGCGGCGATCATCTGCATCGGGGTTTCGTCAGCTGTGGCGGGGGCCTCGGCCTGAGCGATGCGGTCGTTCAGCACACTTTGACCCCAGTCGAACTCGTGGTTGCCGAAGGTGGCGGCGTTATACCCGATCGAGCGATAGACATCGATCGTGGGCAGGCCCTTCTGCAGATTCGAGATCAGGCTGCCCTGCATGATGTCGCCGCCGTCCAGCACCAGCACGTTCTGAGCGCCGACTGCAGCACGCACATCCGCGATCTTCTGGGCCACCCTGGCCGAGCCCGGGTTACTGCCCGAGAGTTGCAGATTGCCGTGGAAGTCGTTGGTATGCAGGATGGTGAAACCGATCGGCGCAGCCTGCACCGGAAGCGGCGCGGGCAAAGCGAGACAAACCACGATGAACAAGGCGATGAAGTGTCGGAAGTGGCGTCCCATTGGCTTGTATCCTTGAGAGAGAAAGTCAGGCACGCGGCGTCACCGCGATCGGCGTCGGCGTGCCAAAAGCAAAGAAGAGCGGACAGTTGTTTCGCTGGTGGTAAAGGGCGGCTCCTTTCCGCAAATCATGGTTTCCAACCATGCTGGCGAATCGTTAGTGCGGCTCAGCCCGAATCCGAACGGCACACCGACGCGTCGCACGTCGGGGGCGCCATCCCTGGCTCAGGCGGTTATTTCCCTTGTGTTGAAAGAGGCCCCATAATGGTCATGCGTTTCGGCGGGGAATCACAGTGAAGGATGTCACCCTCGGGTGGTATCAGGTGGCAGGCCGGTCCGAACCGCGGACGGGGGCCCGCCCGAAACCTGGTTAATCGAGCCGCGAATTCAGAGAGTCTTGGGCGACAATTGGAATATCGGGACACATCGGGATACTCCCGGTGTCTTGTTTTGGAGGCCAGCCATGACTCAGCACCCGCGTCCAACGGTCCACGCCGATGGCCGTTTCTTTCAGACCGCGACCGGCGACCCGTTTTTCTGGCTCGGTGACACAGCCTGGGAGTTGTTCCACCGCCTCACGCTCGCCGAGGCCGAGCACTATCTGACCGACCGCGCCCGCAAAGGCTTCACGGTCATCCAGGCCGTGGCGTTGGCCGAGTTCGATGGCTTGCATACGCCGAATGCCGCCGGCGATTTTCCGCTGATCGACGACGACCCGCGTCGACCCAACGAGGCGTACTTCGCCCACGTCGACGCCGTGGTCCGGTACGCCAACGCGCTTGGGCTGGTCATCGGCCTGCTCCCAACCTGGGGCGACAAGGTGCGACCGATGTTCGGCGTCGGGCCCAGGATCTTTGACGTCGACAACGCGCGCGCTTATGGCGCCTGGTTCGGCGCGCGCTACCGCGAGGCCGATGTTGTTTGGATCCTGGGCGGCGATCGGCCGCCGCTGGAAGCGTCATTCGACGATCGCCCGATCTGGCGTGCGTTGGCCGCCGGCATCCGGGCCGGTGCCGGGGGCAGGGCCCTGCTGACGTATCACCCGATCGGCTCGTCGAGCTCAGCCCCGCTCCTGCACACGGAGCCCTGGCTCGACTTCAACATGCTGCAGTCCGGGCATGGCAGCGGCCGTGATTTCCCGGTCTGGGACTGGGTGGCCCGTGATCTTGACCGTGATCCGCGCAAGCCCGTGCTCGACGGGGAGCCCAATTACGAGGATCATCCGGTCAACCCGTGGCCGACCTGGGATCCGGCATCGGGCTACTTCCGCGACCACGATGTGCGCAAGCAGGT
>JAEURK010000199.1 GCA_016789175.1 Anaerolineales bacterium
GGTGCGCAGGAAGGCCAGGTCGAAGAGGCCGTCAGCGGTCGGCGAGATGCGGGCGAAGGCCGGCGACTGAGTCGTTGAGCCGCCGCAGTGGCGGGCCAACAAATGCAGGTGAGCGCCGCGCCACCGGAGTTCGATCGACTCCAGGTCCGAGCAGTCGCCGGCGGCGCGGCGCGCCACGAGGGCGGGCTGCAACGTCCGCTCGACGCGCCGGCGCACCCGCGCCATCACGCGCTGGCGCCATTCCAATTCGGTCCGCCCCCCGGGCAGCCGTGGGCCTGCCTCTTCGTCTGTCACACCGCTCCCCCGCTCGCAACGCATCCAGTCGGCCGCCGGCCGCCCAGAATCGGCGCCGGCGTGGCCATCCGTCAACCACATCTGTATCGAACGCCTGCATTGTACTCAATCGGCCTGGCCGCGGAACGACTCTCTGGGCAATCGCATCCCAACGCATCCAGGCCTGGTTTTGTCGCGGATTGCGCAGATGGGTTGTGTGTGTCCACAATCCGCGTCATCCGCGGCAAAAAGGGTGGGGCCGGGCACTCTTTATGCAACCCTTTACGCGGAATTTCGGCCGACGGTGGGGCGTCGCCCCTACACTCGAGGCAGGCTCGGGCCGCGCGCCTATAATGCGCGGCATGCCTGAATTACCCGAAGTCGAGACGGTCGCGCGGGAGCTGCGCGAGGGATCGGCGGCCCGCGGCCCGTCGGTGTTGGGGCGCGTGATCGCGCGGGTGACGGTCCGTTGGCCACGACAGATCGCGGCGCCGGCGCCGCGCGACGTGGAGGCCCGCCTGCGGGGCCAGAAGGTTCTGGCAGTCGGGCGACGCGGCAAGGTGATCGTGTTCACGCTGAGCCGGGACGTGATGCTGGTGCATTTGCGCATGAGCGGCGACCTGACCGTGGTGCCGGGCGAAGCGCCACCCGACAAGCACGCGCACACCGTCTTCCAGTTCGAAGATGGATCCGAGCTGCGCTTCAGCGACACGCGCAAGTTCGGCAAGGTCTGGGTGGTCGCCGATGCCGCCGCTGTGCTCGGCGCACTCGGACCGGAGCCGCTCGACGACGCGTTCACACCGGCTGTGCTGGCGGAACGCCTGCAGGGCCGGCACCGGCTGCTCAAGCCGCTCCTGCTCGACCAGGCCTTCCTGGCGGGTGTAGGGAACATCTATGCCGACGAGGCCTTGCACCTGGCGGGTCTGCATCCGCAACGGCTGAGCGATACGCTCACGCAACGGGAGGTCCGGGCGCTCTGGAAGGCGCTTCGGTTGGCCTTGAACGATGGCCTCCGCCACAACGGCGCCAGCATCGACTGGCAGTACCGGGGCGGCGGCTATCAGGAAGTGCTGCGGGCCTACGGCCGAGCCGGCCGGGAGTGTCAGCGGCCTGGCTGCACCGGCCGGATCCGGCGCATCGTCGTCGGCCAGCGCAGCACACACTTTTGCCCGGTCTGCCAGCTCAAGCGCGGCCCGGGCGTCGATTGGGTCGAAGCCGCAGCGCGCCGATCACGCCGCGCGCGACGTGAGGATTGAGGAGTACGAACCATGTCCGATCTCATGGTCAACAATGCGACGCCGATCCTGATCGGCCTGGGCGTGGCCTTCGTGGTCTGCCTTGGCCTGATCGTCTTCGGCTGGTTCCAATGGCGCAAAGAGACCAACCAACGTCTGGCCGCGATGAGCACCAGCCCGACCGCGCCGGCACCGACGCCGCAAACGCCGACACCGACCCCGACGGAAGCCGTGGCTGTCGTCGCCCCGGCAGCGCTCAGCGCGGCACCACCCACAGCCGTCGAGCCGGTTAGCGTGCCCGAGGCGCCCGACCCGGATGTTGCAGCAGGCGCGCAGGCACTCACGCCCGATGCGCTGCGCCTGTTGCGCGATCCGGCGACCGGAAAGTTGATGGTCGAGATCGGTGGGCAGGTCTTCAGCACAGCGCGCGAGGTGCGGCGCCCGGAACTTCAACGCCTGCTGTTAGGATCCACGCGCGATCTCCTGGTCTTCCTGGGACAAACCCGTGCCGCCGCCGCGCTCCCGGCCGGGCCGGCTCCAACCGAGACCAGCAGCACTGAAGCGATCCCGGCCGATTCTTCGCTGCCGGCCGCGGCGCCCACGCTACCGGTCGTCGCGCGCCCGGCAACCAGCGGGTCACAGGCGACGGGCGCGATCCGTCTACCGTCGATGAACCCGTTTCAACAACTGAAGGTCGTCAAAGAGCTGAACGCCACGCCCGAGGCACCCGAATTGACGATTGCCCAGCAGATCGACAACCTGCTGCAGGACCTGACCGCCGTCAGCCCGTTGGCCGGCCATGGTCTGCGGGTCGCCGGATCGCCGGACGGCCTGGTGTCGTTCGAGCTCGACGGCCATAGCTACCCCGACATCGACTCGGTACCCAACCCCATGGCGCGTGATCTGCTGCGCGCCGCCGTCAAGCGCTGGGAGGCGCAGGCGGGTTAAAACGAGGAGCGACGGTCGAATAGCACTTCGACCGTCGCTCCTCGATCTACGCTACGCTCCACGGCCGTTCAGGCCGGCTGCAATACACCCAAAGCCTGTCGCGCCAGGTCGGGCTGGAAGGCCGCACCGACCGCCTCGAGCGACATCACGTTCAACGCCGCCACGTCCAACCCGGGCAGGCTCAGCGCCTGTTCGAACTCGCCGCTCAGGGTGCAGTTCGACAACCCTGGATCGTCGGTGTTGAGCGTGACATGCAGGCCGGCTGCGCGCATCTGCGGGAGCGGGTGCATGGCCAGCCCGGCCGCGACGCCGGTATCGAGGTTCGACGTCAGACAGACTTCAAAGACGACGCCATGGTCGCGCGCCAGCGCTACGACGTCGGGGTCTTCCATCACGCGCACACCGTGCCCGATGCGCCGCACGCCCAGACGCTCGATCGCGTGCTTGACCGACCCGGCGCCCGACCATTCACCGGCATGTGCGGTCACACCCAGACCGGCTCGGCGCGCCTCGGCGAACAAACCCGCGAAGGGCTCGGCCGGATAGTTGGCCTCGTCACCGGCCAGGTCGATCGCCGCGATCTCGCGCTGCCGATCGGCGGCCAGGGCCACCACCTGCTCGGCCAGATCGACCGGCTCATGCCGGTTGACGCTCGCAATCAACACCAGTTCGATCTCGGGATATTGTCGGCGCGCATCCTCGGCGCCCGCCGAGACCCAGCTGATCACGTCGCGCAACGAGAAGCCCTGCGTGCGAGCCAACGCGACCGGTGTGAAGCGCAACTCGAGATAGCGCACGCCGTCTCGGGCCGCGTCTTCGATCGCCTCGAAGGCCAATCGCCGAATGATGCCCGGCGAGAGATAGAACCGACGCAGCACGTTGAACTTATCGAGAAAGGCGCGCGGCGTATGCGGGTCGGCCGCCGTCATCTGCACGAGCGGCCGCAACGATTGCGAATCACGCGGGAGGTCCAGGCGATAGCGCGCCGCGATCTCGGCGAGCGTGCTCAGTCGCAGCGATCCCTCGAGGTGACGGTGGAGTTCGATCTTCGGGAGTCGCGCGAACGCGCTCCGGTCCGTCAAGGTCATAGCGCTACTGTACAGGCATCGCCCCTCGCGAGCAACAGGATTTCCGTGGTATTTAGGCGGGGTTTACGATGGTAACGGTTGGCTTTTGAGCCGATTTCAGGCATATTATGACAGACGCCCGGGTGATTCACCCGGGCGTCTGTCATAACAGGCATTCAAGACCAGGCGCTCAACGACGACGACGTCGTCGTCGACCGCCGCTTTTATCGTCCGCCGACGAGTCCGGCAATTCGCCGATCGACTCGGAAGCTTCATTCTCTTGAAGCGCGGGCGGTTGGCCCGCGTTGGGATTGATCTGCGGAAGCGGCGGCCGCTCAGGCGCCTTGAGGGTTTCAAGCACCGAAGGGCGCGCCGGTTGAGCGACCGGTCGTTGTGCGCCGGGTTGAGCGCCGGCGCCCTCAGGCGCAGCGGGCTGCACCACACGCGGGCGCATCTGCATCGCGCGCGAGACCACGCCCGCGCGGATATTGGCCAGCAACTCCTGGAACATGTCGGTGGCTTTGGACTTGTAGGCCACCAGTGGATCGCGCTGGGCATAGGCTTCGAGGCCGATCGACGTGCGCAGGGCCTCAACCGAGGTCAGGTATTCGACCCACATCTGACCGATCGTCTGCAGCATCAGGCTGCGGTTGATGTTGGTCATTACTTCGCGGCCAAGCGTCTCGGTCGGCTCGGTCGGCGTGCCGTTGACGGTGCGGATCTGGGCCTCGGCCCGCGCGAAGAGATCGCGCAAACGCGTCACAGCGACCCGCAGGTGCGTCAGCAATTCCTCGCGCAGCTCCTCGACCTTCCAGTCGGATGTCATCTCCCCGATCAGATAGGCGTAGTGCAGGCGCTGCACGTTCATCTCGACCTTGCGATGCTGCTTGTCGAACCCGATGGAGCGCCCAAACT
This sequence comes from Anaerolineales bacterium, assembly GCA_016789175.1. GTDB lineage: Bacteria > Chloroflexota > Anaerolineae > Anaerolineales > UBA6663 > UBA6663. The sequence goes on from JAEURK010000199.1 coordinate 4,439, forward strand.
GCATGGCCAGCAGGCCGCGCGTCCATTGCGCCTCGGTCATCTGCTCGGGCAGGTTGGCCTTGACCTCGCGATCCAGGTCGGCCAGCACGCGCTCGACCTTGGCGTCGAAGGTCTTTTCGGCCGCCTCCTGGAGCTTGGCCTGGACGTCGGGCCAGTCCTCGTCGGTGCGCAGCTCGCCCAGGCTGAGCGACCCGCCCAGGCGGCGCTCGACCGCCGCGATCAGGGCCACGCGGCTGCGAGCCGTGACCGCGGCCTGCGCCAGCTCCTCGAGCCGGCGCTTAAAGGCGTTGTAGTCGAAGTCGCGCGTCTCGGCCGCCGGCAGCTGGACGTTGATGCCCAGCACCTCGCTGACGGCGCGTAGCACGGCGCGCGGCTCCAGCGGCTGGCCGGTCTCGCGGGCTTCGTTCTCGAGCCCCTCGAGCGCTTCCTCGGCCGCCATCTTGCGCTCGCGCACCTGGCTGGTCAGCCGATCGTCGGCCGCGGCCAGCTGGGCCTGGATGCCCTCGAGCACGTGCTCGCGCTCGGCTTTGAGCGCGTCGCGGGCCAGATCGAGCAAGGCCTGACGCTTGTTCGCCGCGGCGGCGACGTCGCGGAGCAGGATGCTCTGCCCGTAGGTCGGATACAGGCGCTCGCCCTCCGGCCCGATGTCCAGGATCGGCGGCTGGGTCTCGTCTGCCCAGGCGAAAAGCTTCCAGCGTTCGAGCGCGTCGGCGTGCAGCCTGACGCGCCGATCGACCTCGGCCACCAGCATCTCGTCGAAGTCGTCGCTCAGATCGTCTTTGACGAAGATCCGGTCGCGCTGGCCGTAGATCGTGTTGCGCTGCGCGTTGAGGACGTCGTCGTACTCGATCAGGTGCTTGCGGATGTCGAAATTCGAGCCCTCGACCCGCGTCTGCGCGCTTTCGATGGTGCGGTTGACCAGGCCGGCCTGGATCGGCACGCTGTCGTCGATGCGCAACCGCTGCATCAGATCCGACACGCCCTGCCCGCCGAAGCGCTTCATCAATTCGTCTTCGAGCGAGAGATAGAACTGCGACGAGCCCGGATCGCCCTGGCGGGCGGCGCGGCCGCGCAGCTGATTGTCGATCCGGCGCGACTCGTGGCGCTCGGAGCCGAGCACGTGCAGGCCGCCGACGACGCGCACGCGCTCGACGTCGTCCATCATGGTGACGAAGGTGCGGACCTCGTTGTCGTAGATGCCCCAGGCGCTCTCGGGCACCGTGCGCAGCAGCTCGCGGCGCTGGGCATGGGTCAGGTTGTAAGGATCGGTGTCGGTCGTGTTCTTGAGCACCCGGTTGACGGACGTGATCACGTCCTCCGCCAGTTCGCCGCCGAGCTTGATGTCGACGCCGCGGCCGGCCATGTTGGTCGCGATCGTCACGGCGCCGTACGCGCCGGCGTCGGCGATGATCAGCGACTCCTCGTCGTGGCGCTTGGCGTTGAGCACGTTGTGCTTGATGCCTGCGCCCAACACCCGGGTCAACTCAGAGCCGCGATCGGGCGTGCTGCCCAGGATCTCGCACAACCGGGCCGCGTTCTCCTCGCCGGCCGGGTTCGTCGACAACCCGTAATCGCGCAGCTTGTTGGCTAATTCGGTTTTGTTGAGGCGGTCGAGCGGCGCATCGAGCGGCTGCAGGTCGGGCACCAGCATGCCGTCTTCTTCTTTTTTGTTCTTACGGAACCAGGCGTCGCGCAGCAGCAACACCAGCGCCAGCCGTTGCAGTGCCTCGGGCCGCAGCCGCTCCGAGACATGTTCGGACATCTCGACCGAGGTCGTGCCGATCAGGATCGGCTGGCCAGCCAGGTTGCGGCGCAACACCTCACCGACGATGCCGCGCAGCTTGGCTTCCTCAGTTCGGAAGACCAGATCCGGATAGTCCTTCCGGCGCCAGAACACCGGGGTCTTCTCGAGATCGTCTTTACGGGCGAAGTAGGTGAAGGTCTGACCCTCCTCCTTGAACTTCGCCTCCATCAGCGACGAGCCGGTCGCATTGGCCGTGTACTCCAGATGCGGGGGCACGGGCAGCACGGTCAGGTTGTAGATGCGCTCGAACTCTTCGGCCTCGGTCAGGGCCGTGCCGGTCATGCCGGCCAGTTTGGCGTACAGGCGGAAGAAGTTCTGAAGCGTGATCGTGGCGTAGGTGACGTTCTCCTGCTGGACCTTGACGCCCTCTTTGGCCTCGACCGCCTGATGCAGGCCGTCGGACCAGCGCCGGCCGGGCATCATGCGCCCGGTGAACTCGTCGACGATGACGATCTGGCCGTTCTGCACCAGATAGTCCTTGTTGCGCTTGAAAATGAACTCCGCGCGCATGGCCTGCTCGATATGGCCGAGCAGCCGCGCCTGGTCGGGTGTCAACTCCTCGGGGCGATCGGGGTCGCGCAACGGCTGGCGCAGCAGGCGCTCGAGATGGGCCTCGCCCAGCTCGGTCAGCGAGATGCCGCGCCCGCGTTCGTCGATCTCGTAGTGCTCGGGCTGCAGCTGGCGCACGACCTTGGAGGTCTCCAGATACAGTCGCGGATCGTCCTGGGCCGGGCCCGAGATGATCAACGGCGTCCGGGCCTCGTCGATCAGGATGTTGTCGACCTCGTCGACGATGGCGAAGTAGCGCTCGCGCTGGACGCGCTGATCGAGCCCCATCGCCATGTTGTCGCGCAGGTAGTCGAAGCCGAATTCGTTGTTCGTGCCGTAAGTGATGTCGCAGGCGTAGGACTCGCGCCGCGGCACGAGGCGGAGGTGATGCCGGTCTTCCTGCGGCGACTCGATCGAGAAGTCGACAATGAAGGCTTTGGCCGCGTTCTCGGTGCGATGCGCATCCTGCAGGACGCCGATGGTCAGGCCGAGCGCGTTGTAAATCTGGCCCATCCAGCGGGCGTCGCGCCGGGCCAGATAGTCGTTGGTCGTCACCAGGTGGACGCCGCGCCCGAGCAGCGCATTGAGGTAGATCGGCAGGGTCGAGACCAGGGTCTTGCCTTCGCCGGTGCGCATCTCGGCGATGCGGCCTTCGTGCAGGATCATGCCGCCGATCAGCTGCACGTCGTAGTGGCGCTGGCCGAGCGTGCGCATCGCGGCCTCGCGCACTGTGGCAAAGGCCTCGGGCAGGATCTCGTCAAGCACGTCCTGCTCGGCGGCGCGCCGCTCCTTGTCGTCCTCGATCCCTGCGCTGGCCGTGGCGATCCGGGACTTGAATTCGGCCGTCTTGCCCAGCAATTGCTCGTCGGTCAGCGCTCGGAGCTCCAGCTCGAGGCCGTTGATCTTGGCCACGACGCCGGTATAGCGTTCGATATCGCGCTTGTTCGGATCACCGCTGAGGATCCGCATCAGATTCTTAAACATGCGTGTCAGCACCTCTTACGCCCGGAAAAAGGCGAATATCAATTATATCAGGGGGAGCTTGGGGCGATGGCCGCGTCGCCGCGGGGAAAAACAACGAGAAAACGAGGCG
>JAEURK010000201.1 GCA_016789175.1 Anaerolineales bacterium
GGTGCGCGCCAGCGTGCTCTCGGTCAAAGACCTGGAGTACGTGCAGGCCTCGCGCGCGCTGGGCGCTTCGCCGCTGCGCCTGCTCTTCACGCGCATCCTGCCGAACGCGGTCACGCCCGTGCTCGTGCAGGGCACCTTAGGAATCGCCACCGCTATCCTCGACGCGGCCGCGCTCTCCTTCCTCGGCCTCGGCGCCGAGAAGCCCACACCTGAGTGGGGCCTGATGCTCGGCGAGGAGCGCGCCCGCGCGCTCTCGAACCCGCACCTGCTCATCTTCCCGGGCCTGGCGATCATGACGACCGTGCTGGCCTTCAACCTGCTCGGCGACGGTCTGCGCGACGCGCTGGATCCCCGCCTGAAGCGATGAAATACGGAGGAGGGAAGAGGGAGGAGCGTGAAGATCTCCTCCCTCTTCCCTCCTCTCTCTTCCCTCCTCCATTCTCAAGGAACCCATGCCCCTCCTGGATCTCCTCTGGCTCACCCTGGCCGCCGTCGCAGCCGGGCTGGTCAACGCGCTCGCCGGCGGCGGCACGTTGATCACGTTCCCGGTGCTGACCGCCGTGGGCGTACCGAGCGTGGCGGCCAGCATCACCAACACGGTCGCGCTTTGCCCGGGCTACTTCGGCGCGACCCTGGCGCAGCGCGCGGACCTCAAGGGCCAGGAGAAACGTCTGCGCTGGCTGGTGCCGGCCAGCATCGTCGGGGGCGTGTTGGGCGGAGTCCTCTTGCTCAACACGGGCGAAAAGCTCTTCAAGGCCCTGGTGCCGTTCCTGATCCTGCTCGCCTCCGGCTTGATGGCCGTTCAGGATCCGCTGCGGGCCTGGCTGCTGCGGAGGGCCAAGGAACGCGGCGCCACGCACCTGCCCGAATCTGGCGCCGCTTTGCCGGTCGCGCTGGCGGCCGTGTACGGCGGCTACTTTGGTGCCGGCCTGAGCGTGATCGTGCTGGCCACCCTCGGCCTGATCCTGGACGACAACCTCACCCGGCTCAACGCCCTTAAGCAGGCCATCTCGCTCTCGGTCAATGTGGCGGCCGCGATCTTCTTCTTGTTCACCGGCCAGGTGGTCTGGATCGCGGCGGCCGTGATGGCGGTTGGCGCCCTGGTCGGCGGCGCGCTGGGCGGCAAACTGGCCGGGCGGATCAAGCCCCAGACCTTGCGCCTGGTTGTGATCGCCATCGGCGTTGTCGTGGCCGTGATCTACCTTGTGCGTGGGTGACCCGCGTTTTCGCCCTCCCGCGTCTTTGGTAGACTCCCGTCCTATGCGAATCGTCCATAACCTGTCCCTGAGCCTGACGGCGGCCCTGTTGGCGGCCTGCGGCGGTCAACCCACGGCCACCCCGAGCGTCACGTCAATCGTGGGTACCGCTGCGCCCGTGGCGACCGCCACAGCCCTCCCCACCCTGACGCCCACACCGGAACCCGTGGCCTTCACGCTCGGTCTCCCGGGCCAGGTCGACACGCTCGACCCCGCCAACGCCGCCGAACCCAGCGCCCTGCTCATCACCCGCCACCTGTACGACGGCCTGACTCGTTACGCGCCAGGCGGATCGGCCGTGGAGCCGGCCCTGGCCGAATCGTGGGTCGTGTCCCCGGATGCGACGGCCTATACGTTCACACTGCGCGCCGGGGTCACGTTCAGCACCGGGGCGGCCTTCGACGCCGCCGCCGCAAGGGCGAACGTCGAACGCTGGTTGAACCGCACCCCGGCCGGCGCTTATCCGTACGTGCCGGCCACTTTCGGCGGCTTTGCCGATCAGGTCGACTCGAACGGCAACCCGCTGAGCACCGTCACCGCCGTCAACGCGCCGGCGGCGGACACGCTTGTGATCCAACTGCGCGCGCCGGATGCGGCCCTCCCGGCGACGCTGGCGATGCCGGCCTTCGCGATGGTCGATCCGGCCGCCTGGGCCAGCGGCCTCGGCACGCCGGGGGCTGGCAGCGCCGGCACCGGAGCGTTTCGACTGCGCGCCTGGTCCCAGCCGGACCTGATCGAGCTGGAGCGCAACCCATCCACCTGGGCGCCGGCGCCGACCGTCGATGTGCTGCGCTTCAAGATCGTGGCCGACGATGCGCAACGCGTAATCGCGTTGCAGGTCGACGAGCTCGACGGCCTTGCCGCCCTGCCTGCCACCGACGGCGATATCGCCGCGGCCTGGCCGGTGCGCACGATCGTCGAGCCGCCGCAGCTGGTGTTGTACCTGGGGTTCAATCAGAACCGTCGTCCGTGGAGCACCCCGGCCTGTCGGCAGGCCGTCGCACTCGGCCTCGATCGGGCCGCCCTGGCGCAAGCCGCCGGGGGCGCCTCATTGGCCCGCGCCCAGTTCCTGACCGAAGGCGCCCCGGCACCGGCCGATCTCGATCAGGCGCGCGCAGCGTGGGCCGAGTGTGTGGCTCAGCAAGATGCGCCGATCGCCACCCCGATCGCGCTTTACGTCCCGCCCATCGCCCGCGGCTATCTCGCTGACCCGGCCGCGTTCGGTGCGCAACTCCAGGGCCAGCTCGCCGCCATCGGCGTCGAGACCACGCTCGTGACGACCGACTGGTCCACCCAGTGGCTGCCCGACGTGCAGGCCGGTCGGGCGGACCTGTTCGTGCTCGGCGCGGGCAGCCTCAACGGCGACCCCGGCTCGTTGCTCTGCCCGTTGTTCTGCGGACAGAACGCGGCCTTCAACACCGGGCGTGACGGTCTGGCCATCGCCCCGGACGACGAACTCGCGGCCGTGTTGGCGCAGGCCCGGGCGACGCCCGACCTGGCGGCCCGTCTCGCCCTGTATCAGCAGGCCGAGGCGCTCATCGCTGAACGCCTCCCGGCACTCGCGATCAGCAGCCCCTCCACGACCTGGGCGTTGCGCAGCGATTGGCAAGGCGAAGCCATCGGGCCGCTGGAAGCCCTGTTTGGCACGATGACCCGCCTATCCCCGTAGGCTGCGGCGCGGCTCAACGACCCAGATCGCGGGTCGCCCGCAGCGCTTCGAGCGCGTCATAGCTGTGGTCGGGTGTAGCGATCGGGGTGATCAACCGGGCCGCCCGGATCGCCTCGATCGCGTCGTAGCTGCGATCACCCTGGAGCAGCAGACGCTCGGCGCGCAGGTTCTCGATAGCGTCATAGCTGCGATCGGCGATCGGACGCGGGTTAAGCAACCGGGCCGCGCGCAGGTTCTCGATCGCATCGTAGCTGTGCAGGTCGCGGTAGACCTCGGCCGCATTCGGCGCGACATCCACGACGGTCGGCCAGGATTGCGCCAGGGTCAACACGACGAACAGCAGCGCCGCCCCGAGCACTACCCCGAGCGCCTCCACCATAACTTTGTGAGCGACCACCCAGTCCCAGCCATGGTGCATCATCCCCCCATGCGGGGTGCTCAGCACCGGTCTTTGCGTCACGGTGAATAGATGACGGCGTGGCATGACAGACTCCTTTCGAGCAGAGAGCCCGTTCGCGAAAATCGGACCGTGAATGGGATGGCAGAGGGTTTCGGCCCGGACGCAGGCTGCAGCAGCTCGCCGGAAGCGCGGCGACCCTTGACCCGCAGAGTGGATGGGAAGACGTGCATCCATCCCTCCCAGCCGGAGGAGAAATACCGTCCGGCAGTTCGGCCACCCCTCACATTAGCACGCTTCAGATACCGCCGACAGTGGCATTGAGCGGCGGTTGCCATGCCGATGCTCCCGCCGCGGACGTGCTGATCCGCCTCGATCGCGCACGCGTCCAAACGGGACCGCAAGGCAATCGCGCCTTATCAGGAACAGCGAGCGATTTGCCCAGAATTCCAGTGACTGCGTTGACCATGTCCCATTCCAAGGAAACGGCGAAAACGGGGTGTGCGTGGGCGCCTCCTGTCGCATAGGATGGCAGAAGCCAATTGGACAAGAGGCATCGCCCGCCATTCGCGCAGGCTCAGGCTGCGTCGCGTCTTGAGGGGCAGGAACCCACCGCAAACAAACGAGTCTCAACGCACACATCAGCGGGCGTTTCGGCGCCCTGCCCGACGGCGAGCGCCGGCCGTGTCTCAGGTCGACACTTTCGGTGTTGAGTCGTTAGAGCCTCGGCGGTGTGACGCTGGCGTGCCGACTGTTGATGGCCATGCGCAACGCGACGCTATTCGCCCGCGTCATCCAGCTCGCAAGTTGCCTGTGATCGTGGGTCAGCGGCTCGGTGAAGTCAGCGACGCAGCTCGGCGTCAGAGGGAGGCTCCGGATTGGCCAGAGTGTCAAATCAGCGGGTGTCTCAAAGCGTAATGGTAGCCTCGACTGCGTCCGGGCGGCTCCTGTGCGGCGGGATGTCTGAGTTCCCTGTCGACTCAGGCACCACGCCCAGGTCCTGATTCCGGCTGCGCAATCGTTTCGTGGTCGGGCCCGTTGTCCGGCTGAACCGGACGTTTGTCCTGACGACGCTGCGCCAGATTCCTGACAGACCGTGGACAGCTGCGAGAATCGGCTGAAATGATGGGGAGGGCTCAGAGCTCACCCGGCGCCCCACGACCGATAACCGGCCTTACTTCCCGTGCACCTGTCGGCCGAGCGCCCGCCGCAGGGGAAGTCATGTGTTTAGACTAACCGTGAACCGGGCCGACCGGGCAACGCCTGGGGACCGGTCCACCCGTGGCAGGCTCCCTGTGCTGCGGCCCTGCGCTGGTCAGGGCAGGCACACCAGCTTTCCAGGCGAAAGCCGGGCCGGCAGCCGCGGCGCGCCAGTGAACAAAGGTTGACCCGAAAGAGGGCCCGATGACGCTGTCAGCGGCTGCGCCGGTTCGGTGGCGACACCCGCGCTTGCCGATCGCTCACGGTTCCGTGGCTACAGCAAAGGAACTAAAGAACGTATCGACATCTTTTCCCGCTTCAACTCCCGCCGGCACCACGACAAACACCTGATATAAGCGCAACCCAACCAGGTACAGGCGCGCCCGCAACTGATATGGCTTGGCGTTTTCATCCTTGGCGTCAACTTTGAATTCGAGCCCACGATGATCGCCAAGCGTGATCGCAGATCCATCCACAAACGTCCCATCAATACTCAGGATGACGCCATCCTGGCTTGCCTCCAGAACGTCCTGCGGATCACGCGTACGAACCAGGGAAGCCGGATAGTCTGCATAGGTAATGAAGTATGCAATGCCCGCCCGCTCCCCCAGAAAGGTATGCACAGTGGCCACATCACCCGTAGGCCAAGTCACCTCTTCCGTCTGCTCCTTCAGGTCGATCGGGGCAACAACCGAAAACCGTCCGGCCGCGGATTGTACGGTCACGGGTCGCGCAAACAACTCCGTGATCACCCTATTGAACAGCATCGCACTTCCTAGAAAAAGCAAGGCAGCCGCGGCAGTGATCATGCCGGTGGCACCATACTTGACGACTGGGTTCAACTTTGAACGGAACAACCGGCTATTGAGATACAGCCCGAATGCGCCCCACAACGCGCCAAGGGCGCCGCCCGAAATAAAAAGCAGAACCGGAATGCCGCTCCAGACCCACTGGTACCACCGCAGAGGCTCGGCCAGCTGATAAATCTTGCCTTCGACAATCAATTGAGGGACCGGATCAAGAAAAAAGACTTGTTGAACGCTGGCCGCCACTTCGTGGCCATCATTCCGCGTCAACACATACTCGCCTGCCTTGCGCCCCTTCGTGGCTGGAGTTCCATCGACCACCAGTTTCGTGCTGGAGAAAAAGCCCGCCAGCTCGACGGCGAAATCACGGCCCTCAAACCCGTCCACAAACACTGGATAGCGCATATATAAACTCCCCCTTCAGGCTGCGGTTATCGCTGAACTGTAATCCGCCATAGGGTCGCATCAGATGAGTGCGATTGAACCGTGGCCGCACCGCCCGCAGATTAGCCCGGCGAACCTGTACGTCGTCAACTGATTTCGCGACCTGTTCTGGTCACCCTGGCTGGTGGTCATTCTGTTTCATACGACCTGGCGCACCTGGAATACATTACCTTCCGGATCAATCCCATCACAGACTCGGTACTGGCCGAATTCCCACTCGCTCTCCCGGTCCTTGAGTCGCCCTCCAAGTGCCTCCGCCCTCAATCGAGCCTGCGCGATGTCCTGCACCAAAAACAGGGGTTTGATGGGCGTTTCTTCTCGTATCATCGGCGGACTCGTGATCTCCACACTCTGCGCCCATTCCGGCGCCATAGCAACCAATATCAATTCAATCGGCCCGCACTCCAGCACTGCAAAGTCTGGCTTGGCTTGCCGGATTTCCAGCTCAAGCAGGCTCGCGTAGAATGCACTTAGCCGGGCAAGCTCTTTCACGTAGATCGCCACTCCAACGCCAGCGTCTCCCATACCAAACCTCCTGGTCTTGTTGACATACCCGATCCACGCTCGCATGGTGCGCTTACTGGCGAGCCCCATCTCTGGCTTGGGATCCCGAGCATTTTTTGAGCACCCAACGGCTCATGTCAGCTGCGTCGCGGATGACCCGAGACCGACTGGCCTGGGCTCCCGGTCGGCCCCGTCCACGGCGTCCGTTCGTTTGCCCGTCGTAGCCATGGAAGACGCTCGTTGCCCCTTCTCGACGAAACACCCTCCGCCGAGAGTCATTATCCCCGCAGATGCATCTAGTCGCCTGGTGCAATACGCCCGGAAATGATGTTTCGCAGTTGACCGTCCTCGATAGCCTCCAGTGGTGCAACCGACGGCCACAGCTGGATCAGTAGTGGCCCGACGCCACCCACGCCGTCGATCACGATCAATGAAAGTGCGGCCACACAGAACGCAGCACCCCAACGTCGGAATGTGTCATAGTCAGAGCGGCCGTACACCCAAACGATTGCCATAGCGACAAAGACCAGTTGTATGGAAACCTGGATGGCTATCGCGAACAAAGTACTGCCAGCCTCTATGAACTTACCCATCGCAAATCCCCTGCAAGCGGCATTTCGCGATGCCCGTGAGGCCCGCTAACGGACCGCATGAGTCGCTGGGCGGGTGAACCAAGCCCGGCCGGCTTGGGGGCCCCGACTTTCAACGCCAATTGCATGCGCTCGTCAGGCACATTTCCGACCTGCCCGGCGGAAGGCGTCAACAGCCGTGACCCGGGACAAAACCAAAGATGCCAACTTCACTCTAATGTCCACCAATTCTGCGTTGCACCTCCCCAAACCGTACTCCACTCCCAACAACTGATGCCAGGGATGCCGCAGCTTTCCGACTTCACCCGAAGCCTTGTGTGCCTCTTGCTCTTCGAAATCCACCGGCGCGTAGTGTCCGTGCCCTAAGACTTCACAACATTTCGCGCCAGGGTCTTGAATCGCTCTCCGTTGGCCTGTACGACTGTAATCGTGACATTGCCCGATTTGCTTGTGTTCACATCGCTGACAGTTCCGCCCTTGCCAGCATGGGTTCCGCGAACGACAGTGCAGTTGTCACCATTCTTTACAGACGCTTCTGTGCTTGTTTTCGCCATGTCTGCCGACTCCCTTTCAATTGGCAAGAACGCGCCTAACGGCTCGTGTTTGCATGCGCTCGTTAGCCAGCTGCAAGGCCCAACGCCAGGGAAGCCTGGCGTTGCCCCGCCTCAAAGTCATCCGCCAGATCAACGTAGGGCACCGCCCACTGTGCGCACTCGCTCTCGATATAGGCGCTCCAGGCTGGAACATCGGCGACAATCTGGCGCCGTAACGCTTCGGGCAACTGCCCATATCCCGGCGATCGACCCGGATAGGCGTCAAACCGCCTCAACGTCATGGTCGAGCAGCCCAGAAATACGGCCCGGACCTCGTACTCCTGCGAATATGCCACAGCTTGTTCAGGTAGGAAACCGACGCCCTCAATCAGGTAGTTGTCCGCCTGCGAACTGAGACCCCAGATGAACCGATCAAGAAACGGCTTGAACCACTCGGCCGTAGCTCGAATCCTGTCCGGTGCAGCATTCCATTCCTGTGGCACACCCGGATCGTTCGCCACCCGGAGCAATTCGAACAGCAGGTCGGTTCCGATCCATCCCATTCGCTGCTCGGCGGCCAGGTGGCGGCCCAGAAGACTCTTTCCAGTTCGAGGCGCCCCGCCCACAAGGTAGATCACGTTAACCTCCGAAGGGCTGGCTCACCGCTCGCATCAGCTGCATGTGTTTGTTCGGCGGCCGCCTGCCACGGTGCTCACTTCAGCAGAGAATCGATTTGGTCCAAATGCACTTGCTCGTGATTGCACAGCCGTTCGGCGTAGCTTAGAACGGTCTGGCTGCGACCACGCTCTGAGATACCCGTGAACGTTCCACGCCGAGCCCAGCCTGATCCATCAAGTGCCGACAAGGTCTTCAATAGCTTTCGACGTTCCACGGTGTAGAGTTCAAGCGCTGTATCCATGTCCGGCATCGTGTAGGCCGGCCTCCGCATGTAGGAACGTGGCGATACGTGCCGTTGCACGGGCCTATCTTTCTCAATCATCACGTAGATGTGCTTACCCCATACGTCTGTACAGGCTCGCAAATGCGCCAAAATATCGTAGATGGACCAGGGCTCATCCTTCGACCGTCTGGATAGCTGCTCCCAGGAAACGGCACGGGTCGACGTTCGTATGCGGTCTGGCGCCTGCGCCAACAACTCAAGGACTCGGCTGGCAGATTCGGGGATACGGGTCATCATGACCTCACGTCAGCTGCCTGCGTTCGTTAGCCCGGTGCCTCACGGGCGACACCGACAAACAAAGCGACTCACGGCATAGAAGAAGCTACCATCAGCCACCGCATCGGCTACATCAGCACGCCATTGCGCAAGCTCACCAGCACCGAACTCGGTTTCCGCAAGCCATTGTGACATAAGCTCCACGACTCGAGGAGCATAATGGTCTTCTTGCCATCCCGCATTGACCAACGTATACACCATCGGCTCAACCACAGCAAAACCAGCCTGACGGCAGAGATGATAAAGCTGCCGGCCCATTCCAGCGCCTTGTCCATCGCCCGCAAACGCCAAGACGGCCCGGCGTGATCGCGCCCGATCCGAAGTAGAGAATACCTGGGTTTCCCAATCTGTGTGCACAACCAGGGCTATTCCACCCGGTCTCAGAACACGGCGAAGCTCCATTAGCGCTTCAATTGGCGGATTCACAAACTCCAGCGTCTCCGCGCAGATTGCCTTGTCAAAGGTCGCATTCTCGAACGGCAAGTGACGGGCATCGGCCCTTCGAAACTCAACTCGACAATCGTCGCCTCCGCTCCGCCACCGCTCAATCGCACGTAAATATCGCCGCTCATCTGCCTCCACACCCATGATCTGCCCCACGGCGGGATATTCTTGAGCCAAGAACCGAGCCGCATCGCCTGTATCGCAACCAACGTCGATGACGGCTTCACCGGCGCGTGGATCCAGCCACGAGAAGTACTGTCTCCACTGCGCCACGATATCGGGCATCGGGCCATCCAGGAATCGCTCTTGCGCCATTGTTCCGCTCAAACTGTATCAGGCGAGGGCTAACCGGTCAGTAACTGGCACCTGGATTATCCCCCGATCCTCGGCTTGGTGTGGGCCAGCACCAGACAGTCGCTTGTCTCTGGTCGGAGAAGTCACTCGTTCGTTGGCTCTTTCGGGCAGCCCAGATTCGGCCGCGAGCAAGGCGGGACACTAGCCTGCCTCAATATGAGGCACATCAACCAGCAAGTCTGGTTGCCCGGCGATAAGGCAGTCTCAAGACGATTCTACGAGACGTAAGTGTCGTAATGTCTGGCGTCGGCATCGGAGCCGCGCAATTAGATGTTTTGGTCGAATCGGTCGTGGGGTGACGCCGGTGCATACCCATGAGCCGGGACCGGTTTCGCCGAAGGAGGCGCCCTCCCCTCACACGGCTCAAACGTCGCCGCTGGTTCGGGACAGGTGGCCGCGGGAATCAGGGTATTGGTGACGCTAAGGCGGATTGCTTCTTACGCGGTTTGCGAGGTCGGCCTGGGCCAGCATGAAGCCCAACCCGTTTGTCGACGGCCGTGAGCCGCACCAGGAGCCCGGTGGCGGTTCGCAGGGCCGGGAAGCGGCCATCCGACACGGCCGTTGAGAGGGTCGACAGGCTCAGCCCACCGTGTCGGGCCCCTTCGGCCAACGAAACAAACGGGCCGCATTCGGCCAGCACGCCGTGTGCATATTGGACCGCGGCCCATTCGTCCTTGAGCTCCTGCTTGAGCCCACGGCGCGCCTCTTGCTTCAGTTCAGCGAGATGGTCAGCCCACCGATACAGTCTGTCCGCCGAGAAGGTCGCGCCATTGGGCCAGACGAGCGCCGCACCATCCGCGGTGATCGCGGCCTGAATAAACTCGGCCTCGACCCGCAGTGGGCCGAGTCGCTTGCCGGCCAGCACCGGCTCGAAGTCGATCACAGCTGAGGTCTGGTCCGAAAACAACACGCGCAGGGCCAGGGGCGCGACCGATTGGATCGAGGTCAGGCGTGGGTTCATCGTTGGCATCGGTGTGAAAATCCCCAAAAAGGGCCGGCGATTGCGTTTTGCCTATTGACTTGCGCACGCGATCTGAAGTAAACTCGTAACCGCTGCGAATATTACGCGCACTCGTGCGCGTTGGCAAGAGGCAATCATAACCATGAGTTACCGTTTTGAACTTATACACAGATCAGCAATGCAGCCGCGAACCTGGCGATGTCCGTCGGGTAATACGGCGACATTGCCCGTTTCGGCGCCTGATGGGAGGGCGGCTGTGGACTAAGTCACGACAGCCTCCCGGTCCAACAGGCGCGGTGCACCCAGGGTGCCCGCGCTTTTGGTTTGGACCTATAGCTTCCCTCCCATCAGGCGCAGAGACCACTCTGCGCCTGATGTGTTTTCCGGGGTCTGTAGCCCGGACACCTTTTACAACTCACGCCGGCAGACTGCGCACCCCGATCGTCGGGTTCGGCGCGGACAGCGAGCAGGGACACCGCCACCGTTGGTCAACGCGTCAACGGGCCGCGAGCACACAACTCCGCACAAGCCTATGTGCTGGAGGCCCGATAGGTTCAAGTAACACCCGGGGACCCGGGCGCGAACCGAGGACGAGATTGGGCGAGCGCGCTTCGGCGCGTTGTAGCGGATGCCAGCCCGCCGTCCCTGCCCTCACAACGTTTGCGTCGGGTCTCCCGTTGGCTCCGTTAGCTCAAGTGGAGAGAGCACTGCAT
>JAEURK010000223.1 GCA_016789175.1 Anaerolineales bacterium
CGCGTACGCGGCCGTCGCCGGCGTATCGTTCGAGGGCATGCACTTCCGACGCGATATCGGCTGGCGGGCCGTCGGACGCGGGGCAGAAGTCCCAGAGGTTTGAGCTTAGGGGGGTCGTGGGTGGACCGCAGACCGGCCCGCCCAGCCCGTGAGCGTGCCAGCGCGAGGTGTCGGCCTATTTCGGACGGACAGCTCTGTTCGCGGATCACGCGGAGCTGAACGGATGGCGCGGAGCGGTTTCGAGGCGGTTCGCCGTAATCCGTCGTCATCCACGAGATCTGCGGCAAACGACCGGGGCCAACTGAGATGCGATTGCCCTGAGGCGGAGGCGGTCGTCTCTGCGGCCCGTCTGCGATAATGAGCCCTTAGAGGAAACCCATGCGCAAACTGCTACCTTTTCTGCTCAGCACCAGCCTGATCCTGACCGCCTGCGACGAAGCCACTCTGCGCGAGTTCGAGAGCCAGCTCGCCACAGAGCAGGCCATCGCCGAAGCCCAGCAGGCCGCCAACGACGTGGTGCCCGCGACCCGTACACCGCGGCCAACCCGCGTGCCGGCGGCGCAGCCTGAGGGCGTCTCCGGCGACGGCACCTGGACCGTGATGCTTTACCAGGACGCCGACGACGAGGTCCTCGAGCAGGACATATACCTCGACCTGAACGAGGCCGAGGTCGTGGGCTCGAGCGAGCGTGTCACCATCGTGTCGCAGCTCGACCGCTACACCGGCGGGTTCCGCGGCGACGGCAACTGGTCGACGGCCCGGCGCTATGTGCTCGAACCCGACACCGATCTCGCAGCGCTCAACTCGCCCTTCACCGACATCGGCGAAGTCAACATGGCCGACGGCGACACGTTGGTCGACTTCGTGACCTGGGCGGTCGAGAACTACCCCGCCGAGCACTATGCCCTGATCCTTTCCGATCACGGCATGGGTTGGCCCGGCGGTTGGTCGGACCCCAGCGCCAGCGGCATCGGCGCCGACGACGTCGCGATCGCGCGCAGCTTCGGCGATCTGCTGTACCTCATGGAGCTCGATCGGGCGCTGGCGCGCATCCAGCAGGAAACCGGCATCCGCCAGCTCGACTTCCTCGGTTTCGACGCCTGCCTGATGGGCCATCTCGAGGTCTTCAGCGCTGTTCAACCGTACGCCCGCTATGCCGTCGCCTCCCAAGAGGTCGAGCCGGGCATCGGCTGGCCGTACGCCGCGATCCTGGCCGAGCTCGAGCAAAACACCACAGCCTCGGGGGCCGATCTGGCCCGCTCGGTCGTCGACAACTACATCGTTAACGACCTGCGCATCCGCGACGACGGCCTGCGCCAGGATTACCTCAACGGTCGTCGGGCGAGCGCCGACACGGTGGCTGACGTCACCAGCCGCTCGGCGACGATGACGGCCGTCGATCTGGCCCAATTGCCTGCGGTGGTGTCGGAGCTGGACTCGTTCGCGCAGGTGCTCAGCCGGTTGCAGCCGCGCACGGTCGCCCGCGCGCGCACGTACGCCCAACCGTTCACCAGCATCTTCGGCGAGCAGGTCGCCCCGAGCTACATCGATCTGGCGCACTTCGCTGCGCTGGCCGCGCAGGAGTCGGGCGAGCCCGAGGTCGTCAACGCTGCCCGCGGTTTGCTTGACGCGCTCAGCTCCGCCATCCTGAGCGAGCGCTCGGGCCCCGAGCGACCGGGCGCTTACGGCATCTCGATCTATTTCCCGAACTCCGATTTGTATCGGACCAACGTCGGTGGGCCGCGCACCTACGCGGCCATCGCCTCCCGGTTCGCCGGTGCCTCGCTGTGGGACGACTTCCTCTACGCGTTCTACACCGGCACGGAGCTGCCGCAGCGCAGCCAGCCCGCAGTTGAGGTCGACCCAAGCCGGCTCGTTGCGCCGGCCTCGGGCGGCCTGACGATGGCGCCGCTCACGGCCTCGGCCACCTCCACGACCGCCGATCGTCCGGTCAACCTGACGACGCAGATCACGGGCGAGAACCTGGGGTACATCTACCTGTTCGTGGGGTATTACGACACACAGCGTAACGCGATCTTGTTCGCCGATCAGGATTTCGTCGAAGCGCCCACTTCGCGCCAGGTGAACGGCGTGTTCTATCCCGATTGGGGCGCCAGCCCGGTCGTGCTCGATTACAGCTGGGACCCGCTCATCTACGTGATCTCGGACGGGGTCAATCAGACGTTCGCCCTGCTCAACCCCGAGACCTACGGCGCCAGCCTGACCGACGCCACCTACTCGACCGACGGCCTCTACAACTTCCAGAGCGGTCAAACCCGCGCCGCGCGATTAATCTGGGACGCCCAGGGGAATCTGCGTTCGATCTACGCATTCACCAACGCCGACTTCAGCGGGGCGCCGAGCGAAGTCACGCCGGAGGCGGGCGACACGTTCACCATCCTGGATCAGTGGTACGACCTGGCCACTCAGGAATACAGCTACGCAGAGGGCGACACACTGACGTTTGGCGCCACGCCCTGGACGTACGAAGCCGTGCCCGCGCCGGCCGGCACCTACAACGTCGGCTTCATCGCCGAAGACCTGGACGGCAACTACAGCGAGCAATACGTGGACGTGGAGGTGCGGTAGTGAGTAGCGAGTCGGCCTACGCCGCCGCCGGGGTCTCGATCGACGCCGGGAATCGGGCCGTCGAATTGATGAAAGAGTCGGTCAAGGCCACCTACGGCCCTGAGGTGCTGGCCGGCATCGGCGCCTTCGGCGGTCTGTACGATGCCGGCGCGCTCAAATCCATGCGGCGCCCGGTACTGGTGGCCTCGACCGACGGCGTCGGCACCAAGGTCAAACTGGCGGCTCAGGTCGGCCGCTATGACGGCATCGGGCAGGACCTGGTCAATCACTGCATCAACGACATCCTGGTCCAGGGTGCGCGCCCGCTGTTCTTCATGGACTATGTCGCGACAGCGCGGCTGGACCCCGAGATGATCGCGGCCGTTGTCCGGGGCCTCGCGCTGGCCTGTGGCCAGGCCGGCATTCCGCTGCTCGGCGGCGAGACGGCCGAAATGCCGGGCGTGTACGCGCCGGGCGAATTCGATGTCGCCGGCACGATCGTCGGCGCGCTGGAACGCGACTCCATCCTGCCGCGCCCCACCCTGGCGGCCGGCGATGTCTTGATCGGCCTGGCATCCTCGGGCCCGCACACCAACGGCTTTTCGCTCATCCGCCGGGTCGTGGCCGGCGCCGAACTCGGGGCTCCACTGGCCGAGCTGGGCGGTCGCAGCCTGGCGGATGCCCTGCTGGTGCCCCATCGCTCGTATCTGCCGGTGGTCGGCCCCGTGC
>JAEURK010000231.1 GCA_016789175.1 Anaerolineales bacterium
GTCCGGGAGCACCCGGTTGAGTTCCAGCGCCATGAGTTTTCAGTATAGCACGTCTGTTCGGCTCAGTTGCCGCCGATGCCGGGAATGGGGTCCACCTATAATGAAAGCAGGAGCATCCCAAACTCAATGAACCTGCAAACCAGCCCGCTCGTGATCGTCGTGGCCGCCTTCGCCGGGATCGCGATCGCCCTTCAGACTCCGCTGTCCAGCATGATCGGTCGGCGGGTTGGCCCGCTGGAAAGCGCCTTCATCGTCCATCTCGGTGGGGCCATCCTCGCTGGGGTCATCCTGGTTTTGGCGCGCGGCGGCGGGCTCGGGGCCTGGCGGCTTGTGCCCTGGTACGCACTTTGCGCCGGGTTTTTGGGGCTGATCATCATCGGCGCCATCAATTTTACGATCCCGCGCATCGGCGCGGCCAGCACCACCACCGTGATCGTGGTGGCCCAGCTGGCGATCAGCGCCGTGATCGACCACTTCGGCTGGCTCGAGGTCGAGACGCGCCCGCTGACCCTGGCCCGATTGGCCGGGATCGCGTTGCTGGTGGTCGGCGCCTGGCTGATCGTCCGGGACTAACGAGCCCCATACTTTTCCGGATGGCGCACTTTATGGTGGCTCGCTAAAATCCTGTTAAACAACGTTTCGTCCCAAAAGTTGGACGCCAACAAACCGAAGACATGTGTTAGTAGTAGGTTGAGAATGCGTTCCGATTGTGTTAGTATTCTCTAACCTATCCGGGGGAATGGTTAGCGCATGACCGACAAAATCCTTGTCATTGACGACGACGAAAACACGCTTTGGTTGGTGAGCACCCTGCTCCAACACAACGGCTTTCAGACCGTGACCTCCGGGTCCTCGGCCGAGGGCCTGAAACTGGCGCAGGATGAGCAGCCCGATATGGTGCTGCTCGACGTGATGATGCCCGAACTCGACGGCTGGGAATTGTGCCGCCGGATCCGCGAGTTCTCGGAAGTACCGGTGATGTTCATCACCGCCAAATCCGGCATCCGCGACGTGGTCAAGGGCCTCGAGATCGGCGGCGACGATTACATCGTCAAGCCGTTCGACAACCGCGAGCTGGTGGCCCGCGTCAAAGCTCATCTGCGCCGACAGATCAGCGACAAGAAGCCCACCGATGAGCTCGTGTTCAACAACGGCGAGTTGAAGATCAACTTCTTATCGCGCGAGGTGCATGTCCGCGAGCGTCTGGTTGACCTGACGCCCAAGGAGTTCAACCTGCTCTCGCTCCTGTCGCGCAACGCCGGGCGGGTGCTGACGCGCGGCGAGTTGATCGCCCAGGCCTGGGGCCCTGAATATGGAGACTCGAACGAGAGCCTTAAGCTCTACATTCACTACCTGCGCAAGAAGATCGAGAAGGACGCCGACAAGCCCGAGTACATCCTGACCTCACGTGGCGTCGGTTATCGCTTCGCTTCGCGCTAGGACATCCGGGTCAGGGAAACGGAAAAACGCGGCCTTGTTGGCCGCGTTTTCGTTTCTAAGCCAGGCGCTCGATGATCATCGCCTCGCCCTGCCCGACCCCCACGCACAACGTCGCCAGGCCGTAGCGAACCTCCGGCCGCCGCCGCAGCTCGTGGGTCAACGTCGTCAGGATGCGCGCGCCGCTACACCCCAACGGATGGCCCAGCGCGATTGCGCCGCCGTTGACGTTGGTGATCGCATGCTTGAAACCGACCTGGCGCATGACGGCCAGCGCCTGCACGGCGAAGGCCTCATTGAGCTCGATCAAACCGAGATCCTCCACGGCCAGGCCGGTCAGGGCCAGCACTTTGCGGGTCGCAGGCACCGGACCGTACCCCATGACACGCGGCTCGACCCCGGCCGAAGCCGAGCCCACGACCCGGGCCAACGGGGTCAGACCCAGTTCTTTGAGTTTGCGCTCGCTGACCAGCACCAACGCGGCGGCCCCGTCGTTGATCCCCGACGAATTTCCCGCCGTGACGGTGCCGCCCTTGCGGAAGGCCGGCTTGAGACGCGCCAACGCCTCGAGCGAGGTGTCGGCGCGCGGATGCTCATCGCGCGACACCGGCACCGGGTCGCCCTTGGGCTGCGGCGCCGACACCGTCACGATCTCCTCGGCAAAGCGCCCGCTCTCGATCGCCGCGACGGCGCGACGATGGCTCTCGAGCGCGAAAGCATCTTGCTCCTCACGCGTGATCGGCGTCCCGGCCGCGGCTTCGCGCTCGGCGATGTTCTCGGCTGTCTCGCCCATCGCGTCGGTCCCGTGCAGGGCCGTCATGCGCGGGTTGACGAAGCGCCAGCCGAGCGTGGTGTCGTAGGCGGTCTGGTTGCCAAAGGCGTACTCGGGCGAGGTCTTGGGCAACACATAGGGCGCGCGCGTCATCGACTCGACGCCGCCGGCCAGCAGGATCTCGGCCTCACCGGCTTTGATCGCGCGTGCGGCCGTGGCGACCGCCGCCAGGCCCGAGGCGCACAGGCGATTGACCGTCAGGCCCGGCACATCGGCCGGGAACCCCGCCAGCAGCAGGGCCATGCGAGCGACGTTCCGATTGTCCTCGCCGGCCTGATTGGCGCAGCCGAGCACGACCTCGTCGACGGCCTCGGGTGTGATCCCGGCGCGGGCCACGGCCTCACGCAACACCAGCGCGGCCAGATCGTCGGGGCGCACGGTCTTGAGCACGCCGCCATGGCGGCCGATCGGAGTTCGAACTGCGGAGACGATATAGGCATTGGACATGCCGATATTGTAAAGGAACTGCCCGACCCAGCAACGGCGCCGCCGACGCACTCGGGCTTGCGTGCTATAGTTAGTTAGTCTAACTAATTTTGCCCCGACCCGAGGATGCCGTGGACGATCTGCTGCTCGCCTTCATCAACACCCTGGATCTCTCGCTCAAGCGCTTTCAGCGAGATGCGCGCGACCGGGCCGGTGCCGCCCGCCTGACCGTCAGTCAGTTGCAGTACCTCGACGCCATCTTCGCGCTCGGCACGCCGACGCTCTCGCTGCTGGCTCGGCGGCTCGGGGTGACCAAGGCCTCGGCCACCATCGGCGTCAACCGCCTGGCCGCGCTGGGCTATGTGCTCAAGAATCCATCCGAGACCGACGGGCGCGCCATCCAGGTGCGGCTGACCGCGCCCGGCCTGCGCCTGGCCGCGGCCAAGGGGCGCGCCCTCGAGGCCTACGCCGCCCGGCTCGAGTCCGCCCTCACCCCGCGCGAGGCGCGCCAGTTTCGCGCCATCATGACCAAGGTCGTGCGCCGCTTCGAACAGGCGGAGGACTGAACCCATGACGATCACGATCCTGGCCGCGGGCTCCCGCGGAGACGTGCAGCCTTACGTGGCGCTCGGCGCAGCGCTGCGCCGAGCCGGAGCGCGCGGGCGCCTCGCAACGTTCGGCTCCTTTGCTCCGCGGGTGGAGGGTGCGGGGCTCGATCACTTTCCACTGGCAGGTGACATCATGGGCGTCGCAGCCAGCGACGACGTCCGGCATGCCCTCGAGGCCGACAATCCGCTCAAGGTGCTGCTCAGCTTCAATCGGCTGAAGACCCTAGCCGCCGGATTGAACGCCGGCTTTTGTGCGGCCTGCGCGGGGGCCACGGCCGTGGTCTACCATCCGGGCGCCGCGATCGGCGACTCCATCGCCCGCCATTTGGGCGTGCCCGGGATCCTGGCGGCGCCCTT
>JAEURK010000292.1 GCA_016789175.1 Anaerolineales bacterium
GGCCTCGCGGCGGGCCTTGTCTTCGGCGCTCTCGCCCTCTTTTTCGGTCAGCAAGGCGGTGGCCTCGGCGTAGATCCTGAGCAGCCACTGGCCGCGCTCATGCAGGCCGGCCGGCTCCTGACCCGCGTAGAACCTGGCGTAGGCCCACAGCACCGTGATCACACCCAGGCCGATGTCGCCCGGATACGCCGCGCGCAGCGTGGTGTATCCCGAAAACTCGAACAGACGCGCCAGCGACTCGCCCAGGATGGCATTGCGCGCGTGCCCGATGTGGAAGGAGTGGTGGGTGTTGGGCTGCGCGTACTCGACCATCACGCGCTCGGCCCGCGCCGGCCCGCGCCCAAAATCGGCGCCGCCCTCGACCGCCGCCGCGACCACACGCCCGGCGTAGGCCGACGTGTCGAAGTAGACGTTGACGTAGGCCTTGTCCGCCACGATGCGCGCGAAGCCCGGCGGCAGGGTCGCGCGCTCGGCCACCAGTCGGGCCAGCTCCTGTGCGCGCTGCGGCACGTTGACCTTTTTTCCGCTGCGGGCTTCAGCTGCCGCGGCCTGGAAGCACGCGTTCGTGCCCAGGCCCCATTGGCCGGAGAAAGGAGTCGGGGTCCACTTGATATCGAGTTGTTCCCCGCCGGGGACGCCCAGCGCGGCGAGGCTGGCCTGCACGTGGGCGCTGATTTGTTCCAGGTCTTGTTCGAACATGATTCCGCCTCAGACATGGCCGCACCGCGCGGCGAAATAAAGTTTGGTAAATGGAAGCCGGAGCCGCCAGCTTCGGCTGACGAGTTTACAGTGGATCGATCACGAACGCTTGCGCCGCCCCAGCCGCGCGATTGGGGCATGTCGGTGGCAGTCGACCAGGTGATCGTTGACCAGGCCGACCGCCTGCATGTAGGCGTACAGGATCGTCGTGCCGACGAACGAGAAACCGCGGGCCTTGAGGTCCCGGCTGAGAGCATCCGAGACCGGGGAGCTGGCGGGCACCTGTTTCATAGCCGTCCAATGGTTCTGGAGCGGCGCGCCGTCGACAAAGCGCCAGAGATAGGCATCGAACGAGCCGAACGCGGTCTGCAGATCGAGGAAGGCGCGCGCATTCTTGACGGTCGACTCGATCTTGAGGCGGTTGCGGACCAGGCCCGGGTTCTGAAGCAGACGGGCCCGGCGGGCGGGGGTGTAGCGCGCGATCTTGGCCGGGTCGAAGCCGTCCAAGGCGGCGCGATAGTTCTCGCGTTTGGCCAGGATCGTGCTCCAGCTCAAGCCGGCCTGGGCGCCTTCGAGGATCAAGAACTCGAACAGCACGCCGTCGTCGTGGACGGGCACGCCCCATTCCAGGTCGTGATACGCGCTCTCCAGTGGGCTGTGCTGAGCCCAGCCGCAGCGGACGGGTTCGGTCCTGGCCATATCCACCCCCGCAATCGAAAAAAAAGCCCTGCCGGCTGGCAGGGCTCATCGTCCTCGAGCACGACCTTACTTGGTCGCCGCCTCCAGCTGCTTCATGAGCCGGCCCTTGCGACGCGAGGCGTTGCGCTTGTGGATCACGCCTTTGCTGGCGGCCTTGTCGAGCTCGCTGATGGCGAGCAGCACGGCTGCCTTCGCATCGGTCTTCTCATCGAGGGCCTCGCGCGCGGCACGAATGACGGTGCGGGTCTTCGAACGAACAATCTGGTTGTTGACGCGCTTGCGCTCATTGGAGCGAATGCGCTTCTGGGCGGAAGTCGTATTGGCCACGAACAAACTCTCCTAGCTGAACTTCAAGACTATTAAGTATAACATGCTTTGTCGTGGGCGAAAAGGCCCAGCCAGGCAAGCCAGGCTCATCTCACCTCAATCGCAAGGCCCGGCAATTTCGCCATGAATTATGCATATTGGGATGGTTCGTTCCAGTTCGTGAACCTGTTCAGCCCTGTCGGGAGACGAACGGCAGAAGAACGAGCGGGCGTCGGGGCGGAGCCCCAACGCCCGCTCGTTCTTCTGCCGTATCCTTGGCTCATGACGCGCTGTTCAGTTGGAGATGCGCCGGCGCTGAGGCCTGGGCGCCGTCGCCCGGCCGTCTATAATCCCCACGGCAACCACCGATCAGGAGAACCCTCATGCGTATCCCCAGGGCCGTCATCACGGCCGCCGGACGAAACCAGCGCGCGCTGCCGCTTCAAACCGTCGTCGACCGCGATGGACGGGCCAAGGCCGTGCTCGATATCCTGATCGAAGAAGCGATTGCGGCCGGGGCCGAGGAGGTGGCGATCGTGGTCGCGCCCGGCGACGAGGCCCGTTATGCCGAGACCGTCGGGGCCCACGCGGCACGCCTGGCCTTCATCCCGCAGCCGGAGCCGCGCGGCTACGGTGACGCGGTGCTGTGCGCCCGCGACTTCGTCGGGCAGGAGGCCTTCCTGCATCTGGTCGGCGATCATCTGTACATTGGTGGCCCCGATCACAGTTGTGCCCGAGAACTGGTAGCCCTGGCGACCGCCGAGGGGTGCTCGGTCTCGGCCGTGCAGGCGACCCGCGAGCACCTGCTCCCGGCTTTCGGCGTCGTGGGCGGGCGGCGCGTGCCCGGCCGGCAGGATCTATACGTGGTGGAGGCCGTAGTCGAAAAGCCGACGCCGACCGAGGCCGAGATGCGTCTGCTTGTGCCGGGGTTGCGGGCCGGACACTACCTGTGCTTCTTCGGCATGCATGTCCTGACGCCTGCGGTCATGGACATCCTGGCGGCTATGCCGGGCAACGCTGCGACCGGGCGGGCCGCGTCGCTGTCTGAGGCCCTGGCCATCCTGGCGACCCGCGAGAAATACCTGGCGCTCGAGGAGCGCACGCGACGCTACGACCTGGGCGACAGATACGGCCTGCTCACGGCGCAGTTGGCGCTGGCCCTCAGCGGCCAGGATCGTGAAAACGTGCTGGCCCGGCTGCTCGAGATGCTGGCGCAGCGCGAGACCGCCTCAGCCGGGAGGACAGGATGAGCGGCGAGCTGATCCGCATCATCACGGCCCACGACGAGTCGACCCGTAATCGCTCGCTCGACGCCTGGTGCCGGACGGCGTCCGCGTCCGAGCTGTTGGACGAGTGCGCGTCACTCGAGAGCTTCCGCAAACGCAGCGGCAATCTGTACGAGCAGGTGCGGGCGCTGTTCTTCCTGTACGCGATCCACCGCTTTCATCTCCCGGCCCGGCTCGCTTCGGGCCCGGACGGTCAGGGCCGGATCCCGTATCTCGGCCATGCCCACCTGTTGCAGCGCCGATTCGAAGAGTCGATCCAGGTCTTCCTTGGCGCGCAGGCCGCCGACGGCCCGAGCGCCGGTCTGTCGAGCGCGCTGGCCGAGGCCTATCACGAGTTGGGGTTTCAGACGTTGGCAGACCAGGTGCGCCGCAGCGTGCGGTCGGTGCGCGGCAACCAGTGGATGTTCCGGATCGGGCATCCGATGGATCAGCCGTTGCGGATTCGGCCCGAGTTGCGCGAGCCGTCGGGCGAGGGCCTGTTCCCGATTCTGCGCGAGGCGACGCCGGTGCGCATGGATCTGTCGCACAGCGCCTGGAGCGACATCTTCTTCCTCGGCATGGACTTCCCCGAGGGTGCTCGCGTGCTCAACGTCTCCATCGACCTGGCCGTCCACGGACGCGACCCGCAGCCGCGCCCGCCGGTCGAGGCATATCTACGCGTGATTGACGAGCCGGTGCTGCGCCTGGTCAGCGTCGACCTGAACACCGTGGCCGAGATCACGACCGTGGCCGAGGTCTTCGACTACGCTCGCGACTACCTCGGCCTGCTCAAAGCGGCCGTGATCGCGTCGGGTCTCGTGCCGCCGGGCATGGAGGGTTCGGGCGAGCGGCTCGACGGCCCGAACGGGTTGCTGACGCGCCTGGTCGGCCCGGGGCGGGGCCTCGAACTCGTCAGCAACGTCAACGGGATCCCGAAGGGGTCGCGTCTGGCGGTGTCGACCAACCTGCTGGCCTCTCTGATCACGTGTTGCATGCGGGCTACCGGTCAGGCCGGGACGTTGACGGGACAGCTGACCGAGCCCGAGCGTCGATTGGTGGCGGCGCGCGCGATCCTGGGCGAGTGGCTGGCCGGCTCGGGCGGCGGCTGGCAGGACTCGGGCGGCGTCTGGCCCGATATGAAGCTGATCACGGGCGTCGCCGCCGGGCCTGACGACCCTGAGCACGGTGTCAGCCGCGGCCGGTTGCTCCCGCAGCACCACATCTTCACGCGCGACGAGATCACCGAGGACACGCGCCGCAAGCTGCAGGACAGCCTGATCCTGTTTCACGGCGGCATGGCCCAGAACGTCGGCCCGATCCTGCAGCAGGTGACCGAGAAGTACCTGTTGCGATCCGAGGTCGAATGGCGTGCGCGCCAGGACGCCATCGCGCTGCTGCGCGAGATCGAGACGCTGCTACACGCCGGCGATGTGCGCGGGATTGGCGCGGCCACGACCCGCAACTTCATGGGCCCGATCCAGGCCATCATCCCGCGGGCCACGACGTTGTTCACCGAGCGCCTGATCGAGCGCGCCCAGGCGGCGTTCGGCCCGGATTTCTGGGGCTTCTGGATGCTGGGCGGCGCGTCGGGCGGCGGCATGGGCCTGATCGTCGACCCCCGGCGGCGCGAGGCCGCCAAGGCCGCGCTGCCGGAGTTGCTCGGCCGTGCCAAGCGTGAGCTCGAACAGGCCCTGCCGTTCGCGATGGAGCCCGTCGTCTACGACTTTGCCATCAACACCCGCGGCACCTGGGGCGAGCTGGTCACGGGCGCGGCGGCGTTGATGCCGGCCGGATACTACACCCTGACGACCCCGGCCCTGTTGCGCCGTGACCCCGGCCAGCTCTCGCCGGGACGGCGGCTCGAGCTCGACCGCTTTGCCGCGGCCTGTCGGGTCGACCCGGCCCTGGCCGGCATGGTCCAGACCCTGTTCGACCGGGTCATGCCCCGCGCGGGCGCGGCGGCCGGCGCCGGTCAGGATCTGCAGGCCGTGCTCGACGAGCTTGGCTTCGACCGCGCCCAACACGAACAGATCCGGGCCGATCTGCGGCAGGGTCGGATCGGGCTGGCGCACAACCGCCTGCCGGCCAGCACCGAGATCACGGATGTGCGGGCCGGCGACGTGGCGCACAGTGACGCGTTGCCGGATGCCGCGAGTCTGCGCGCCGAGGGCGAGGCGGCCCTGCGCGCCGGGGCCGTGGCCGTGGTGACGCTGGCGGCCGGAGTCGGCAGCCGCTGGACCGAGGGCGCGGGCGTCGTCAAGGCCATCAACCCCTTCGTCAAGCTCGGCGGCCGGCATCGCACCTTCCTCGAGATCCATCTCGCCAAGAGCCGCCGCATCGGGCAGGCGGCCGGATCGTGGCTGCCGCACCTGATCACGACCAGCTACCTGACGAATGGCGCCATCCGCGATTTCCTGGATCAACACGGAGACTATCGCTATCCGGGTCCGCTGCGCCTCTCCCCGGGGCGCGCGGTGGGCCTGCGCATCGTGCCGATGGCGCGCGATCTGCGTTTCGCGTGGGAGGAACAACCTCAGCAACTGCTCGACGAACGCCAGCAAAAGATGCGCGAGAGCGTGCATGCGGCCCTGATCAACTGGGCGCGTGCGACCGGGGAAGGCAGCGACTACGTCGACAATGTGCCGCTGCAGTGTCTGCATCCGGTCGGGCATTGGTTCGAGATCCCGAACCTGCTGCGAAACGGTGTGTTGGCGGGGCTGCTGCGCGAGCGGCCGGCGCTCAAGACCCTGATGTTGCACAACGTCGATGCAATCGGCGCCGACGTGGACCCGATTGTGCTGGGCTGGCATCTGCGTTCGGGCGCGACGCTGAACGTGGAGGTCATCGCCCGTCAGATCGAGGATCGCGGCGGCGGGTTGGCGCGGATCGACGATCGGGTGCGGCTGGTGGAGGGTCTGGCGCTGCCGGGCGAAGAAGACGAGTTCCAGCTGTCGTACTACAACTCGAACACGTTCTGGATCGACCTCGATCGGCTGCTGGCGGTCTTTGGCCTGACCCGGGCCGACCTCGACCATGAGCTGCGCGTGGCCGAGGCCATCCGCGCGTTGGCTGCGCGCATGCCGACCTACATCACCCTCAAGGACGTCAAGAAGCGTTGGGGCTACGGGCAGGAGGACGTCTTCCCGGTGGCGCAGTTCGAAAAGCTCTGGGGCGATATGACGGCCCTGCCCGAGGTCGAGACCGGCTACATCGTCGTGCCGCGGCGGCGCGGTCAAAACCTGAAGGACGTCGCCCAGCTCGACGGCTGGCTGCGTGATGGCTCGGCGGCCTACGTCGAGACGTTGTGCGCGTGGGGGGAGGCCTGAGGTCCGCATCGGTGGGGCTGGTGCGCGTCGGGTCGCTCAGCGCTGCAGACTGGTCAAGAAGAGCCGTTGAGGCACTGGCGCCTCAGCCCCGTCGCTGACGCGCAGCTCTTTGAAAGGCGTGGCGCCGGTGCCTGCGACCTCGTAGACGATCCACTGGCTATCCGGGCTGGCCAGCACCTCGCCGACCTGAACCTGTTCTTCGACTCGGCTCAGGTTGCGTTGGCCGCCGCCGCTAAGGAGCTGGCTGAACAGGTCAAACCGACCCGAGATCGTGCTTGTGGTGTACAACACCCGGCTGCTGTCGGGCAGGATCTGGTGGAAGGTTCCAGACCCGACGATGGTCGCGCTGCCGCCGCTCGTCGGAACCGTGCGCAGCGTGCCAGCCGACGACGTCTGCTGATACACCACCGACTGCCCATCGGCGCTCAGGTGAAAGCCCAACAGGGGCGGGGCGCCGGCGTCGGTGTAGAGCGTCACACGGTTTCCGCCGACGAGATCCACGGCCTCAAGAAGGGTCGGCGCGGTCGCGTTTCGTCGATAGCGGTAGACCACGCGCTGATTGTCGGAGCTGATGCTGAAGGTGGCGCCGTACACGCCATAGCCGGCGTCAGCTTTGGTGGTCAGCAAAGTCGATGGGCCGCCCCCGATCAGCACGCTATACAGGTTTCCGTCCCGGACGAAGCCACCGCCTGGGTCGGTGACCACGTTATAGACCACGCGATCACCCTGTGGGCTGATGAGGTAACCAAAAACGGACTGATTGCTGGCCAGCGTGAAGCTGAGTTCGGTCAACAGACTGCCGGCCGTGGCGTTCATGTACAGGCGCGTCACGGACGAGCCGCTGGGTGTCGCCGAAAACACGACCACCGGCAGGCTCGGATTGACCTGGAAGGTGAAGTCGACGATTGCGCCGGATTCATTCAGCCGGACCGGGGTTCCGCCGGCGATCGGCACGCCGAATATCTCGATCCGGGTGCTCACGTCCTGATAGGCCTGATACACCACCCGATTCGAGATCGGTTCGATGGCGAAAGCATCGAGAACACCTCCGCCACGCACGAGCGGGCCGTTGAGCTTGACCCACGAACCGCCCGCGATCGGCGCGCTGTAGAGCTCGTGCAAGTCGTTGGTGGTCTGGTCGGCCAGGTAGACCACCCGCACATTGTCCGGATCGATCTTGAAGGCCTCGACGTTTCCCCCGGGGGTGATGGTCCCGCTCAGCTTGACCACCGGCCCGCCATCGATCGGTACGCGATACAGTTCGACGCGATTGTCGACGTCCTGATCGGCAGTGTAGAGCACGTACTGACTATCGGGCGTGATCGCGAAGCGGTCGACGGCGCCGCCTGCCACCAATGGCGCATTCAGTTTGACCGGGGTCGAACCGTCAATGGGCACACTGTAGAGCTCGTTGACGCCCTCCACCGCAAGGTCCGCCTCAAAAACCACATAGCGCGAGTTGGGGCTGATCTGCCAGCCATAGCCGATGCTGGTATGGGCGGGCAGAGGGCCGGTTAGTGACCTCCAGCTGGCCTGGGCCGGGGTGGGGAGTGCCAGCATCAGGGCCAAGATTGGCGCGAGCAGAGAGAGGGGGAGTCGGAGGGCATTCGGCATCTGTGTTCCTTATGTGGAGCGCGACGACGTCGTATCGTCGGCGTGCGTGGTCTCACCGGGATCGTCACGCTGACACAGGCAGAGCAGAAGCGCCTCCGGCTGTGCAAAGGGCAGCCGTTCGCCGGTGTGCGGGTCCTCGAGCACAGCCCGCCAGGCGCCGTCGTCGGTCCACCACACCCGCAGCAAAAAGGCACGGTACTTGGGGTTTGCCACGCGTGATATCCCTGCGACGAACCTTAGGTGCGCGCTCTCAAAAAACTCTAAAATACGGTCGCAGATCAACGAGCAGCCTTATGCCGCGCCTCACCCTTTCCGCCCTCGGGCCACTGACGATGACGCTGGATGACCAGCCGCTCACCGGGCTTGACACCAAGAAGGTCAAGGCCCTGTTGGTGTTTTTGGCGTTGGAATGTGAGCGCGCGCATGCCCGCTCCGCGCTCTGTGCCCAACTCTGGCCCGAGCACGATGAGCGCGCCGCCCGAGCCAGCCTGAGCCAGGCCATCAGCCAATTGCGGCAGGCCCTGGGCGACAGAGACACGGTCACGCCCTTCCTGCTGGTCGCCAACGATTCGATCCAGTTCAACCCCAATGCGCACGTTCAGCTCGACGTAACCGCCTTTGTGAGGACGATCCACCGGGCCGAGCAGCATCGCCATCGAAGTTGGCGAACGTGTCTGACCTGCGCGCGGGATCTGGAGCAGGCCATGACGCTGTATCGGGGCGACTTCCTCGATCACTTCTTTCTGAGCGACAGCGCTCCGTTTGAAGAGTGGTCGGCGGTGTGGCGCGAACGGCTCCGTGCCCGCGCCCTGAGCGCCCTCGAGCGCCTGACCGAACGGGCCGAGTGGATCGGCGACTTTGGCACGGCCGGCGCCGGCGCAGCCCGCATGATCGCGCTCGACTCGTTATCGGAGACCGCCCGCCGCGAACAGATGCGGCTCCTGGCCCTGAACGGTGAATGGGCCGCGGCCGAAGCCCAGTTCGATCATCTGCGCCGGATGTTGAGGAACGAGTTCGAGACCGAACCCGAGGCCGCCAGCCTCGAACTGTACAGTCGGATCCGCGCTCGCGATCTGACCGGTCTGCGCCGGCACGGGCCGGCGCCCGGCCTGCCACACCTCGGGCTCGGACCTTTGATCGGGCGATCGCGAGAGCGTCAGGCCGTGCGACGGCTGGTCGAGACCTCGGAGACCCGTGTGGTCACCGTGATCGGCGCACCGGGCCTGGGCAAAACCCGGCTGGCGCTCGAGGTGGCCCACGACCTCCGGCACGCGTTCGAGGATGGGGTGGCTGTGGTCGAACTCGCGCCTCTGTCCAGCGCCGAACTTCTGCCAGCCGCCATCGCCGCCGTACTCGGCGTCAAGGAACAGGCGCGCCAATCACTGACCGAATCCTTGCGCCATTCGCTGCGTGACCGGCACCTGTTGATCGTGTTGGACAATGCCGAACACGTGCTCGATGCTGCGCCCGAGATCGCGGCGTTGGCCGCCAGCGGGTCGGGGGTCCACCTGCTGGTCACCAGCCGCGCGCCGTTGCGGATTCGGGCTGAGCACCTGTATGGGCTCGATCCGATGGCCGCGGACGAGGCCCAGGCCCTGTTCCGAGCCCGGGCCGGGTCGGCCGTGCCCGGTTGGGCGATGGATGCGTCCACGGCCGCCGACATCGCCGCGATCTGCGCGCAGGTCGATCACGTGCCGCTGGCCATCGAGCTGGTCGCCAGCCGGGCGCGGTCGTGGGCTCTGGGTGACCTGCGTCAGCAGTTGTCGGGGGGATTGAGCTCATTGGGTGCCGGTTCACGCGACTTGCCTGAACGCCAGCGCACCCTGCACGCCAGCATCGCCTGGAGTTATGACCGACTCCCGGAAGAGGCGCAACGCGTGTTCGCGGCCTTGAGTGTGTTTGCGGGCGGCTTCACGCCCGATGCGGCTCAAGTGGTTGCCGGCGCACCCTCCGCCTCGGCTCTTGAACACCTGGTGGAGACGAGCCTCGTGAACGTGCGTGTCGGCGCCGGGGAGACGCGCTTCGGCCTGCTCGAGACCGTGCGCGAATTCGGCGCCGAGCAATTGCGGGCCCGCGAGGATGCCGACGAGATCCGCGACCGTCATCTCGCCTACTGTGTGGCGCTGGCCGAACGCGCTTACGCGGCCCTGGTTGGCCCTGATCAAGCCGAGTGGGGCCGGCGGCTGCTGGTCGAGCTCGACAACCTGCGCGCGGCGGTTGCCTGGGCCCGGCGCCAGGGCCGGGTTGAGCCCGTCTTGCGCATCGCCACCGGGGTCTTCCGCTTCTTCTGGCAACGCGGTTTGATGCGCGAGGGGCTGGGCTGGTTCGAGCCGGCCCTGATCCGGCGGCAGGCCGCGCCTCTCGACGTGCAATCTCGGGCCTTACGCACGGCCAGTGTACTCGCCTGGAGCCTGAGCGATTATGCCCGCGCCGTGGCCTGGAGTGAGGCCGCGATCGACACGGGCCGACAGACGGGATCAGCCGAGTTGATCTCGTCTGCCGTGACCAACCTTGGGCTCGTGCTCACGGCGCAAGGCGAGTGGGAACGCGCCAACGCCGTCCTGGCCGAGGCCGTTGATCTCAACCGCGCCATCGCTGACCAGCCGCATCGGGTGAAATTCGCCCTGGTCATCCGGGCCGGTCTGCTCCTCAGACTGGGCGATTGGGTCGAGGCTGAGGAGGCCTATCGGGAAGCTCTGAGCCACAATCGAGCGGTCGGCGATGTGGAAGGCACTGCCAATGCCCTGTATGGGTTGGCCGTGGCGGCCAGTGCGCGGGGTGAGGTCGCGCAGGCCCGGCGCTGGTGTGCCGAGTCCCTCGGGCTCTACACCAGCCTGAACCACCAACACGGGATCGGCTGGGTGCATTACCACTGGGGCCTGATCGAGTTGAAGGCAGGCGACCTGGACCGCGCCGACGCGCTTCTCGAGCACAGTCTCGGGATCTGGCTGGCGCGCGAAGATGAAGCCAATACCGCGCGTGTCCTCGACGGTCTGGCTGAGGTGCTGGCCCAGCGCAGGTGTTGGGGGCCGGCCGTCCAATGGTTCAGCTCTGCCGACCGGATCCGTTCGGAGTGTCGGGCCGCCCTGACCCCGTTCGAAGATCGACAGCGGACGGCCCTGCTTGCGCTGGCCCGCGCCGCGTTGGGCCCGGCGGCATATGAGTCCGCCTGCGCGATTGGACGAGCGAGGGATCCCGGCGAGCGGGCTTCGGCAATCCGGGGCGCGACTTTGCCGACCGCAGCCGGGGCATTGGGATAGGAGCGAGGCGTCAGCGTTTGAAGCCTTGGACCAGGGCCGCCAGGAATGCGCTCGCGTTTTCGAGATGGACGGTGTGGCCGACGTCGGGCACGACCGTCGTGAGCGCCTGCGGCAGCCGAGCCTGCATCGCCTGCGCGATCCCCACGAATTTGGTGTCCAGTTCGCCGACGATCAGGCGCGTGGAGTGGGTAAAGCTGCTCAGGGCTTCCCATCCGGAGGGTTGGGCCCCCGTCCCCATGCCGCGCAGGCTATTGGCCAGGCCGAGCGGGTTGTTGCGCAGGCGGGCCGCATGCAGAGAGGCTCGAACCGACTCCGGCAGTTGCGCCTGCGACGCGAACAATGGCAGCGCCTCCCAGTAGGCCACAAAGGCCTCCAGGCCATCGCGCTCGATTCGATCGGCCAGGCCGGCGTCGGACGCGACGCGGGCCGCCCGTTCCTCGGCCGTGGCCAGACCCGGCGAGCCGCTCTCGAGTGTGAGGGTCCGCACTCGCTCGGGGTGGTGGAGCGCCGCGTAGAGTCCAAGGCGTGCGCCCATCGAATAGCCGACCCAGTGCACGGATGCCAGGCCGAGCCGGTCGAGCAGGGTGATCAGGTCGTTGGCCGCGTGCGCGATGCGATAACGTTCGGGGTCCGGCGGCGCGGCCGTTGCGCCATGGCCGAGCAGGTCGGGCGCAAGCACGCGGTAGCGCCTGGCCAACCGCGCGGCGATCGGCGCCCAGCTCGCGCTGCTGCCGGTGAAGCCGTGCAGGAGCAGAACGGCTTCAGGGCCGGCCCCGTACTCGGCAACGTCGTAGTCCAGGCCGTTGAGGGTGTGAGAGGGCATCGGTTCATTGCCGGGCCGCGCCCGGATCGAGGCGGTGACGCCGTCAGGCGTCCCCGGCCAAAACGAGCTCCGCCACCGCGCGGCGCAGTACCTTGCCGCTGGCGGTCATGGGCAGCGCTTCCAGGAAGCGCACCCGCCGCGGCTGTTTGTAGCCGGCCAAGCTGGACCGGGCGAAGTCGATCAGCTCGGTTTCGGTGAGTGTCGCGCCCGCTCGCACGACGACCGCGGCCGCCACGCGCTGGCCCCACTCGGGGTCCGGCAGGCCGACCACGCACGCCATCGAGACGGCCGGGTGCGCGGCCAAGACGGCCTCGACCTCGGCCGGGTAGACGTTCTCGCCCCCACTGACGATCAGATCCGTCCGCCGCTGTAGCACCCACAAGTCGCCCTCAGCGTCGACGTAACCGATGTCGCCCGTGTGCAGCGCGTCGTCGCGGAGGGCAGCGGCCGTCGCGGCTGAGTCGCGCCAGTATCCGCGAAAGACCGTCGGCCCGGCGATCACGATCTCGCCTGGCGTGCCGATCGGGGCCTCCGTGCCGTCTTCGGCCAGCACACGGATCCGCGACCAGGGCAGGGCCTTGCCGACGCTGCCGGGCTTGCGGAGCGCGTCCTCAGGGCGCTGCGTGGCGATCTGTGACGCGGTCTCGGTCAGGCCGTAGGTGGGCGCCACCCGCACACCGGCCGCCTGGGCCCGGGCCATCAACTCGGGCGTGGCAGCGGCGCCGCCCAGCAGCACCAGCCGCACGCCGTGCAGCGCCTCAGCGTCGTGGTCGAGCAGGCGCTGCAGTTGGGTCGGCACGAGTGATACCAGGGTCGCGGCCTGGTCGCGCAGATCCTGCGCCAGGTCCTCGACTCGTGACGACGTCGCCAGCACCAGGGCGGTGCCGTACAGACAGCTGCGCCAGACGATCGCGAGCCCGCCGACGTGGTACAGCGGCAACGGGCACAGCCAGCGATCGCCCGGCAACGTCCCGATCCGCAGAGCCGAGGCCATGGCGCTCCAGAAGTGATTGGCGAACGACAGCAGCGCGCCTCTGGGCCGCCCGGAGGTGCCGGAGGTGAAGACGATCGCCTGGAGGGAAGAGGGCAGAGGGAGGAGGGAGGAGGCAGGGGAGAAATCGCTCCGCGCTCCTGCTTTCACTACCGCCACGCCGTCCGGTAACACCGGCGCCGGCTCACCCGCGATGATTACAAACCGCGCGCCCACGTGCCGGATCTGCCATGCGATCTCGTCGGTTGTCAGCCGGGTGTTGAGCGGCACCAGCACCGCGCCGGCGCGCGCGACCGCGTGCACGATCACCACCGACTCGATCGTCAGCGGCAACCAGGCCGCCACCGGCTCGCCGGGCATCACGCCGCGCCCGGCCAGCTCGGCGGCCCACACGGCGACACGTGCCTCCAGCGCGGCGTAGGTCAGCGTTGCGTCGCGTGTGATCACGGCCGGCGCATCCGGCCGCTGGCGCGCCTGTTCGGCCAACCAGTGCGCGGGCTGCGCCAGGTCCTCGAGCGCAGGTGGGTTCGCTGTGCCGCTCACGTCACTCATGCCGCCATCCTCGATCAGACCCGTCACGGTCTCCACGGGTACTTCTTGAAATCCGGCTTGCGCTTCTCGACGAACGCGTTCTTGCCCTCGCTGCCTTCCTCGCTCATGTAGTAGAGCATGGTGGCGTCGCCGGCGAGCACCTGCAGGCCGGTCTGGCCGTCGAGATCGGCGTTGAAGCCGGCCTTGAGAAACCGGATCGCGATCGGGCTCTTCTCGAGGATCTCGCCGGCCCACTGCACGCCCTCGGCTTCGAGCTGGTCGACCGGCACGACCTTGTTGACCAGGCCCATCTCCAGGGCTTCGGTTGCGTCGTATTGGCGGCACAGGTACCAGATCTCGCGCGCCTTTTTCTGGCCGATGATCGAAGCCAGGTAGCTGCTGCCGAAGCCGCCGTCGAAGCTGCCGACCTTGGGCCCGGTCTGGCCGAAGATGGCGTTGTCGGCCGCGATGGTCAAGTCGGCGATGACGTGCAGGACGTGTCCGCCGCCGATGGCGTAGCCGGCCACCAGCGCGATCACGGGCTTGGGCATGGTGCGGATAATGCGCTGCAGTTCAAGCACGTTCAGGCGGGCGCGGCCGTCGTCGCCGACGTAGCCGGCGTGTCCGCGCACCTTCTGATCGCCGCCGGAGCAGAACGCGTACTTGCCGTCCTTGGCCGGGCCGTTGCCCGTGAGCAACACCACACCGATGCGCTCATCGGCCCAGGCGTTGCGGAAGGCGTCGATCATCTCGTCGATGGTTTTCGGACGGAAGGCGTTGCGCACCTCAGGCCGATTGAACGCGATGCGGGCCATTCCATCGGCCTTGTGGTAGGTGATATCTTCGTAAGCTTTGGCTTCGATCCAGTCAGGCATAACGACTCCGTAATTGTTGATTGTGGATTTCGGATTGCTGATTGGCTGTCAATCAGCAATCCGAAATCCACAATCAACAATCAGCAAGGGCATTCTTTCGGATAAGTTTAGCAACTTCAAGATCCAGGGCCGAGTCGGTCTTGATCTCGAGCAGCGCTGGTTCGCGGGAGGCGAGGGCCGCTGTAAGGGCGGCGCGGAAGTCGGCGCGCGTGGTTGGCGCCGCGTAGGCGAGGCCGTGGAGCTGCGCCGCGGACGCGAAGCTCAGGCCGTGCGGCGTCAGAAACAGGTCGGTGAAGGCGGGTTCGAAGTCTCGGATCGGTAGACGGCGGAAGATGCCGCCGCCGTCGTTGTTGACGACCACGATCGTGATCGGCACGCCGCAGCGCCGAACGGCCAGCAGTCCGTTCAGGTCGTGGTACAGGGCCAGATCGCCCAGGACGAGCGTGAGCGGACGGTCGGGTGTGGCCGCCGCGACGCCGAGCGCGGTCGAGACCAGGCCGTCGATGCCGGCGACGCCGCGGTTGCCGTAGACGGCCAGCGCCTTGTCGGGCGCCTGGCCGTAC